>JBKBLL010000059.1:819-16426 GCA_046296375.1 Alphaproteobacteria bacterium | reverse complement strand
GCCCGCGGCCAGCCCCGCCGCCGCGGAGGAGCCCACGCACTTCGCGCTGGCCAACCCGTCGCGCGTCACGCTGCTGCAGAGCAACTACGTCTCCTTTGACGCCTCGCAGCGCTACCTGCCCGTGCGTGCTGCGGGCCGCGCTGGCCGCGCGCAGCACGGCCGGCTGAGCAGCCGCGTGGCCGAAGCGGAGGGCATCGCCGCCTGGTCGGCGTTCGACGCGGAGCTCGATCGCTGGGCGGCATCCGGCCGCACCGCGACGTTCTGGTGGCGGGACGACGATGCGGTGGACGACGGGCCGGCCCTGGACCGTCTCGCCACCGCTGCCGGCCCGGCACCGGTCGCCCTCGCCGTCATCCCCCGGGAAGCGAGGCCGGCGCTCGCGGCACGTATCGGCGTTCTGCCCGGCTGGCGCGCTCTGCAGCACGGTTTCCGGCACACCAATCACGCCCCGGCCGGCGAAAAGAAGGCCGAGTTCGGCGCGCATCGGCCGATCGCGGCGATGGCGGCGGAACTGCTCGACGGGCAGGCCCGCCTGTCGGCGCTGTTCGGCGACCGCTTCCTGCCCGTCTTCGTGCCGCCCTGGAACCGGATCGGGGCACCCCTCGCGGACCGGCTGCCCGCTCTGGGCTATGCCGGCCTGTCGACCTTCGGCGGCAAGGGCGCCGGATCGCCCGGCCTCGTTCGGCTCGACTGCCGCTGCGATCCGCTCGACTGGCGCGGCCGTCGCGACTTCGTCGGCAGCGCCCGCGCCCTGGCGCCGATCCTCGCTCATCTGCATGCGCGCCGCGGCGGCGCGGTGCCGGACGAGCCCACCGGCCTGCTCACCCATCACGTCGTCATGGACGCGGGCGCATGGGATTTTTGCGCGACCATCCGCAAGCGAACCGCGGTACATAGAGCCGCACGTTGGCTGGCGCCGGAAGAGGCCTTCCCCGCTGCTCGCAAAACCCGGACGGAGGCATGACGATCCATCGCTATCCGACATCCGCGCTCGCCGCGGACTACGCCCGCGCCAGCGGCGGGCTGCTGCTCACCGCCGGCCCGCTGCCCTGGCTCGCCGACAGCACGCCCGCCCTCGTCATCCTGGGCGGACTGGCGATCGTCTTCGCGCTGTTCGGCCTGTCGACGCTGATGCGGCAATTGACGGCCGTCACGCTGAACGAGGACGGCGTATCGACCCGCGGCGCGCGAAACGCTACGGTGCGCTGGCGAGAGATCGACAAAGTAGACCTGCGCTATTTCTCGACGCGCCGGGACCGGGAAAAGGGCTGGATGCAGTTGCGGCTCGGAAGCGGGAAACAGTCCGTGTCGGTCGACTCCACCCTCGACGGGTTCGTCGAGATCGCCCAGGCGGCGGCGCGCGCAGCCACCGACCGCGAACTCGACCTGTCGCCGCCCACCGAAGAGAACTTCCGCGCGATCGGGATCGAACCACCGCGCAAAGCCTCGGCTATGGACGGCATCTGACGCCATGCCCCACCTGCTCGAAGTCCGCGACCTGCAGGTGGATTTCCGGGTCCATGGCGGCACGGCCAGAGCCGTACAGGGCGTGTCCTTCCGCATTCCGCACGGACGCACCGTGGCGCTGGTCGGCGAATCGGGTTCGGGCAAGTCGGTCACGGCCCAGGCGATCATGGGCATACTGCCGCATGTGGCGTCGATCACCGGCGGGTCGATCCTTTTCGACGACCCGGCCAACCCGGCCGCCGCGCCGACCGACATCGCCCGGCTGGACCCCGACGGGGCAGCTATGCGCCGCCTGCGCGGGGGCCGGATCTCGATCATCTTCCAGGAACCGATGACCTCGCTGTCGCCGCTGCACACCATCGGCGACCAGGTATCGGAAGCCCTGCGCCTGCACCGGACGGCGAACCGCGCCGACGCGCGCCGGGTCACCGAAGAGATGCTGGGTCTCGTCGGCTTTCCCGATCCGGTACGCGCCTTCGACACCTACCCCTTCGAGCTTTCCGGCGGCCTGCGCCAGCGCGCGATGATCGCCATGGCGCTGGTCTGCCGGCCCGCCCTGCTGATCGCCGACGAGCCGACGACCGCCCTGGACGTCACCATCCAGGCGCAGATCCTGAAGCTCATCAAGGACCTGCAGGCCGACCTCGGCATGGCGGTGCTGATGATCACGCACGATCTCGGCGTGGTCGCGAACGTCGCCGACGAGGTCGTGGTGCTCTACCACGGCAAGGTGGTCGAGGCGGGGACGGTGGAGGACATCTTCCGCGCGCCGGGCCATCCCTATCTGCGCGCCCTGCTGAAGGCCGTCCCGCGCTTCCACATGCCCCCCGGCGAACGGCTGGTGCCGATCCGGGAGGCACGGTCGGAGACGGGCCACATCATGGCGGCGCGCGAGCGGCCCCAGGCCAGCGGCGACCGCCCGGTGCTGGAGGTGCGGGGCGTCTCGAAGACCTACACGATCCGCAAGGGCGGCGTGCTGGCCGGGGCGCGCCGGCGCATCGCCGCCGTCGACGATGTCGGCTTCGCCATACGCCGCGGCGAATGCCTGGGCCTGGTCGGCGAGAGCGGCTGCGGCAAGACCACGCTGAGCCGCATCATCATGCGCGCCCTGACGCCCGACGCCGGGCAGGTCCTCTACGACGACGGCGAGCGCCAGGTCGATATTCTCGGCCTTTCGGGCCGGGCGCTGTTCGACTATCGCCGGCGCGTCCAGTACGTCTTCCAGGATCCCTACAGCGCCCTGAACCCGCGCATGACGGTCGCCGACATCGTGGCCGAACCGCTGGTCATCCACGGGATCGGAGATGCGCGTCGGCGGGCGGAGACGGTGCGCGAACTGATGAGCCTGGTCGGGCTGGACGCGCGCCATCTCAGCCGCTACCCGCACAGTTTCTCCGGCGGTCAGCGCCAGCGCATCGGCATAGCCCGGGCCCTCGCCCTGCGCCCCGACCTCCTGCTCTGCGACGAGCCCGTATCGGCCCTCGACGTATCCGTGCAGGCGCAGATCCTGAACCTCCTCAAGGATCTTCAGCAGACGCTGGGCCTGACCTACCTGTTCGTCTCGCACAATCTGGCGGTCGTCGACTACATGGCGGAGAGGATCGCGGTGATGTGCGGCGGCCGCATCGTCGAACTGGCCCGCGCGGGCGATCTCTTCCGGAATCCGCTGCACCCCTATACCCGCGCGCTGGTCGCGGCGGTGCCCGAGCCCGACCTCGAGCATCCGCTGGACTTCGGGCGACTGATGGACGAGCGTGCGTCCGATCCCAGCGCGTGGCCGGAGCCCTTCGCGCACGACCCGCAGCGCCCGACCGGATGGATCGAGGTCGCCGACGGCCACTTCGTGCGCGCCCGTCCGTCCGCCGCCCTCGAGAAGCTGGTCGCCTGAACCATGCCGTTGCACCGCCTTGCCATGGCCTGCCTCGCCGCCGCGGCCTGCGCGCTCGCGACGACGGCGCCCTCCCTTCCGGCGCAGGCGGAAGAAACACCCTTCCTCGCCGAGGCGGTGGCGGATGGCGGCCTGCCCCCCGTCGGCCGGCGCCTGCCGCAGCGGCCGCTGGTCACTCCCACCGGCTTCGGCAAGGACGCCGGCGCCCGGCATGGCGGCCGCATCTACCTCCTGATGGGTTCGGCCAAGGACACGCGCCAGATCTATGTCTACGGCTATGCGCGCCTCGTCGGTTACGACGCCCGGCTCGAACTGGTGCCCGACCTGCTCGACCGGATCGAGGTCGAGGACGACCGCATCTTCACGCTGCATCTGCGGCCGGGGCACCGCTGGTCCGACGGCCATCCGTTCACCGCCGAGGACTTCCGGTACTGGTGGGAGGACGTGGCCGGAAATCCCGATCTCAGCCCGAGCGGCCCGCCGATCGATCTCGTAGTGGACGGCATCCTGCCCGAGGTGACCTTTCCCGACCCGACGACCGTCCGCTACGCTTGGCCTTCTCCCAATCCGGCCTTCCTGCCGGCACTCGCCGGCGCGGCGCCGACCATCATCTACGCACCGGCTCACTATCTGAAGCGGTTCCACGCAAACTATGCCAACCCGGCGGCGCTGGAAGAACAGGTGAAGGCGGCGCGGCAGCGGAACTGGCAGGCGCTCCACCACCGCTTCGACAGCCTGTACCGGATGGAGAACCCGGACCTGCCGACACTGCAGCCCTGGATGGCGACGACGCCGGCGCCGGCCGAGCGGTTCGTCTTTCGGCGCAACCCCTACTTCCACCGGGTCGACGATCACGGACGGCAGCTGCCCTACATCGACGAACTGATCGTCAACGTCGCCTCCCCCGACCTGATCTCGGCCAAGAGCGCGGCGGGGGACCCCGATCTGCAGGGCCGCTACCTGCGGTTCAACGACGTCCCCTTCCTGAAGCAGAACGAGACGAAGCGGGACTATTCCATCCGACTGTGGCGGACCGGCAAGGGCGCACACATCGCCCTTTTTCCCAACCTCAACATCGACGATCCGGTCTGGCGGCAGATGTTCCGCGACGTGCGGTTCCGCCGGGCGCTGTCGCTAGCCCTCAACCGCGACGAGGTGAACAAGGTCCTGTTCTACGGACTGGCCCTGCCGGGCAACAACACCATGCTGCCGGACAGTCCCCTGGCCAGCGACGAACGCCGGACGCGCTGGGCCACCTTCGACCTGAAGCAGGCGAACGGCCTGCTGGACGAGATGGGCCTGAAACACGGTTCGGACGGCATCCGGCGCCTGCCCGACGGGCGCCCGCTCGCGATCATCGTCGAGACGGCCGGCGAGAGCAGCGAGGAGACCGACGTCCTGCAGCTGGTTCACGACAGCTGGCGCAAGGCGGGGGTCAAGCTCTATTCCCGGCCGCTCCAGCGCGAGGTGATGCGCAACCGCATCTTCGCCGGCAGCACCCAGGTCGCGGTGTGGTCGGGATTGGAGAACGGCCTCGCCACGCCCTCCATGTCGCCGGCCGAACTGGCGCCCACGAGCCAGCAGCACCTGCAATGGCCGAAATGGGGCCAGCATTTCGAATCGGGCGGTGCCGCGGGCGAGCCGATCGACATGCCGGCCGCCCAGGAACTGATGGACCTGCTGCGGGCCTGGCGCGCCGCCGGGACCTCCGCAGAAAAGGATCGCATCTGGCAGCGCATGCTGGACATCCACGCCGACCAGGTGTTCAGCATCGGCGTCGTCGGCGGCATCCTGCAGCCGATCCTGGTATCCAACCGCCTGAAGAACGTGCCGGAAAAGGGTTTCTGGAACTGGGATCCAGGGGCGCATTTCGGCATATACCGGCCGGATACGTTCTGGCTGACCGGCGCGCGCGCGCGCTGAGCCCCACGCCATGGCCACCTACATCGCCCGCCGCCTGCTGATCATGGTCCCGACCCTGGTCGCGATCAGCATGATCGTGTTCATCATCATCCAGCTGCCGCCGGGCGACTACCTGACGACACAGATCGCCGAGATGCAGGCGCGCGGCGAGGCCGTGGATCAGGGCAAGATCGACTTCCTGCGCAAGCAGTACGGCCTCGACCGCCCCGTGCACGAGCAGTACCTGTTCTGGGTGTGGGGCCTGCTGCACGGCGACCTGGGCTACTCGTTCGAATACAATCTGCCCGTGGCCGACGTGGTCGGGGAGCGGCTGTTCCTGACCTTCCTGGTGTCGTTCACGACCATCCTGTTCACCTGGGTCGTGTCGTTCCCGATCGGCGTCTATTCGGCCACCCATCAGTACAGCTGGGCCGACCACGGCCTCACCTTCATCGGCTTTCTCGGCCTCGCGACGCCCAACTTCCTGCTGGCCCTCGTACTGCTCTACCTGGGCAACGTCTGGTTCGGAACGTCGATCGGTGGCCTGATGGACGAACACTATATCGGCCAGCCGATGACCTGGGGGAAGTTCCTCTCCATCCTGGAGCATCTCTGGATTCCGGTCGTGGTCATCGGCACCTCGGGAACGGCCGCGATGATCCGGCGGCTGCGCGCCAACCTGCTCGACGAACTGCACAAGCAGTACGTGATGACCGCGAAGGCCAAGGGGCTGCCGCCGTTCCGGGCACTCGTGAAGTACCCGCTGCGCATGGCGCTCAACCCGTTCATCGCCGACATCGGCAACCTGCTGCCCCAGATCATCTCCGGCGCGGCCATCGTTTCGGTCGTCCTGTCGCTGCCGACGACGGGGCCGATGCTGCTGGCCGCACTGCGCAGCCAGGACATGTATCTCGCCGGCTCCTTCCTCATGTTCCTGGCCATGCTGACGGTGATCGGGGTGCTGCTGTCCGACCTCGCCCTGGCGGCCCTCGATCCCCGCATCCGCCTCGGCGCCGGCGCGGAGCGCTGACATGGCGAGCGACCCCGCCGACCGACTCCGCCACTACGTCTCCGACGCGCCGTTCGATCCCTACTCGGTCGAGAAGCTGACGGCCGAGCAGGAACGCTACTTCCAGGCGACGCAATGGCAGCTGATGTGGTGGAAGCTGCGCCGCCACAAGCTCGCCGTCCTGTCGGGCATCGTGCTGGCGCTCCTCTATGGCTCGATCCTGGTGACCGAAATCCTGGCGCCCTACAATCAGGAAACGCGGGACATAGAGCACATCTACGCACCGCCGCAGTCGGTGCATCTGTTCCATGAAGGGCGGTTCGTCGGCCCCTTCGTCTACGGCTATCTCAGTTCCCTCGACATGACGACGATGCGCCGCGTCTATGTCGAGGACGAGACCGACGTCCAGCCCATACGCTTCTTCTGCCTGGGGGATTCCTACGAGTTCTGGGGTCTCGTCCCCGGCCGCTTCCATCTGATGTGCCCGGCAGAGGGCGGGACCCTGTTCCTGCTCGGAACGGACCGGCTGGGACGCGACATGCTCTCGCGGATCATCTACGGCACGCGCATCTCCCTGACCGTCGGCCTGATCGGCATCACTATTTCCTTCGTGCTCGGCATCGTCATCGGCGGGCTCGCCGGCTATTACGGCGGCTGGGTCGACAGCCTCACGCAGCGGTCGATCGAGGTGATCCGCTCGTTTCCTGAACTGCCGCTCTGGATGGCGCTGTCGGCGGCCCTGCCGGTCACCTGGAGCCCGATCCTCATCTATTTCGGCATCACGGTCATCCTCGGGCTGCTGGACTGGACCGGACTGGCGCGCGCCGTCCGGTCGAAATTCCTGGCCCTGCGCGAAGAGGACTTCACCACGGCCGCGACCCTGATGGGCGCGAGCCCGGCACGGGTCATCGGCCGCCACATGCTGCCCAGCTTCGCCAGCCACCTGATCGCCTCCGCCACCCTCTCGATCCCGGGGATGATCCTCGGCGAAACCGCGCTCTCCTTCCTGGGGCTCGGTCTGCGTCCGCCGATCACCAGCTGGGGCGTCCTGCTGACCGAGGCGCAGAACATCAATGCCGTCGTCCTCTACCCCTGGCTGCTGCTGCCGACGGTTCCGGTCATCGTCACCGTCCTCGCCTTCAACTTCCTGGGCGACGGGCTGCGCGATGCGGCCGACCCGTATAGGTAGCGCGTCCGGACCGCGGGGCAGGCGGCGGGACCTTTCCCGTTGGAACGGCGGCCCCGCCCGGCTATGTTCCGCCACCACGCAAGGCAAGGCCCGCGCCATGAGTCCCGAGCCCAACACCTACCGCGCCGGTCCCGACGAGCGCGGCCATTTCGGCATATTCGGCGGCCGCTACGTCGCCGAAACGCTGATGCCGCTGGTCCTGGAGGTCGAGCAGGCGTACCGCGCCGCCAAGGCCGACCCGTCATTCCAGGCCGAACTCGACTACTATCTGAAGCACTATGTGGGCCGGCCCAGCCCCCTCTATTTCGCCGGCCGGCTGACCGAGCATCTCGGCGGCGCCAAGATCTACTTCAAGCGCGATGAGCTGAACCACACCGGCGCGCACAAGATCAACAACGTGCTGGGGCAGATCCTGCTGGCGCGCCGGATGGGCAAGCCGCGCATCATCGCTGAGACCGGTGCCGGCCAGCACGGCGTCGCGACCGCCACGGTGTGCGCCCTCTTCGGCCTGCCCTGCATCGTCTATATGGGCGCGGTCGACGTGGAGCGGCAGGCGCCGAACGTCTTCCGCATGCGCCTCCTCGGCGCCGAGGTGAAGGCGGTGGACTCCGGTTCGCGGACGCTGAAGGACGCGATGAACGACGCGCTCCGCGACTGGGTGGCGAACGTCGAGAACACCTACTACTGCATCGGCACCGCAGCCGGGCCGCACCCCTATCCGGAGATGGTCCGCGATTTCCAGTGCGTGATCGGCGACGAGGTGCGCTGGCAGATGATGGAGGCGGAGGGTCGCCTCCCCGACAGCCTGATCGCCTGTATCGGCGGCGGCTCGAACGCCATCGGTTTGTTCCATCCGTTCCTCGACGACGCCTCGGTGACGATCGTCGGCGTGGAGGCGGGCGGCGACGGCGTGGACACGCCGCGTCACGCGGCGTCGCTGACCGGCGGTCGCCCGGGCGTGCTGCACGGCAACCGCACCTATCTGCTGCAGGACGGGGACGGACAGATCGCCGAGGCGCATTCCATCTCGGCCGGCCTCGACTATCCGGGCATCGGTCCGGAACACGCCTGGCTGCGGGACAGCGGGCGTGTCGCCTACGTGGCGGCGACGGACGCCGAGGCGCTCGAAGCGTTCAAACTGTGCGCCCGGCTGGAGGGCATCCTGCCGGCACTGGAGCCCGCGCACGCCCTCGCCCACGTGATGCGCCTGGCGCCGACCCTCCCCAAGGATCATCTGCTTGTGATGAACATGTGCGGACGGGGCGACAAGGACGTGTTCAGCGTGGCGCGCGCCTTCGGGGTCGAGCTGTGAGCGCCGCGACCCCGCCCGCGACGGGGCGGATCGAGCGTCGGTTCGCCGCCCTGCGCGCCGCCGGCCGGGCCGGCTTCGTGACCTATGTCAGCGCCGGCGACCCGGACTACGACACGTCGCTGGCCCTGGTGCGCGGCCTGCCCGCGGCCGGGGCCGACGTGATCGAACTGGGCGTGCCTTTCACCGATCCGGCGGCCGACGGCCCGTCGATCCAGGCCGCAGGACTGCGGGCGCTGAAGGCCGGCATGACCCTGCGGCGCACGCTGGACATGGTGCGCGCCTTCCGCACCGACGACGATGAGACGCCAATCATCCTGATGGGCTACTACAACCCCATCCACAATCACGGGCCGGAGCGGTTCGCCGCCGACGCGGCCGCGGCCGGGATCGACGGCCTGATCACGGTCGATCTGCCCCCGGAGGAAGAGGACGAACTGCGGCTGCCGGCCGAGGCCGCCGGCCTTCGCCTCATCCGGCTCGTCGCGCCGACCACGCCCGACGCCCGGCTGCCCTATGTCCTGCGCCACGCCGGCGGGTTCGTCTACTACGTGTCCATCACCGGCATCACCGGTACCCGCGAGGCGGATGCCGCCGCCGTGGGCGGGGCGATGCAGCGGCTGAAGGCCGCGACGGACCTCCCGATCGCCGTCGGCTTCGGCATCAACACGCCCGACCAGGCCGCGGCCGTGGCGCGGGTCGGGGATGCCAGCGTCGTCGGTTCCGCCATCGTGCGCCGCGTCGCCGCCAACCTCGATCCGCACGGCCGGCCCAAGCCCGGGCTCGTGAACGACGTCCTCGCCCTGGTCGGCGACCTCGCCCACGGCGTACGCACCGCCCGGACTTGACGAAGACCGCATGACGAAGACCCATATGAAGAAGACCGCATGAACTGGCTGACAAACTTCGTCCCGCCCAAGCTGCGCCAGCTCGTCGCCCGCGAAACGCCCGAGAATCTCTGGCAGCAGTGTCCGAACTGCTCGCAGATGCTCTTCCATCGCGATCTGGAGAAGGCGCAGCGCGTCTGCCCGCATTGCGGCCATCACATGCGCCTCGGCGTGAAGGAGCGCCTGGCGCTGGTCTTCGACGACGGCGCCTACACGCTCACCGACCTGCCGCCCGTACCGGTTGACCCGCTGCGTTTTCGCGACCAGAAGCGCTACACCGATCGGATGAAGGAGGCCCAGGGCAAGACCGGCCTCCAGGACGCGGCGCTCGTAGCGCAGGGGACGATCGGCGGGATGCCGGCGGTGGCGGCCGCGTTCGCCTTCGAATTCATGGGCGGATCGATGGGCGTCGCGGTCGGCGAGGCCTTTCTTCGTGCCGCGCGGCTCGCCGTCGAACAGCGAGCGGCGCTGATCGCGATCCCCGCGTCCGGCGGCGCGCGCATGCAGGAGGGCATCCTCTCGCTCATGCAGATGCCGCGCACCACCGTGGCCGTGGCCGAGGTGCGGGAAGCGAGGTTGCCCTACATCGTGGTGATGACCGACCCGACCACGGGCGGCGTGAGCGCCTCTTTCGCCATGCTGGGCGACATCGCGATCTCCGAGCCGGGTGCGGCCATCGGCTTCGCGGGACAGCGCGTCATCCGCGAGACGATCCGCGAGACGCTGCCGGAGGGGTTCCAGCGCGCCGAATATCTGCTGGCGCACGGCATGCTCGACATGGTGGTGCACAGGCACTCCCTGCACGAAACCCTCGGGCGTATCCTGCGCCTGCTGATGGCTTCGCCCGAGGCCACGGCGGAGGCGGTCGCAGGGCCCGAAACGGTCGAGGTGCCCGACGACGGCGACGAAGCGCCGGCCATCCCCGACGCGGCGGACGAAACCGGGAAGCAAGGCTGAAGCCATGAGCACCGGCGGCGCCATCCTGGCGCGCCTGACGCGCCTCCATCCGAAGCTGATCGACCTCTCGCTGGGCCGAATGGAACGGTTGCTCGCGAAACTCGGCCATCCCGAACGGCGGCTGCCTCCGGTCGTCCATGTGGCCGGGACGAACGGCAAGGGATCGGTCACCGCCTATCTCGCCGCGATCGCGGAGGCGGCCGGGCTGGCGGCGCATGTCTACACCTCCCCGCACCTCGTCCGCTTCAACGAACGGATACGCGTCGCCGGCCGCGAGATCGACGACGCCGACCTGCTCGCCGTACTGGAGGCCTGCGAACGGGCGAACGGCGAGGACCCGATCACCTTTTTCGAGATCACGACCGCGGCGGCGTTCCTGGCCTTCGCCGACACCCCGGCGGACCTCTGCATCCTGGAGGTGGGACTGGGCGGGCGCCTCGACGCCACCAACGTGGTGGGCCGGCCGGCCGTCACGGCGATCACGCCGGTGTCGATCGACCATGTGCAGTATCTCGGGCATACGCTGGACGCCATCGCCGGTGAGAAGGCCGGGATACTGAAGCCCGGCGTGCCTGCCGTCATCGGGCTCCAGCAGCCGGAGGGCTCGGCCGCCATCGAACGCCGCGCTGCGGAAGTCGGCGCACCTCTATTCCGCGCCGGCGCGGAGTGGCGAACGGAGCGGACGGCGGACGGCTTCTCATGGACGGGGCATGGACGCCGGCTCGACCTGCCGCGTCCGGCGCTCGCGGGGGCGCACCAGATCGACAACGCGGCGCTCGCCGTCGCCTGCGTCGACCGGCTGGCGCACATCCGCATCGACGAGGCCGCGATCGGTGCGGGCCTGCGCCGCGCGACGTGGCCCGCGCGGCTGCAGCATCTCCTCCACGGGCCGCTGGTGGACATGCTGCCGCCCGGATGGGAACTCTGGCTCGACGGAGGCCACAACCCGGCGGCGGGCGAGGTCCTGGAACGCCACGCGGCCGCCACCTGGGCCGACAGGCCCCTCCACGCCATCGTCGGCATGCTCGAGACGAAGGATGCAGGCGGCTTCCTGCGCCATGTCGGACGTTTGGCCGCCTCGGTCCGCACCGTGGCGATCCCCGGGTCCGAAGCCGGGCTGAGCGCTGACGCGGTCGTGGCCGCGGCCCGGGTGGCGGGCGTGAACGCCGCGCCGTGCCCTTCGCTCGAGACGGCGGTCGCCGACGCCTTCGCGTCGGGCGGCTCACCCGCCCGGATCCTGATCTGCGGGTCGCTCCACCTCGCCGGCGCGGTGCTCGAACGCAACGGCTGACGAGGCGGCGGCCCGTCGTTTCAGCCGGCGGCGGCCAGGTCTCGCGGCAGAGTCGCGTGCGACCATCCACCCGACCCCCCCCCCACCACCACAGCCGCCCCCAGCCCCTCCAGCAGTCCCACCGACTCCTCCCAGCCGATGCAGCCGTCGGTGATGCTCTGGCCGTAGACCAGCGGCTGGCCCGGCAGCAGGTCCTGTCGGCCGGCGACCAGATGGCTCTCCACCATCAGCCCGACGATCCGGCGGTCGCCGGCGGCGATCCGCTCGGCCACGTCGGCCGCGACCGGCACCTGACGCTCCGGCTGCTTGGCGCTGTTAGCATGGCTGGTGTCGATCATCACGACCGGCCGCAGGCCCGCCGCCTCCGCCGCGAGACACGCGGCCTCGACGCTCCCGGCATCGTAGTTGGGCGTCCTGCCGCCCCGCAGGATGACATGGCAGTCCTCGTTGCCGGCGGTCGTCGCGATCGCCGCACGGCCCTGCTTCGTGACCGCCAGGAAATGATGCGGCTGGGACGCCGACAGGATGGCGTCGAGCGCGATCTTCACGTTGCCGTCCGTGCCGTTCTTGAAGCCCACCGGGCACGACAGCCCGGAGGCCATCTCGCGGTGCACCTGGCTTTCCGTGGTCCGCGCGCCGATGGCACCCCATCCCACCAGGTCGGCGATGTATTGCGGCGTGGTCATGTCGAGGAACTCGCAGCCGGCCGGCAGTCCCATCTCGTTGATCGCCAGCAGCAGGGCCCGCGCCCGGCGCAGGCCGGTGTCGATGTCGAAACTGCCGTCGAGCGCAGGATCGTTGATCAGTCCCTTCCAGCCGACCGTCGTGCGCGGCTTCTCGAAATAGACCCGCATCACGATCTCCAGGCTGGCGGCGAAGCGACGGCGCTGCGCGGCGAGCCGGGAGGCATAGTCCAGGGCCGCTTCGGGATCGTGAATCGAACACGGCCCGATGACGACCACCAGACGGTCGTCCCGGCCGTGCAGGATGTCGTGCACCGCCCTGCGGGCACCTGCGACGGAACGGGTCGCGTCCTCGCTGCGCGGCAGTTCGGCCATGACGGCGGCAGGCGGCGTCAGCTCTCGGATGGCGCGGATGCGAAGATCGTCGGTTGAAGTGAACACGGCGTCGGCTCCTCTGGGTTGAGCCACGCCAGCGACATCAAAAAAGCCGCCAGGTGGCTGGCGGCTTCGGGGACTTCTATGGATCGGACTTCAGATCGCGCGCACCCCTGCCTCCGCCGGCACTGTCGGATAGCTAAAGTACCAAAAGAGGGTGGCGGCGGATGCGCGAATCATGGATCGCTTATACGCGCCGCCCGCCGGCTTGTCACCATGATTGCGCGGGACGTGGGCTCGCCGCGTCCCTGCCTTCCCTGCGACCGGACTGATCCAGGCTGATCGCATCGCCGGCTTCGGCGCGATCATCCGAGGCCGGCCGCCGAACGTACGGCCGGGGGGCGTCGGGCGCTCGGTTCCCCTGCTCAGTATTCCAGCAGGTTCTCGCGGAACTGCGCGTAGGTATAGGACTTCCGAGCCAGGCCGCGCGCCTGCAACGCCGGCACGAGCCCGTCTACGATCTCCGCCACGACGCGCCGGCTGACGTTCGGCAGCGAGATCAGATACCCGTCGCCGCCGACCTCCTGCACGACTTCGCCCATGCGCGCGGCGACGGAGTCCGGCGTACCCACCAGTTCGACCGACAGTTCGGTATCCTCGGAATCGCGACAGGGCCGCCTTATCTCTGCGTCTCGGTAACGATGCCCCCCAGTGCTCCGGACGATTGCCCGACCGCCGCCATGCTGAAAGCGACCCTCATCGCCCTCGCACTGCTTCTGATCGTGCCGATCGCCCTGTCGGCAGGCGCCTATTTCGTTCACGATCACCGCACCGACTGGCGCCTGGGGGACCGGTCGAGCGCCGGACTGCTGCCGTCGGCGGCGCGCGATGCACCGGCGGTGGTGCGCATCTTCGCGGCGCGCACGGTCCGCTGGCGCGGCATCTTCGCGACGCACACCTGGATCGTGGTCAAGGACTGTGACGACGAAGCCTACGTGCGCTGGGACTACACGGCCTGGGGCCAGCCGATCCGCGTCAACGGGTTCGTCGCGGACGGGCGCTGGTTCGGACGCGAGCCGGAACTCGTCTACGCTGCGGACGGTGAAGCGGCGGAACGGCTGATCCCGCAGATCCGGGCGGCCATCGACGGATACGCGCTGCGCGGCCACGGCGACTACCGCGCCTGGCCCGGCCCCAACTCCAATACCTTCGTCGCTGCCGTGATGGCGGCCGTCCCGGAGATCCGCAGCGCGCTGCCGCCGACCGCCATCGGCAAGGACTTTCCCTACGACGGGCGCTGGATCGCCCGAACGGCGTCCGGGACCGGCATTCGGTTGACCCTTGCCGGATATGCCGGCCTCACCCTCGCCTGGATCGAGGGCATCGAGGTCAATCTGCTCGGTGCCGTCGTCGGCCTCGACATCGCCCGACCGGGCATCAAGCTTCCGGGAATCGGCCGCATCGGTATCTGATCGGCGCGTTCCGAGGGCACATGACGTTGCCGCGGGGGAAGCGGCATGGTACCTCGGTATCAGCAGTCGCGAGTCAGCCGGGGGTTGGGATGCGCAGGCATCTGGTGTGGACGGTCGCCGTGCTCTTCGCGGCAGGTCCCGGCGCAGCCGCCGCCGACGCTTGGCCGTCCCGGTCGAGTGCGGATCGCGAGAGCGGCTATGCGGGCGGCCGTGGCCTGATCTCCTACTCCGGCCAGACCGGCATGTTCCTCAACCCGACATCCGGAACGGCGCGCGCCGGCGACCTGTCGCTGCAGTCCTGCGCCCTCGTCTTCGGCTTCGACGGAAAAACCGTCGTCTCCCATGCTGGCCTCGCCACCTATGGCGTGACCGACTGGCTGGAGATCGGGCTGTTCGGCATCGGCGTATATGGTGCGCCGAAAGACGCTGGCGGGCCGGGTAGTGGACCGGGCGGACCCGGACCCGGACCGGGGCCCGGGCCGGGCGGCGGGCCGGGCGGGGGCAGCGGGATCAAGTCCACCATGGGGGCGGCGCAGGGCAACCTCCGGCTGAGGCTCCTGAAGGACGAGGGAGGACTGCCGGAGATCAGCGTCGGCGGCATGTACCGCGCCGGGGACGGCTGGCTGCGCCAGGAACAGCTTTTCGTTGCGGCGTCGAAGGGCTTCGACCTGGACCCTGCCGGACCGGTGCGCGCGATCCGCTTCCACGCCGGCTTCCGCCAGTTGTGGCAGGATCGCAATTTCCGCGAGCGCGACGGATCGATCGTCTTCGGCGGCATCGACGTCGCCCTGCCCTGGAACCTGCATCTGGTCGGGGAAGTGTCGAGCAAGGACGACGTCTACCCGCGCACGCCCTTCTCCGTCGGTATCCAGTGGCGCGACCCCCGCGGCTTCGGCGCCAGCCTGGCCTTCGTCCGCTCGGACGACTGGGGCGAGGACGGCGCCTATGTCGGCATCGGTTTCAACTTCTGAAGCGGACGGTCAGACCGACAAGCGGGCCACCAGCGCTTCGGCGCGTGCGGCATCGGCCTGGGCGCCGATGCGGATGAACAGGCGGCACGCCGCCCGGGCCCGATCGCGGGCGATCGCCGCCTCGCCGGCCCTGGCGTCCGTCTCGGCCAGATCGAGCATGGTCCGCGCCGCTTCCTGGGTGCGTTCCAGCCGTTCGAATCCGGTCAG
>JBKBLL010000059.1:0-809 GCA_046296375.1 Alphaproteobacteria bacterium | reverse complement strand
GCCGGGCATGGTCGACATCCCCCCGCGCCGCCGCGATCCGGCCGAGGCCGCGATCGGCACCCGCGACCGCAAGCGGCGGCGGCGCGTCGTCGAGGACGTTGCGGAAGACCCGTTCGGCCGCGTCGAGGTCGCCCTCCGCCAGATGGCCCTCGCCCAGCACGACCCGCGTCAGCGCGTGCAGAAAGGCCGTCGCCGGGTCGCCCAGGAGCGCCAGCGCCCGGCCCGCCTGCACCACTGCGTCGGCCGGCTCCCCGCGCTCCAGCGCCAGGATCGCGAGATTGGCCCGCGCCAGCGCCTCGCCATTGACGTTCCCGATCTGCGCGAACGCGTCCAGGGCGAGGCGGTGCCGGTGCGCCGCGCCCGCCAGGTCGCCGCGGCTCATGGCCAGATTCGCGAGATTGTTGTTGGCGCCCGCCACCCCCTCGGCATCGCCGATCCGTGTCCAGAGGTCGAGGGCACGGCCGAACAGGGCTTCCGCATCGGCATAGTCGCCCCTGTCGCGCGCGGCATCGCCCATATAATTGCAGGCCCGCGCCTGCTCGGAGAGGCTTCCCAGCGCCTCAGCCGCATCGTACGCCGCCCGGAACGACCGTGCGGCGTCGCCGAACCGACCGGCCGTGTGCGCGAGCCGCCCTTCGAGGATGTCGAGCCGCACGGCCGCAGCCCGGTCGGACGCCTCCCCCAGTCGCCGGCTCGCAGTCGCATGCTCCTGCGCCTGCGCGAGGCGGGCGGCCGCCTCTATGGGCGCGGCGCCACCGACATGAAGGGTTTCCTCGCCTGCTGCCTCGCCGCCGCCGAGGATCTTGCCG
>JBKBLL010000058.1:0-16561 GCA_046296375.1 Alphaproteobacteria bacterium | reverse complement strand
ACGCTCATCAGGTCGCCCATGATCACCAGCATGATGCTGGGCGGGATGAGGATGCCGAGCGTCCCCGCCGAGGCGATCGTGCCCGTCGAAAGCTGCTTGGAGTAGCCGCGCTCCAGCATGGTCGGCAGCGCGATCAGGGTCAGCATAATGACCGAGGCGCCGACGATGCCGGTCGTCGCCGCCATGATCGTGCCCATGATCGTGACCGACATGGCGAGGCCGCCCGGGATGTGGCGGGTCAGGATCTGCAGCGCCCGCAGCAGGTCGTCGGCGATGCCGCTCCGCTCCAGGATGGTGCCCATGAAGACGAACATGGGTACGGCGATCAGCACCTGGTTCTGCACCGCCTGACCCCAGATGCGGGGGATCAGTGCCTGGAACTGAACCGGGTGGAACACGTCGAACAGGATGCCGATGACGCCGAACGCCAGGGCGACGCCGCCCAGGACGAAGGCCACCGGAAACCCGATGAACATGATGAAGGTCAGCACCAGGAACATCAGGACGGCGAGATGGTCGACGAGCCAGTCGATCATGTCTGCGCCCCGTGCTGGACCGTCCGCCCGGCTGCCATCCGGGGCCGATCGGGCGGCGGGATGCGCCCGCGGATGATCGCCACCCGGCGGATCAGCACCGAGACGACGGCGAAGCAGAGCAGGAGCAGGCCCAGGAACAGGCAGGACTTGATGATCCAGCGCGCGCCCAGCCCGTTTGGCGCCTCGGACCGCTCGTTCTGCAGGAACGAAACCTCGGCGAACTTGTAGGCGAACCAGGTCGCGAGCAGCGTGTAGGGGATCGCGAAGAGGACGATCCCGATCACTTCGAGCCAGGCCTGGCGGCGCGGCGACAGGGCGGCCGTGAACACGTCGATCCTGACGTGCACGTTGCGGACATAGGCGTAGCCGATCCAGAACAGGAACAGGGCGGCATGCAGGTGCCACTCCAGTTCCTGGATCGGGGTCGAGCCGAAGCCGGGCAGCTGGAAGCCGGCCTTGCGTGTCAGCACGTCCCAGCAGATGACGAAGACGAGGACGAGGAAGAGCCAGCCGGCGAGACGGGCTATGCGCTCCAGCGCTCCGTCGATGACGTCGGCCGTTCGGAGAAGCAGGTCCATCGGGATCTCCTCGAGCCGGCGCCACGGGCGTCGCTCAGGGCACGGCCCGGCCGTGACGCCGGGCTCGCATCGGTCGTCCATCGGTCTTGGGAGGGGGAAGGCCGGGACCGGCCTTCCCCGGATCCGGTGACGTCAGCGCAGATAACCGCGCTCGCGCCAGGGCCGGTATTTCTCCCGGAAGGCGGTGAGGGACTCCCAGGCCTTCTTGAACTCGGGACTCCGCGCCGCCTGTTCGGCCGCGACCTCCTCCCACGCCGCCCGATAGGCGTCGAGGAACTCCGGGCCCCAGGTCATGAAGTTCACGCCCTTCGTCTGCAATTCCTGCATGGCGTCGGCCTGGGCGTATTCGGAGAGCGCCATACCGCGCAGGGTGGTCGCGTCGCAGGCGGCTTCGATCTGGGCCTTCTGCGTCGGGGAGAACGTCTCCCACTTGCTCTTGTTGATGATCAGATCGCCGAACGTGGCCTGCTGGTGCCAGCCCGGAAAGTAGTAGTATTTCGCCACCTGATAGAAGCCGAGGCTGAGATCCATCGCCGGCATCGAGAACTCGGTGGCGTCGATGGTGCCGAGCTGCAGCGCCTGGAAGATTTCGCCTGCCTGCAGCAGCTGCGTGGCGACGCCCATCTTTTCCATGACGTTCGCACCGAGACCGAAGAAGCGCATCTTCAGGCCCTTCAGGTCGTCCAGCGTCTTGATCTCGCGCCGGAACCAGCCCGACGCTTCGGGCGCGATGACATGGCAGATGACCGAGTGGATGCCGTACTGGGCGTAGAGTTCCTGCATCAGCTGTTCGCCGCCGCCGATCTTCATCCAGGCGGCGTATTCGCCCATGTCGGGTCCGAACGGCACGGTGGAATAGACGGCGAAGGCGATGTTCTTGCCGGTCCAGAAGCCGGGCGTCGCCCAGGCGGCATCGAGCGAGCCCGAGGCGACGGAATCGAAGGCTTGCCCGGGCGGGACCAGGGCGCCCGGCTCGAAGAAGCGGGCGTCGATGCTGCCGCCGCTGATCGTGCGCATCGTGTCGACCGCATAGCGCGCGTTCGGCCCCAGAATCTGGAGCGTCGAGGCGAAGTTCGACTGGACGTTGAAGCGGATCTTCTTGTCCTGCGCCGAGGCCGATCCGGCGGCCAGGGCTACGCCCAGCGCGACCGCGGCCCCCGCGAGTTGCCAACCCACACGCATCTTCCCCTCCCTGCTGGTCGGAGAACGGTGCGAGGCTCATGGACATGCCGGCATTTCGGACGCTCGTCGGCCGCACTGCGGCTCAACGCACGCGGAACTCCGGCATCTCGCGGGCACCCTCCCCGTTCTCTTGTTAGGCGGGCGCAATACACCCCCGCCACGTCCGGCGATGTGTCGCCGGAGCGTCTTTTCTTATAGGGGCGATGCTATATCGTGCCGCGCAAGATGCAATGACAGAATTCGGCCGACGTCGACTCTGTGCACCGAAGTAGTCGCCGGCCATCGACTCTGGGTCGGCGCGACGAGGGGACGCCGCGCCTTTCCGATTGTTTGTCCGGACTTAGAATTCGCCACTACGATAGACCTCGTCGAGGCGCTGCGCGTCCTCCTCCGAGAGGTCGGGCCAGGCCTCGCCGCGTCGGCGCAGGGCACCCGTGAAGTTCGGCTTCTCCTTGGCATTGAAGGCGCGGCGGCCTTCCTCGCCGTCGGTGGTGGTCTGGATCAGCAGCGCGTTGATCAGGTTCTGGACGTGCCAGGCCTGGTCGGTCGGCAGGTCGCCGAAGCGCACGACGAACTCCTTCATCATGCGTACCGCGACCGGCGGCATGGCGACGATGTGCCGGGCGAGCGCTTCGGCGCGCGCCATCATGTCGGCGTGCGGCACCACCTCGTTGATCAGCCCGATCCTGAGCGCCTCGGCCGCGTCGAACGGCTCGTCGGTCAGCAGGATCTTCATGGCGTCGATGTAGCGGAGCTGCTTCACCAGCAGGCTGGCGCCGGGACCGTGGCCGAGCCAGCCCTGGGTCGTCAGCGCGAACTTGAAGCGGGCATGCTCGGCGCTGGCGATGCGGATGTCGGTCGAGGCCAGCAGCATGTAGAGGCCGGCTCCCGCGGCCCAGCCGTTGACGGCGGCGATGACCGGCTTCCAGACGCGCGGGTAGTGGTCGCCCATGCGGCCGTCGACGCCCGTCTTCTGGCCGTGCACCGTGCCGGCCAGCGGCCAGAAGATGCGCTGGGTACGGAGATACTCCCGCTCCTCGTCGGTCACGTCCGGCCGCGGAGCCAGATTGTGTCCGCCGCAGAAGTGCCGCGTCCCGGCACCCGTGACGATGGCGCACCGGACCGCTCGGTCCTCCCACATGTCGATCCACGCCTCGCCGATCTCGTCGGACATGCGCTTGTCGAGGATGTTGGCCTTTTCCGGATTGTTCAGCGTGATGTAGGCGACGCCGTCGCGCTTCGCGTAGTCGATGCCCAAGTCGGTTCCTCCCCTGGCTCGCAGCCGGTTCGGATCGAGCTTAGCGGGCGTCGTTCTCCCGCGCGACGGCACGCCAGCCGATGTCGCGCCGACAGAAGCCTCCGGGCCAGTCGATGCGGTCGACGGCGGCATAGGCGCGCGCGCGCGCCTCGGCGACGGTCGGGGCGAGGGCGGTGACGCCGAGCACCCGGCCGCCCGCCGCGAGGATGCGCTCTCCCTCGCGCTTGGTGCCGGCGTGGAACACGGTGACGGTCCCGGCCGCGCCCGCCGCGTCGAGGCCGCGGATCTCCGTGCCCCTGGCGTAGTCGCCCGGATAGCCGTTCGCCGCCATCACCACACAGAGCGCCGCCTCGTCGTGCCAGCGCAGGTCGAAATGCGCGAGTTCGCCGTCTGCCGCCGCGACCAGCGCCGGCAGCAGGTCGGACCTCAGGCGCATCATCAGCGTCTGGCATTCGGGGTCGCCGAAGCGGACGTTGATCTCGATCAGTTCGGGACCGTCGGCGCCGATCATCAGGCCGGCGAAGACGACGCCCTTGAACGGGCAGCCGGCTTCGGCCATGGCGCGCACCAGCGGGCGGACGATCTCGTCCAGCGTGCGCCGCTCCATCTCGGCCGTCATGACCGGGGCGGGGGAGTAGGCGCCCATGCCGCCGGTGTTGGGGCCGGTGTCGCCGTCGCCGACCCGCTTGTGGTCCTGGGCGGAGGCGAGCGGCAGGACGTGCTCGCCGTCGACGAGCGCGAAATAGCTCGCTTCCTCGCCGTCCAGGAAGTCCTCGACGACGAGTTCGGCGCCTGCCGCGCCGAAGCGGCCCGCGACCAGCGCGTCGTCGACGGCCGCCTCGGCCTCCGCGACCGTGGCGGCGACGACCACCCCCTTGCCGGCGGCCAGCCCGTCCGCCTTCACCACGATGGGCGCGCCGCGCTCGCGCACATAGGCTTTCGCGGCGTCGGCGTCGGTGAAGCGGCGGTAGGCGGCGGTCGGGATCCCGTGCGCGGCGCACAGGTCCTTCATGAAGGCCTTGGACCCTTCCAGCCGAGCAGCGGCGGCGCTCGGCCCGAAGACACGGATGCCGGCCGCTTCCAGCCGGTCGGCGAGGCCGGCCACCAGCGGTGCCTCCGGCCCGACCACGACCAGGTCGACCGCCTCGGTCCGGGCGAAGGCGACGATCCCGTCCAGATCGTCCGCGGCGATCGGCACGCAGTCCGCCTCCGCGGCGATGCCGGCATTGCCCGGCGCGCACCACAGCTTGCCGCAGAGCGGCGAGGCGGCGATCGCCCAGCAGAGCGCATGCTCGCGCCCGCCGGAGCCGACGACCAGGACCTTCATCGGCCGAAGCCTCCCTGCTCGCGGCGCGGATCGAAGGCGTCGCGCACCGCCTCGCCGATGAAGACGAGGAGGGTCAGCATGATCGCGATGGCGAAGAAGCCGGTGAGGCCCAGCCACGGCGCCTGCAGGTTGGCCTTGCCCTGGGCCAGCAGTTCGCCCAGCGAGGCGGAGCCGGGCGGCAGGCCGAAGCCGAGGAAATCGAGTGCGGTCAATGTCGTGATCGAGCCGGACAGGATGAAGGGCAGGAAGGTGAGCGTGGCGACCATGGCGTTCGGCAGCAGGTGGCGGAACATGATCGTGCCGTCGCCGACGCCGAGCGCGCGCGCGGCGCGAACATAGTCGAAGTTCCGCGCCCGCAGGAACTCCGCGCGCACCACGCCCACGAGGCTCATCCAGCTGAACAGCAGCATGATGCCGAGCAGCCACCAGAAGTTGGGCGTGATGATCGCGGCCAGGATGATCAGCAGGAAGAGCTGCGGCAGCCCTGACCAGATTTCCATGAAGCGCTGGAACAGCAGGTCGAGCCAGCCGCCGAAATAGCCCTGCAGCGCCCCCGCGGCGACGCCGACGATCGTGGAGAAGACGGTCAGCGTCAGGCCGAAAAGAACGGAGATGCGGAAACCGTAGACGAGGCGCGCGGCGACGTCCCGTGCCTGGTCGTCGGTGCCGAGCCAGTGGTGACGGTCGGGCGGCGACGGCGCGGGCTCCGGCAGGTCCCAGGCGACGCTGAGATGGTTGTAGCCGATCGGCGGCTTGATCATCCAGCCGTCGGCCTCGATCAGCCGGACGACAAAGGGGTCGTTGTAGTCCGTCTCCGTCGGCAGTTCGCCGCCGAAGGTCGTCTCCGGATAGGCCTGGAAGACCGGCCAGTAGAGCGCGCCGTCATAGGAGACGACGATCGGCTTCGAGTTGGCGACGAACTCCGCGAACAGGCTGACCACAAACAGGATGAGGAAGATCCAGAGCGACCACCAGCCGCGCTTGTTGGCGCGGAAATTGTCGAGGCGGCGCCGGGTGAGCGGTGCCACTGGAATACCGAGAAAGCGGCTGCGCGGCGGCGAGCGCCGCACGGCAGGAGCGCCGGGGGGTGGCGCGTCGGGGGCGGGAGCGTCGGGGGACGGTGCGTCTCGCGTCGCGACGGTCATGCGCGCCTCGCCTCGAAATCGATGCGGGGATCGACCACGGTGTACATCAGGTCGCCGATCAGGTTGAGCATCAGCCCCAGCAGCGAGAAGAAGAACAGCGTTCCGAACATGATGGGATAGTCGCGGTTGATGGCCGCCTCGAAGCCGAGCAGCCCGAGCCCGTCGAGGGAGAAGATCACCTCGATCAGGACCGAGCCGGTGAACAGCACGCCGATGAAGGCCGCCGGAAAGCCGGCGATCACCAGAAGCATGGCGTTGCGGAAGACATGGCCGTAGAGCACGCGCCGCTCCGACAGGCCCTTGGCGCGCGCGGTGACGACATATTGCTGGCGGATCTGGTCGAGGAACGAGTTCTTGGTCAGCATGGTCAGGGTCGCGAAGCCGCCGACCACCATCGCCGTCACCGGCAGGGTGATGTGCCAGAGATAGTCCAGGATCCGCTCCGGCCAGGAAAGCTCCGCCCAGTTCTCGGAGGTGAGCCCGCGCAGCGGAAACCAGTCGAGATAGCTGCCGCCGGCGAAGATCACGAGCAGGAAGACCGCGAAGAGGAAGCTGGGGATGGCATAGCCGACGATGATGGCGGCACTGGTCCAGATGTCGAACCGGCTGCCGTCGCGCACCGCCTTGGCGATGCCGAGCGGGATGGAGATGAGATAGACGATCAGCGTCGTCCAGAGACCGAGCGAGATGGAGACCGGCATCTTCTCCAGGACCAGTTCGACCACGCTGCGGTCGCGGAAGAAGCTGTCGCCGAAGTCGAACGTCAGATAGTTGCCCATCATCAGCAGGAAGCGCTCGTGCATCGGCTTGTCGAAGCCGAAGCGCTTCTCCAGTTCCGCGATGAAGGCGGGGTCGAGGCCCTGCGCGCCGCGATAGGTGCCCCCGGGGCCGGTGCCGCCCTGTGCCGCGATTTCGCCGCCGGCGCGCGTGACCCGTTCGACCGCGCCGCCGCCGACGCCGGTCAGTTCTGCGATCACCTGTTCCACCGGACCGCCGGGAGCGGCCTGGATGACGACGAAGTTGACGATCATGATGCCGAGCAGCGTCGGCAGGATCAGCAGCAGGCGGCGGATGATATAGGCCAGCATGTCAGCGCCCCCGCCGCGTCATCCGGGTCGTCCTCATCGCATCGCCCGCCGAACGGCCAGCCAGCCGCCGGCCATCAGGCCGCCGGCGATGAACAGCCAGATCATGAAGCCGCCGCGGTCGTTGCCCGCGCCGGCCTCGACGGCGAGGTCGGGATCGGCGGCGAGCCCCCGCGCGATGCGCGCGGCCCTCGCCTCGTCGAACCACCACCAGCTGGTGCTCGTGCCGTTGTCCGGGATCGTTTCCGGATAGCCGAACTTGTCCCAGAAGACGATCCGGTCCGTGCGGTTGTACCAGTTCGGCACGACGTAGTGGTTCCACAGCAGCACCCGGTCGAGTGCCCGCGTGCGTGCGACCAGGCTCTCGCGCGTCGGCGCCGCGATGATGAGCGCGATCAGATCGTCGACGACGGGATCGCGCACGCCGATCAGGTTGCGACTGCTCGGCCGGTCGGCGGCGTCGGAACCCCAATACTCGCCCTGTTCGTTGCCGGGCGACCGGCTCTGACCCCAGACGCCGACGATCACGTCGAAATCGTAGGAGCGCACCCGGTTGACGTATTGCGACTGGTCGACCAGCCGGGCGCTCGCGTCGATGCCCAGGCGTGCGAGGTTGCGGATATAGGGCAGGACGATGCGCTCGAACGCCTGGCTGCTCAGCAGGAACTCGAAGCGCATCTGTTGGCCCGTCGCCTCGTTGATCAGCCGCATGTCGCGCACGACCCAGCCCGCCTCGGCGAGGAGTTCCAGCGCGCGCTTCAGGTTCTCGCGCGGCCAGCCGCTGCCGTCGGTCGCGGGCGCGCGATAGACCTGGGTGAAAACCTGGTCGGGCACGCGGCCGCGATAGCGCTCCAGGATTTCCAATTCTTCGCCCTCCGGCAGGCTGTCGGCGGCCAGTTCGGAATTGGAGAAGAAACTCTCCGTGCGCGCGTAGGCGCCGAAGAACAGGTTCTGATTGGTCCACTCGAAATCGAAGGCGTAGGCGAGGGCGCGGCGTACGCGCGCGTCCTCGAACTGCGCGCGGCGCGTGTTCAGGACGAAGGCCTGCATGCCGGTCGGCCGCTCGTTCGGGAACTCCACCTTGCGCAGCAGGCCGCGCGCGACCGCCGGCGTGTCGTAGTCCACGGCCCAGGCCTTCGCCTGATTCTCCATCCGCCAGTCGATGTTGCCGGCCCTCACGGCCTGGCGGATCACCGTCGCGTCGCGGAAATAGTCGATGCGGATACGGTCGAAATTGTTCTGACCGACGTTCACCGGCAGCGTCTCGCCCCAATAATCCGCCACGCGTTGCAGTTCGACGAAGCGGCCGGGCTCGAAAGCGCCGATCCGGTACGGGCCGCTGCCGAGCGGCCGTTCGAGCGTGGTGGCGGAGAAGTCGCGCCCCTCCCACCAGTGGCGCGGCAGGATGGGGAACTGGCCGGCGATCAGCGGCATCTCGCGATTGTCGCCGGGCGCGAAGGCGAAGCGCACCGTGCGCTCGCCGACCTTCTCTGCCGCGGTGATCGCCTGATAGTAGAAGCGGTAGAACGGCGCGCCGTGGGTCTTCAGCGTTTCCAGCGACCAGATCACGTCCTCCACCGTGACCGGCTGGCCGTCGTGCCAGCGCGCCTCCGGCCGAAGGGTGAAGGCCACCCAGGACCGGTCCTCCGGCATCTCGATCGATTCGGCGAGCAGCCCGTACTCGGTGAAGGGTTCGTCGGCGCTGGAGGTCAGCAGCGTCTCGTAGATCGAGCTGATCGAGGCCGCCGTGCCGCGCGCGATGTGCGCGTTGAAGCTGTCGTACGTGCCCTCCGCCGCGAGGCGCAGCGTGCCGCCCTTCGGAGCGTCCGGGTTCACATAATCGAAGTGGGGAAAGTCCGGCGGATATTTCGGTTCGCCATGCATGGCGATGGCATGGGTCCGTCGACCCTGGTCGGCCTCCTGCGCGGGCGCGACGAACGGGGCGAGGAGGACGAGGCCGGCTGCGATCAGCGCTGCGCGCACGGGGTCTCCCGGACTTTGCGATGCCCCGGATGATGGGAGAGGGCGCCCGCCGGAGCAAGCGCCGAAGCCGGGCTCGCGCCGCTTCGCCCGGACGGAGCTGCTCGGGACGGTGCCGCCCCGGACATGGCCGCTCGGAGCCGGACCGTCCGCCGCCGGGCGATCAGGGGAGTTCCACGGCGTAGGTGTCGACCGCGGGCACCGTTTCGATCAGGCCGCCTTCCTTCAGGAAGGCCGCGAAGCGGTCGTAGCGGGCGCGGTCCATGGCGCCCGGGCGCAGGGCGAAGCGGGGCAGCGTGTCCCGCCAGGCCCGCCGGTTCAGTTCGTCGTCGAGCTGGCTGCGGTTGCGGATGAACAGCTTCCAGCTTTCCTCCGGGTGGTTCACCAGATACTGCACGCCGCGCTCCGTCGCATCGATGAAGGCGCGGTAGGCGGGCCGGTCGATGCGGTCGCGATGCGCGATGAAGATCAGTTCGTCATAGGGCGGCACGCCTTCCTCCTCGACGAAGAAGGCACGGCCGGGATGGCCGGCGATGTCCATCTGGTTCATCTCGAAGTTGCGGTAGCCGCCGATGACCGCGTCGACCTGCCCCGAGATGAGCGACGGGGAGAGGGACCAGTTCACGTTGACCAGCGTCACGTCCTTCATGGTCAGCCCGTGCGTCTTCAGCATGCCGCCCAGCAGCGCCTCTTCCAGGCCGCCGACCGAGTAGCCGACCATCTTGCCCTTGAGGTCCGCGATCGACTTGATCGGGCCGTCGCGCAGCACGATCACCGTGTTGAGCGGCGTCGCCACCAGCGTGCCGATCCGCATCAGCGGCAGGCCCTGTCCGATCTGCATGTGCAGCTGCGGCTGATAGGAAATGCCGATATCGTAGCGCCCGGCGGCCACCAGCTTGGGCGGATCGTTCGGGTCCGCCGGCTCGTCGAACACCACATCCAGGCCCGCTTCCTTGAAATAACCCCGTTCCGCCGCCACGAAGAGCGGGCCGTGGTCCGGATTGACGAACCAGTCGAGGATGACGGAAAGCCGTTCCGGCTTCTGAGCGGCGGCGGGGGCCGGCGCGAAACCGGCTGTCGCGGCGAGCAGAAAGGTGAGGGCGGCGAGGGCGAGGCGGCCCGGCTGCGTCATGGGGTCAGGTCCTCTCGTCGGCGGGAAGGGCGTCGGGCTGCCACGGGATCAGGCGGCGCAGCAGTGCGTCCACGGCGAAATACAGCGTCACGGCCATCACCGCGAGCACGAACAGGGCGGCGAACATCAGGTCGATCTGCATGCGGGCATTGGCGTGCAGCATGAGATAGCCGAGGCCGCCGCGCGACCCCACCCATTCGCCGATCACGGCGCCGATCGGCGCCACGGCCGCGGCGACGCGCACGCCCGAGGCGAGCGCCGGCAGGGCCGCCGGAACCCGGATGTGCCGCAGCACGGCCCAGCGGCCGCCGTCCATGACCTGCGCGAGGTCGAGCCAGCCGGTCTCGGTACGTCGCAGCCCGTCGAAGAAGGCGGCCGTGACAGGGAAGAAGATGATCATGGCGGCCATCGCCACCTTCGAGGGCATGCCATAGCCGAGCCAGAGTACGAGCAGCGGGGCGATGGCGAAGACCGGGATTGCCTGGCTGATCACCAGCACCGGCAGCAGCCAGCGCCGCGCCGGACGGAAATAGGCCATCGTCAGCGCCGTGCCGACGCCGAGGACGAGGCCGAGACCGAGGCCGAGGACGATCTCGGCCAGGGTCGTTCCGGCGTGCGGCAGGATCAAGTCCCAGCGCAGCAGCAGCTGGCGTCCGACGGCGATCGGCGAGGGCAGGATGAAGGGCGGCACGCCGGTCGCCGCGACGGCGGCCTGCCAGATCGCCAGCAGCCCGCCCAGGATGATGACGGGCCTCAGCCAGGCCGGGACCGTCATGCGGCCTCCCGTGCGGCGGCGAGCAGGCCCAGCAGTTCGGCCTGTTCCGCCAGCAGGCGCGGATCGGTCACGTCGCGCGGCCGCGTCCCCGGCGGCACGGGCGCCTCGTGCAGGCGGACCGGCCGGCCCGCGAGCACCAGGATGCGGTCGCCGAGGCGCAGCGCCTCCAGCGGATCGTGGGTGACGAGCAGCACCGTGCGCCCGGCGAGGAGGCGCCCGGCGAGCGTCTGGAGTTCGTGCCGCGTGACCACGTCGACGGCCGAGAACGGTTCGTCCATGAGCACGACCGGCCGATCCTCCACCAGCGTCCGGACGAGCGCGGCACGCTGGCGCATGCCGCCGGACAGCGCCGACGGCCTGTCGGCGGCGTTGCCGCCGAGCCCCACCGCCCGGAGGAGTTCGGCGGCGCGCTCACGCGGGGGGCGCTCGCCGCGCAGCCGGCTGCCCAGCAGCACGTTTTCCGCCACGTCCAGCCACGGCAGCAGCAGGTCCTGCTGGCCCATCCAGGCCATCCGGCCTTCGAGCGGCGCGCCGTCGCTGCAGGCGACGGAGAGGTCGCGGCCGTGCGGGATCAGGCCTGCGAGCATGCGCAGCAGGGTCGTCTTGCCCACGCCGCTGGGGCCCAGCAGACAGGTCCAGCTGCCGCCCGGCAGCGCGAGTTCCAGATCCTCGAAGAGTACGGTCTGGCCGAACGCGACCCGCCTCGCGCGGACCGTCACGCCGACCGCTCCGGCCCCGGCGTTCCGGTCCGGGCCGTCTGGCGCATGGATGGGCGCTTCCGTCGCTATCGCACTGCTCCCTACGCCGGTGCGAGCCGGATCAGGTTCCAGGGGTCGTCCGCGCCGCGGGCCAGGGCGGACCTCTCAGCCGGCTGTCCCGGCTCCCCCGCGTGAGGCTTCGACCTTAGACGCCCGGAGCCCTGTCGCCAACCGGCCGGGCGGCGGGCGTATCATCCCTCCGCCCGCTCCAGGCGCAGCAGGCGGCCGTCCGGCTCGTCGGTGAGCAGCCAGACATAGCCGTCGGGACCGACGCGGACGTCGCGGATGCGCTCGTTCATGCCCTCCAGCAGACGTTCCTCGTGGACGACGCGGGTGCCGTCGAGTTCCAGCCGGGCGACCAGGCGGTAGGCCAGCGCGCCGATCAGGGCGTTGCCGCGCCATTCGGGAAACTTGTCGCCTTCGTAGAAGGCCATGCCGCTCGGCGCGATCGACGGGTCCCAGTAGAAGAGCGGCTGCTCCATCCCCTCCTTGTGGGTGCCTTCGCCGATCTTCGCCCCGGAATAATCGACGCCGTAGGCGATGACCGGCCAGCCATAGTTCAGGCCCGCCTCGGGCAGATTGACCTCGTCCCCGCCGCGCGCGCCGTGCTCGTTGAGCCAGAGGGCGCCGGTTTCCGGGTGCAGGGCCGCACCCTGGATGTTGCGGTGGCCGTAGGACCAGATCTCGGGCCGCACGCCGGCACGGCCGACGAAAGGATTGTCGGACGGGACGCGGCCGTCGCGCTCGATCCGGATCAGCTTGCCGATATGGCCGTTCAGTTCCTGGGCGCGGTCGGGCTGCCCGCGGTCCCCGGTCGTGACGAACAGGCGCCCGTCGGGGGCGAAGACGAGGCGCGAGCCCCAGTGGCGGCCACCCCGGACCTGGGGCTGCTGCTTGAAGATCCGCTGCACGTCGCGCAGCCGGTTGCCTTCGAGCCTGCCGCGCGAGACGGCCGTCGAGGCCCCCAGCATGCCGCCGTCCGCATAGGACAGGTAGACGAGCCGGTTGCGCTCGAAGTCCGGATCGAGCGCCACGTCGAGCAGGCCTCCCTGACCCGAGGCGTACACGTCCGGCACGCCCTCGATCGGGGGCGACAGGCGGCCGTCGGCGCCTACGATCCGCAGGCGGCCCGGGCGCTCCGTCACCAGCATCCGCCCGTCCGGGAGGAAGGCCAGGCCCCAGGGGTGCTCCAGGCCGCCGGCGACCTCCACCACACGGATCGGGCCGTGCTCGCTGTCGAACTGCTGCTGTGCGACCGCCGACGCGCCGCTCCAGGCGACGGCCGCGACGGTCAGGAGCGCCGCTGCACGGTGTGTCGTCATTCTCTTCCCTTCTCTTCCTGCCGATCGGCCCCGTCAGGTCAGATCGGTCCCCCGGCCGCGACGGCAAGGGCTGGAGTCGCGCAAAGGCGATCGCGTCCCGGCGGGTGCGCGGGCGGAAGCCGGACAGGCTGCGCGCGGTTTGCTGCGGGCACCGTCGCGGCTAATATCCGGTTCCCTGAAGCTCGGATGGATCGAAATGCAGTTCTGGCCCGCGATCCGCACACTCGTTCTCGTGGCGATCGTCGCGTTGCCCTGGCCCCAGCCGGTCTCCGCATGCCCGAACCCGCCGCAGCCGGAACTGCCGCGCTCGCCGCTGCTGATCGAGACGGCGACCGGCCGGCACGGCTTCTCGGTGGAGATCGCACGGTCGGCGACGGAACAGGCCTGCGGCCTGATGCTGCGCCAGCGCCTCGGCCATGGCGAGGGCATGCTGTTCGTCTACCAGCCGCCGCGCGAGGCGTGGATGTGGATGCACAACACGCCGATCCCGCTCGACATGATCTACGTCGCGCCGAACGGGCGCATCGTCCACATCATTCCGGACACCACTCCCTTCTCGATGGAGACGCTCGGCACGCACGAGACCGTCTCGGGCGTTCTGGAGGTGCGGGCCGGGACGGCCGCGCGCCTCGGCATCCGGGTCGGCGACCGCGTGCGGCACCAGGCCTTCGGCGTCGGCGGGTGACGGGCACCGCCGCGTAGGCCCGGAGGGATCACGGCGGGGTACCGTTGTCCGGACCGCCGCGAGGCGCTAACCATGCGTCCGGGCGATGTCGCCGCGCCCACCCCGAACTCAATCCGTCCGACGCCCGAACAGCCCGACGCGAGGGAAGCCCAGTGGATCGCACCAACAGCAAGCGCCTCGCCTATTTCGAGGCGTGGTTCCACCCGATCGCCGACGAGATCCTGGCGCGGCGTCCCGATATCCAGCCGGTCCGGCTCGAGTATGCGGGCGACGCCGAGGCAACCTGGACGGAGATGGCGCTCGCCCACGGCTACCAGGTGTCGGCGCGCACCGAACTGTGCGAGCCCTGGTTTCCGGACGAATCCCTGATCGCGCGCTGCCCCAGCCTCCTGGCCATCTCCTCCACCGGCGCGGGCTACGACGTGGTCGACGTCGACGCCTGCACCCGGCGCGGCATCCTCGTGGTGAACCAGTCGGGAACGAACAAGGAGGCCGTCGCGGAGCATGCGCTCGGCATGATGCTGTGCGTCTCGAAGCAGATGATCCAGTCCGACCGCGCGATGCGCCGCGACCGGTCCTGGGACCGCAGCGCCTTCACCGGGCGCGAACTGCGCGGCAAGACCGTCGGCGTCGTCGGCCTGGGCCAGATCGGTACGCGTACGGCGGAACTCTGCCGCGGCCTCTTCCATATGCGGGTGCTCGCCTATGATCCCTATTTGAGCGCGGCCGAGATCGCGGCGCGCGGCGCGGAGAAGGCCGAACTCGCCGATCTGCTGCGCGAGGCGGACTACATCTCGGTGCATTGCCCGCGCACCAGGGAGACGCTCGACATGTTCGGCGCCGCGGCGTTCGCGGCGATGAAGCCGTCGGCCTATTTCGTCAACACCGCCCGCGGCGGCATCCACGACGAAGCCGCCCTGGCCGACGCACTGCGGCGCGGCGAGATCGCGGGGGCCGGCATCGACGTCTTCGTCGACGAGCCGCCGCCCATCGACCATCCGCTACTCGGCCTCGAGAACGTCGTGCTGTCGGCGCACATCGCCGGCATCACCGAGGAGGCGCGGGAGGCGATGGCGTCCGGCGCGGCGGAACAGTGGATCACGATCTTCGACGGCAGGCGGCCGCCGCGCCTCGTCAATCCCGAGGCCTGGCCCGCCTACGTCGAACGGTTCGAGAAGATCATGGGGTTCAAGGTGGAGGAGACCGAATGAGTCCGAATACCAAGCGCGTCGCCTACTTCGAATATCTGGCCAACGACGTCTACAAGGAGATCATCGCCCGGCGTGTCGACGTCGAGCTGACGCGCATGGAGTATGCGGGCCCGGCGCCGCAGAACTGGCAGACGCTCGCCCAGACCCATGTCTACCAGGTGACCGCGGCGCGCGACGATCTGCCGAGGCAGTACTTCGCCGAGGCGGGGCTTCTCGGCCGCTGCCCCAACCTGCTGGCGGTCTCCAGCAACGGCGCCGGCTATGACACGGTGGACGTGGACGCCTGCACGGCCGCGGGCGTGCTGGTCGTCAACCAGACGGGCGGCAACAAGGAAGCCGTCGCCGAGCACGTGCTCGGCCTGATGCTGGCCCTGTGCAAGCGCATCGTCGAGACCGACCGCTACATGCGCCGCACCGCCGGCATCCGGCGCAACGACTATCAGGGCACGGAAATCCAGGGCAAGACGATCGGCATCATCGGCCTGGGCAATGTCGGCTCGCGCGTGGCGCAGATCTGCCGCGGCGTGTTCGACATGCGGGTTCTCGCCTACGACCCCTATCTGACCGCGGACCAGTGCCGCGAGCGCGGCGCCGAGAAGGTCGATCTGCACGATCTGATGCGGCAGGCCGACTATGTCTCGATCAACTGCCCGCGCAACAAGGAGACGCTCGATCTGGTGGACGAGCGCTGCTATGCGCTGATGAAGCCGACGGCCTTCTTCATAACCACGGCGCGCGGCGGCATCCACAACGAGGCGGCGCTCGCCAAGGCTCTTGCCGAGAAGCGGATCGCCGGTGCCGGGCTCGACGTCTGGGACGTGGAGCCGCCGCGGCCGGACGATCCCCTGTTGCAGTTCGAGAACGTCGTCGCCAGTCCGCACACGGCCGGCGTGACCGACGAGTCGCGCCGCAAGATGGCGACCTTCGCCGCCGAGCAGGTGCTGCAGATCATCGACGGCGAGCGACCGCCGCGCCTCATCAATCCCGAGGCGTGGCCGGCCTTCGCGCGCCGCTACGAGACGATCATGGGCCGGTCGGTCAAGGGCGCCTGCGACCGACTGGGGGGACGGGGGGGGGGGTCCGCCCCCCCCCACCGCGTCCTTGAACCGCCGCATCCGGTCGATATGGGCGTCGATGCCCTGCAGGCCGGAGTTCATGGTATTGACCGAGAGATGCGTGGCACCGAGGGCCTTCCAGGCGCCGGCGCGCTCCGCCCAGCGGTCGGGCCCGTCCTTGCCCACGACGACCCAGCTCTCGATGCCGATCGCGGCCGGATCGCGACCGTGCTGGCGAGCATAGTCGCGCAGGCGTCCGATCATCGGGGCCGCGTCCTCCGGCGCGATGCGCACCGGGATCCAGCCGTCGCCCAGCCGCGCGCAGCGCTGCAGCACCGCCTCGGCATGGCCGCCGAACCAGATCGGGATCGGGCGCTGGATGGGGAGGGGGTTGAGGCCCGCATCGGTCACGCGGTCCCACCTGCCCTCGAAGGTCACGAGATCCTCGGTCCAGAGCCGCCGCAGCAGTTGGATCTGCTCCTCGATCCGCCGGCCGCGGGTACGGAAATCCTGCCCCAGCGCCTCGTACTCG
>JBKBLL010000057.1:0-16742 GCA_046296375.1 Alphaproteobacteria bacterium | reverse complement strand
GCCGGCGCGCGGGGCCTGCATGACCTGGGCGCCGACCTCGGCGGCGGGCTCTACGAGGCGGAGGCGGACTATCTGCGCCGGGCGGAATGGGCGGAGGAGCCCGCCGACATACTCTGGCGGCGCTCCAAGCTCGGCCTGCACGTTCCGCCTGGGACGGAAGACCGGCTGGCGGCCTGGCTCGACGGGGCGAGGGTCAACCGTGTCCCTTCGCGTCCCGCGGGGTGATCACGGCGATCAGGCGCGCCCCGCGCGACGGCCAGCCCACACCCTCGAAGGCGAAAGCGGCGACCGTGGCCGGGGCGAAGGCGCGCATCGCCGGGCCGCCGGCGCCGCGCGCCAATGCCGCCGCGAGGGCGGCGATACCCGGATTGTGGCCGACGACCAGGGCGCTCGCCTCCGTGTCCGCATGAGCCCGGATCCAAGCGAGGATCGTCTCTGCGTCCGCGCCGTAGAGTTCCGGCTCCAACATTACGTCGATCGTGCCCGGCATGGCGCCGCGGACCGCCTCGACCGTGTCGCGCGTTCGCTGCGCCGTGGACACCAGCGCGATGGCGGGTGTCAGCCCGCGGCGGGCCAGTTCGCCTCCGACCGCGGCGGCGTCGGCCATGCCGGCCGGCGTCAGCGGTCTGTCGTGGTCGCCGCCCCCGGCGGGTACCGGGCCGGCTTCGGCGTGTCGCATCAGCAGGAGTGTCGGCATGGGGCCGTTCGTGCCATCGTCATACGGTGCGTGTTATAGCATGGGGTCTGCCATCGTTGTGCCGGAGGAACCGTGAGTACGGCGCCGAAGAGCAAGTCGCGGCCGGTGGAACTGAAGCCGGCCGACAAGCTGATCAACCGCGAACTGTCGTGGCTCGCCTTCAACGAGCGCGTCATGGGTGAGGCGCGCAACCCGACGCACCCGCTTCTGGAGCGGCTGCGCTTCCTGTCGATCTCGGCCAGCAACCTGGACGAGTTCTACATGGTCCGCGTCGCGGGGCTGCGTGCCCAGGTCGAGGCGGGCGTGACGCAGGTCAGCGACGACGGCATGACGCCCGTCCAGCAGCTCGCGGCGATCCGCGAGCGGGCCTCGCGGCTGATGCAGGACCAGCAGGACTGCTGGGGCGAACTGACGCGCGAACTGCGCGGCGTCGGCGTCACGGTGCTCGACCCGCACGAGCTGACGGGGGAGGAACTGGAGTGGCTGCGCAGCCGCTTCGTGGAGGAGATATTCCCCGTCCTGACGCCGCTGGCGGTCGATCCGGCGCACCCGTTCCCCTTCATCCCGAACCGCGGCTTCTGCCTCGCCCTGCAGCTGCGCCGGGCGGAGGACGGCAAGACGATGGACGCGCTGCTGCCGCTGCCCCTGCGCATCGAACGGTTCGTCCGCCTGCCGGGCAGCGCGGTCCGTTTCATCGCGCTGGAGGAACTGATCGGCCTGTTCCTCGATCGCTTCTTCCCAGGGTTCGAGGTTCTCGGCAAGGGCTACTTCCGGGTCATCCGCGACAGCGAGATGGAGATCGACGAGGAAGCCGAGGATCTGGTCCGCACCTTCGAGACGGCGCTGAAGCGGCGCAAGCGCGGCCACGTCGTTCGGCTCGCCGTCAATGCGTCGATGCCCGAGACGCTGTTCCGCTATGTCGGGCGCGAGCTCGATGCGCTCGACGCCGACACGCTCGTCCTGAAAGGCCTGGTGGGCCTGTCCGACACCGCGCAGATCATCGTCTCCGACAGGGGCGATCTGCTGTTTCCGCCGTACAAGGCGCGCTTTCCGGAGCGCATCCGCGACCATGGCGGCGACTGCTTCGCCGCCATCCGGGCGAAGGACTTCGTCGTCCATCATCCCTATGAGAGTTTCGACGCGGTCGCGATGTTCCTGGAGCAGGCGGCGCGCGATCCCAGCGTCATCGCCATCAAGCAGACGCTCTACCGCACGAGCAACGATTCGCCGATCGTCAAGGCGCTGATGGAGGCGGCCGACGCCGGCAAGTCGGTGACGGCGCTGGTCGAACTGCGCGCACGCTTCGACGAGGAGGCGAACATCCGCTGGGCCCGCGACCTGGAACGCGCCGGCGCCCAGGTCGTCTACGGTTTCATGGACCTGAAGACCCACGCCAAGGTTTCGCTCGTCGTGCGCCGCGAGGCGTCCGGGATCCGCTGCTACGCGCACTACGGCACCGGCAACTACCATCCGGTGACGGCCAAGATCTATACGGACCTGTCCTTCTTCACCTGCGATCCGGCCTTGTGCCGCGATGCCGCGCGGATCTTCAACTACATGACCGGCTACGCGAAGCCGGAGACGCTGGAGCGGGTCGCGGTGGCGCCGCTGACCCTGAAGTCGTCCCTGCTGCGGCTGATCGCCGACGAGGCGGAGCACGCCAAGGCCGGCCGGCCGGCCGCGATCTGGGCAAAGCTCAACTCCCTGGTCGACGCGGAGGTGATCGAGGCGCTCTACCGCGCCAGTCAGGCGGGCGTGCAGATCGACCTGATCGTCCGCGGCATCTGCTGCCTCCGACCGGGCCTGCCGGGGCTCTCCGACAACATCCGGGTGAAGAGCATCATCGGCCGCTTCCTGGAGCACGCCCGCATCGTCTGCTTCGGCGCCGGTCACGGCTTGCCGTCGTCCGAGGCCAGGGTCTATCTCTCCTCGGCGGACTGGATGCCGCGCAATCTGCACCGGCGGGTCGAATCGCTCGTGCCGATCACCAACCCGACGGTCCACCGCCAGGTGCTCGACCAGATCATGATCGCCAACCTCAAGGACGAGGCGCAGAGCTGGACAATGAAGGGCGACGGCGGCTACGAACGGGTCAAGGCGGGGCGCGACGCGTTTTCCGCGCACCACTACTTCATGACCAATCCGAGCCTGTCCGGGCGCGGCAGCGCGCTCGCCCGGGAGGGGCCCACGCCGCGGCTCGTCCTGAGCCAGAGCTGACGGAGAGCCGATGAAGGGCAGTCGCCGGGTGGCGGGCGAGGGGCAGCGCGTCGCGGTCATCGATATCGGATCGAACTCGATCCGCCTCGTCGTCTTCGACAAGGCGGCCCGGGTCCTCCGTCAGGTCTTCAACGAGAAGGTCATGTGCGGTTTGGGGCGCGGCCTCGACGAGACGGGCCGCCTCAATCCGGAAGGGGTGGCGCTGGCACTCGAGAACCTGCCGCGCTTCGCGGCGGTCGCGCGCGCCATGGGGGCGGAGCGGATCGAGAGCTTCGCGACCGCCGCCCCGCGCGAGGCGGCCGACGGCCCGTCTTTCCTCGCCCAGGTCGAGGCGCTCTCCGGCTTGACGGTGCGGCTGCTGAGCGGCGACGAGGAGGCGCGCCTGTCCGCGCTGGGCGTGGTCTCCGCCATTCCGGACGCCGACGGCCTGGTCGGGGATCTGGGCGGCGGCAGTCTGGAACTTGTGGATGCGCGCGCCGGCGTTCTTCCCGCCGGCATTGCCGTCACCGGCGAACTCGGCCGGCAGACGACCCTGCCGCTCGGGCCCTTCCGACTGATGCGCGAGGGCCGGCCCGAGGCGATGGTCGAGGCGATCGACCGTCACCTCGACACCGTCCCCTGGCTCGACGACGCCCGCGGCCGCGCTCTCTATCCGGTCGGCGGAACCTGGCGGACCTTCGCGCGGATCCACATGAACCATGTGCGCTATCCGCTGCACGTCATCCACCATTACGCCCTGGACGCGCGCCAGACGGCCGACCTGGCCGGGATCCTGGCCCGGCTCGGCCGGAAGTCGCTGCAGCGGCTCAAGGGTGCGTCGAAGCGGCGCCTCGAAACGCTGCCCTACGGCGCGCTCGTGCTGGAACGGCTGCTGCGGCGCGTGCAGCCGCGCACCGTGGTCTTCTCCGCCTACGGCGTGCGCGAGGGCGTGCTGTTCGACGCCCTGCCCGCCGTCGAGCGCGCGGGCGACCCGCTGCTGATCACGTGCGCCGACCCGGCCCAGCACGGCGGCCGGTTCACGGTCGATGGCCAGACGATCTTCGACTGGATGGCGCCCCTGTTCGAGGGGCGGGCGGAAGCGGTGCCGGCGCGCCTGCGCCTGGCCGCGTCCTGGCTCACGGACACGACCGGCCTCGACCATCCCGACTATCGCGGCGAGCACGCCTTCTTCAAGGCGCTGCGCATGCCGGTGGTCGGTATCGACCATCCCGGCCGCGCCTTTCTCGGCCTGACTTTGCTGGCCCGCTACGAAGGCGGTATCGAGGCGCCGTTCGCTGCGCCCGCCAAGGCGCTGCTCGACGTGGAGCGGATACGCGCCGCCCTGGTCACGGGTCTGGCGCTGCGGGTCGCCATCGCCGTCGGCGCCGGTTCCTCGGACCTGCTGGCGCGCACACGGCTGGTGACCGGCGCGGAGGGGCTGGTGCTGCGCGTGCCGGACGATCCGGGCTTCGGCGGCGAGGTGGTGCGGCGGCGTCTGCAGGCGCTGGGCGATGCGCTGGGCCTGCCGCGCACGGCGCTCGTCACCGCCTAGGATCGCTCACGGCGTCGTCGCGGCCGCGGGACAGGCGGCTTCGGATCACCAGGGCGATCGCCGCCCCGACGGTCACGCCGACCACGTCCGCGACCGCGTCGACGACGCTGGCGGACCGTCCCGGAACCAGAAGCTGCAGCAGTTCGATGACCGGTCCGGCCACGGCGAGGCCGATCAGCACGAGGCCCAGCGGCTGGCGGCTCGGCCAGGCCAGCACGGCCACGAAAGCGAGAGCGGCATAGGCGCCGAAATGCTGGAGCTTGTCCGAAACGCCGATCTCGGGCATGTCGGCCGCCGGCGTCAGCGAGCCGACCAGAACGACGACCGCGCCGATCGCGAAGACGATGCGGGCGAGCAAACGGACGCGGCTGCTGCTGCTCAAGCGGGCGTACCGGGCTTCAGGCCGTGGTTGCAGTCGTCGCGTCGACGGGGACCACCGTCAGTTCGCGACCGCGGATGGCCAGGGCTGCCCGCCCGTGCTTCAGGGCGAGGGCGGCCTCGCCGAAGACCTCGCGGCGCCAGCCGTGCAGGGCGGGCACGTCCGCCGCGTCGTCCATCGCGATCGCTTCCAGGTCGGCGGTGCTGGCGACGAGCTTGGCGGCCACGCCGTGCCGGTCGCAGCTCAGCTTCAGCAGCACCTTCAGCAGCTCGACGACCGGGGCGAGGCTCGACGGCATGTCGGCGCGCGCGGCGAGCCGCGGGCGCTGTTCCGCCGGTACGGCGAGGCCGGCGGCGACGGCTTCGAGCAGCCCCCGGCCGTGGCGGCCGTCGGCGAAGCCCTTTGGCAGGCCGCGGCTGCGCGCCAGGGCCTCCGGCGTCTTCGGTGCCTGGGCGGCGATGTCCATCAGCGTATCGTCGCGCAGCACCCAGTTGCGGGGCGAATTGCGCTGCTGCGCCTCGCGCTCGCGCCAGGCGGCGACCGCCTGGAGGACGGCCAGGAAGCGGGGATTGTCGGTGCGCGGCCGCAGGCGCCGCCATGCGTTCTGCGGGTCGAGGTCGTAGGTCCCGTCGGCCACGAGCGTGGCGTCCTCTTCCTCCACCCAGGCCGTCCGGCCTTCGCGGTCCAGCCGCTCGCGCAGCTTCTGGTAGACGACGCGCAGATGCGTCACGTCCGCGAGCGCATACTCCAGCTGCTGCGGGGAGAGCGGACGGTTCGCCCAGTTGGTGAAGCGCGAAACCTTGTCGATGCGCTTGCCCGCCAGCGAGACGACCAGCGTCTCGTAGCCGACCGATTCGCCGTAGCCGCAGACCATCGCCGCGATCTGGGTATCGAACACCGGCCGGGGCATCACCTTGCCCTGGTGCAGGAAGATCTCGATGTCCTGGCGCGCGGCGTGGAAGACCTTCAGCACCGACGTGTCGGCCATCAGGTCGTAGAGGGGCTGCAGGTCCAGTCCCGGCGCCAGCGGATCGATGGCCGCGTGGCGGTCCGGCCCGGCGAGCTGCACCAGGCAGAGCTGGGGCCAGTAGGTGCTCTCGCGCATGAACTCGGTGTCGACCGTGACGAACTCGGCCCGGGCGAGGTCGCGGCAGAGTTCGGCCAGCGCGTCTTGTTGGGTAATCAGCGTCATCGCGCGCGGCTATACACGAGCCGTGCCGCCGCGCAAAGGGCCGCGAGTCCTCCGATGGCGTCGCGAGGGCGGGCGCCGCTGCCGGGAGCCCTGCCAAATCGCTTCTGTTTCGGCGCGACCGGCGCTAGTTTTCGTCGCATGTGGTCGATTTCGCGCCGTTTTAGTGCCGCCGTTTCGCTCTGTGCCGTCCTGCTGGTCGCCGCACCGCCCGGCGGCGCGACCACGATGCAGGCTCCGGACCGGTCCGCCGCGTCCGGCATCGTCGCCCGTCACGGGTTCGCCGACGCCGAGATCGGCTTCGTGCTGCGCGATCTCGCGACAGGTGTCACGCTGGCGCAGCACCGTCCGGAGGCGCCGTTGATCCCGGCCTCCGTGTCCAAGGTCGGCACCGCCGTCGCGGCGCTCGAAATCCTGGGGGCGGAGCATCGTTTCGTCACGGCGCTGCTGATCGACGGCGACATCGCCGACGGTATCCTGCGCGGCTCGGTCTATCTGCGCGGCGGTGGCGATCCGCTGCTGGACAACGGCGCCCTGCGCGGCCTCGCCGAGAGGCTGGCTTCCCTGGGCGTGCGCCGCGTCGAGGGGCGCTTCGTCTACGACGAGTCGGCACTGCCGGCCTACAGCCGAATCGACACCCTGCAGCCGGACGCGGCGTCCTACAATCCCGGCATCAGCGCCCTGTCGCTGAACTTCAACCGCGTCGAGCTGCAGTGGCGGCGCGAGCGCGGCGACAGTTTCGTCGCCCTGACGCACGCCATATCGGACGGCCTGTCGGTCCCGATCGAGAGCTTCACCTTCACCGCCGCCTCGATGCGTCTGCCCGGCGGGGCACCGTTCGTCCGGGGCGGCAGCCAGGCCGGCAGCGCGCCGGCGGACGCGGAAGAGGCGGACTGGATCTTCGATCCCGCCATCGCCGACAAGGGCTACGCCTGGCTGCCCGTGCACGAGGCGGGTGTCGCCGCCGCCCGGGTCTTCCGCACGATCGCCACCGGCGCCGGCATCGCGCTACCGGAGCCGGAGGCGGGGATCACGCCGCCCGGGACGCGGATGGTCGCGGCGCACGAGGGCCGCCCCGTCGTCGACCTCGTCCGCCTCCTCCTGCGCCACAGCAACAATCTGACGGGCGAGCTGCTCGGTCTTGCCGCTGCGAGCCGCCTGGCCGGCGAAGTCCTGCCGCTGGACCGGGCCAGTGCAGCCATCGCGCTCTGGGCCGCCGCGCGGTTGCAGCCGGCCGGCTGGGCGGACTATGCCCCGCTCAACTTTTCCGGCCTGACCTCGTCCGGCCGGATGTCGCCCAACCATGCCGCCGCCCTCCTCGACCACGGGGCGCAGCGCGACTATGCCGGCGCCAGCCTGGTCGACCTCATGCCCGCCCGCGCGGTGGAGGTGAGCGAGCAGGTTCGGGTCAAGGTGAAGCCGACGAAGAAGAACCCGTCAGGAACCGCGACGGTCACCCGCTCCAGGACGGTCGGCAGCACCTATGCGAAGACCGGGACTATGGCCTATGTCCGCGGCCTCGCGGGCTATCTCGACGCGGCATCCGGCCGGAGGCTGGTCTTCGCGATCTTCGTCAACGACCCGGTCGAGCGGCGCGCGATGGACGAGTCCGCCGCCGTCCTGTCGCCGGTTCCGCCGCCGGCGAGCCGCCGCTGGCTGGGCCGCGCCCGCGCGGTCGAACAGGCGCTGCTCAAGGACTGGGCCCAGCGCTACTGACGGGTTGCTGGTGACGCCCGCTGTCGGCGGGGCACCCTCCGGCGCGTGCCGTCCTTCAGTTCTCGCCGTCTTTCAACTCTCCACGGCGAGGCAGTCGCGCTTGTGGCGCTCCAGCGTGGCGCAGGCCGCGAGGGCGGCGTCGCGCGTCACGCCGACGACGCGGGCGCGATAGAGGGTGCGTCCGTCGCGCGCCACCATCGAGAACACGCCGGGCTTGGCGTCCGCGGGCAGGCGGGGCAGCAGGCCGGCGGCCTCGGCCGCGATCCGCTGCGCGTTCGACGGATTGGAGAAGACGCCGACCTGGATCGACCAGCCACCGGCAGCCGCCTGGACCCGGGCAGGCGAGGCGGCCGACCGGCCGGCCGGGATGAGCGACCGGCTCGTCTCTTCGGCCCCTTCCGCGGTCGAATGCGGGTCGGCCGAAGGCGCCGCCGGCGAGGGGAAGGCCGCCGGGGAGGATCGTCCGGGCACGGCGGCGGAGGCGACGTCGCGGGGCGGGGCGGCCGCCGGCCGCGGCCCGCGGGCGACCGCCCACTCGAAGCCCCGGTCGAGCAGGTCGGCCGTATGCCGGTCCCGCGCACCGGCGTTCTCGCCGCCCATGACGACCGCGATCAGCCGCCGCCCGTCGCGCTCGGCCGATGCCGCCAGATTGAATCCCGAGGCCCGGATATAGCCGGTCTTGATGCCGTCGGCGCCGGGATAGAAGCGCACGAGCCTGTTGTGCGACTCGTGCACCCGGCCCCTGTGCTCGAACCGCTCGGCCGAGAAATAATGGTAGTGCCGCGGGTGGTCGAAGATGACGGCCCGCGACAGCAGCGCCATGTCGTAGGCGGTGGTCACCTGGGCATTGTCGGGCAGGCCGGAGGCGTTGCGGAAGACCGTGTTGTGCATGCCGAGTTCGCGCGCCTTGGCGGTCATCATGCGGCCGAAACTGTACTCGGTCCCGCCGAGAGCTTCGGCCAGGACCACGGCGACATCGTTGGCGGAGCGGACGGTGAGGGCGCGGATCGCGTCGGCGACCCGGATCATCTCGCCCGGACGGAGCCCGAGCTTGGACGGCCGCTGCGCCGCGGCGTGGCTGGAGACGGGCAGAAGCCGGTCGAGGGTGAGCGTTCCCGCGTCGAGCGCCTCGAATGCCAGATAGAGGGTCATCATCTTGGCGAGCGACGCCGGGTAGGTCTGGACGTCGGCGTTGACGCTCTCCAGAACCTCGCCGGTGGCCGCGTCCATCACGATGGAGGCGTACTGGGCCGCGCGGGCATCGGCCGGCGCGCCGGCGGCCGCGATCAGGCCGGCGAGCGCAGCCGCGCGCAGCGTGCCGGCGATCCGAGCGGCGGCGATCCGGGCGCGCGCCGAGGGGAAGATCGTCCGTCTGGTCGCGGCCACGGGCGCCTCCGTCATGCGTTTGCGGGAGGCCGCGCGCGGGAATCGCCGATCCATCGCCGATCCCCGGGGCAGCAGCCAGCCTTCTGCCTTAAAGCATGAAGCTTCCTTTGAGGCAATGCCGGCTATGTATTGAAAACAGGTGAATCTCGTCGCTGTGGCGTCCCGAACCCACTCCAGCCGCGGCGCCGGCGGGCCGATCGGCCCCGCCGCGTTGGGTCCGGATGCGCCCTTTTCTCGGGGCATCAACAGCCACACTATCTCTGTGGTATGATTCCCTTCGAAGTCGGTGCAGGCGAGCGTTCGGTGATCGAGGCGATGGGCGACGACGACAGGCAGAATGGTGGCCGGAAGGGCGAGGGGCCGGCCACGGGCGTTGTCGTGAAGGCGAAGCCGAAGACCAAGAAGCCTTCGATGTACAAGGTCCTCATGCTCAACGACGACTACACGCCGATGGAGTTCGTCGTCCACGTTCTCGAAGCCTTCTTCCACAAGAACAGGGAGGAGGCGACCCGCATCATGCTGCACGTCCACAGGCGCGGTCTCGGCGTCTGCGGCGTCTACACCTACGAGGTGGCGGAAACCAAGGTGGCGCAGGTCGTGGATTTCGCGCGGCGCCACGAGCATCCGCTGCAGCTGACCCTAGAGAAAGAGTAGTCCGGATGCTGTCTCGGAATCTCGAACAGACCCTGCACCGCGCTCTCGCCTTCGCGTCGGCGCGCCGGCATGAATATGCGACGCTCGAACATCTCCTGCTGGCCCTCACCGAGGATCAGGAATGCGTGGCGGTGATGCGCGCCTGCGGTCTCGACCTGGAGAAGCTGCGCCGCGAACTGGTCGAATATCTCGACACCGAACTGGAGACGCTGGCGGTCGCCCGCGGCGAGGATCCGAAACCGACGGCGGGCTTCCAGCGGGTGCTCCAGCGCGCGGCCATCCATGTCCAGTCGTCGGGCCGCCAGGAAGTCACGGGAGCGAATGTCCTGGTCGCGTTGTTCTCGGAACGTGAGAGCCATGCGGTCTTCTTCTTGCAGGAGCAGGAGATGACCCGCCTGGATGCGGTCAATTACATCTCGCACGGCATCGCCAAGGTGCCGGGCCGGTCGGAGGAGCGTCGGGTGCGTGGCAGCGGTCCCGAAGAGGCGCCGGGTTCCGGCGAGAGTCAGCCTTCCGCAAAAAAGGGCGGCGATGCGCTCGAGGCGTATTGCGTCGACCTGAACGCCAAGGCGCGCAAGGGCATGATCGACCCGCTCATCGGCCGCGACGCCGAAGTCGAGCGCACGATCCAGATCCTCTGCCGGCGCACCAAGAACAACCCGCTCTATGTGGGCGACCCGGGTGTCGGCAAGACGGCCATCGCCGAGGGCCTGGCGCGCAAGATCGTGGCCGGCGAAGTGCCCGAGGTCCTGGCGGGCGCCACCATCTTCTCGCTCGACATGGGCGCGCTGCTGGCCGGCACGCGCTATCGCGGCGACTTCGAGGAGCGGCTGAAGGCCGTGCTCCACGAACTCGACCAGCACAAGGACGCGATCCTGTTCATCGACGAGATCCACACCGTCATCGGCGCCGGTGCGACCAGCGGCGGCTCGATGGACGCCTCCAACCTGCTGAAGCCGGCGCTGGCGAGCGGCAATCTGCGCTGCGTCGGCTCGACCACCTACAAGGAATACCGCAACTATTTCGAGAAGGACCGGGCGCTCGTCCGGCGCTTCCAGAAGATCGACGTGCACGAGCCGTCGGTCGGCGACGCCACCAAGATCCTGATGGGCCTCAAGCCCTACTACGAGAAGCACCACAGCGTCCGCTACACCAACGACGCCATCCGCACGGCGGTGGAACTGTCGGCGCGTTACATCGGCGACCGCAAGCTGCCCGACAAGGCGATCGACGTGATCGACGAGGTCGGCGCGGCGCAGCTCCTCCTGCCGCCCTCCAAGCGGAAGAAGACGATCAACGTGCGCGACGTGGAAGCCATCGTCGCCAAGATCGCTCGCATTCCCCCGAAGAGCGTGTCGCGGGACGACCGTACCGTGCTGCAGAACCTGGAGCGCGACCTGCTCAACGTGGTGTTCGGCCAGGATCAGGCCGTCACCGCGCTGGCGGGCGCCATCAAGCTGTCGCGGGCCGGGCTGCGCGACCCGGAGAAGCCGATCGGCTGCTACCTGCTCTCCGGGCCGACCGGCGTCGGCAAGACCGAGGCGGCACGCCAGCTGGCGCACTGCCTGGGGGTCGAACTCGTCCGCTTCGACATGTCGGAGTACATGGAGCGCCACTCCGTGTCCCGGCTGATCGGCGCCCCGCCGGGCTATGTCGGCTTCGACCAGGGCGGCCTGCTTACCGACGCGGTCGACAAGAACCCGCACGTCGTCCTGCTGCTGGACGAGATCGAGAAGGCGCATCCCGACGTCTTCAACATCCTGCTGCAGATCATGGACTACGGAAAGCTGACCGATCATAACGGAAAGAACGTCGATTTCCGTAACATCGTCCTGATCATGACGACCAACGCGGGCGCCGCCGACATGGCGAAGGCCGCCATCGGGTTCGGCCGGGAGGGACGGGTCGGCGAGGACGAGGAAGCGGTGAACCGGCTGTTCACGCCGGAGTTCCGCAATCGCCTCGACGCCGTCATCCCGTTCAGCAACCTGCCGCCGGAGGTCGTGCACCGGGTCGTCGACAAGTTCGTCATGCAGCTCGAAGTGCAGCTGGCCGACCGCAACGTCATGATCGAACTGACCGACGAGGCGCGGCAATGGCTGTCCCGCAAGGGCTATACGCCGCAGTACGGCGCCCGGCCGCTCGCCCGAATCATCCAGGAGCACGTCAAGAAGCCGCTGGCCGAGGAACTGCTGTTCGGCCGCCTGACGAAGGGCGGGACGGTACGCGTGGCCGTCTCCCCCGACGAGGACAAGCTGACCTTCGACTATGTCGACGGAGCCACCCCGCCGCGTCCCACCAAGGAGGAGGAACCGGCCCTCGTCGAATAGACGGGCCGGGAACGGGGGCTGCGTCACGGAGCGCGCGCCGGAGCGGCTGCCCGCTTCGCTCCTCTGGGCAGCGATCGTCCGCTTGATCGTGACCTTCGCCGCGATCGTCGCGACGGGCGCGCCGGCGCCGATCGCCGCGGCACCGGGTCTCGTCGTCGACGGCGCGAGCGGAGAGGTGCTTCACCAGGAGCGGGCGCTCGATCCTTGGCGCCCCGCCTCGCTGGCGAAGCTGATGACGCTCTATCTCCTGTTCGAGGCGCTCGACGCCGGAACGCTGCGTCCCGAGGACCGCCTCGCCGTGTCCGCACGCGCCGCGGCACAGCCGCCGACGCGCCTGGGCCTGGCCGAGGGCGAGACCATCGCGGTGGGGGAGGCGCTGGCGGCGCTCGCGGTCCGCTCGGCCAACGATGCCGCCATGGTCCTCGCCGAGGCGATGGCGGGCGACGAGCACAGCTTCGCCGAACGAATGACGTTCCGCGCCCGCGATCTCGGCATGACGGGCACGCGCTTCGCCAATGCGAGCGGGCTGCCCCACCCCGGCAACGTGACCAACGCGCGCGACATGGCCGTGCTGGCGCGTGCGCTGCTGGCCAATTTCCCGGACGAGGCCCTGGCCCTCGCCGCTCCGGCGATGACGGTCCGGGGAGCGAACCTTCCGACGTTCAACGGCCTGCTGACCGGATATGCCGGCGCCGACGGTCTGAAGACCGGCTTCACCTGCGCCTCGGGCTACAACCTGGTCGGCTCGGCGACCCGCGACGGCCGGCGGCTGATCGGCGTCGTCCTCGGCGCGGAAAGCCGGGACGCCAGGCTCGGCAGGATGCGACGGCTGCTCGACCGCGGCTTCGCGGCGAGCGGAAGCGGTGTCCTGCTGGGCGACCTCTATCCCCCCGCGGAGGGTGCTGCCGAACCGCCCGTGGTCATCGCCCCGCAGGATTGCGGCCGCCAGGAGGAGGTCGAGATCGTGCTGACCGGTCGGCAGGCGCCGGCCGGGCGGGCCGGGATCGGCGGCTGGAGCGTCGCACTCGGCATCTATCCCGACCGGGCGACGGCGCAGGCGACGATCGCGGCGGCGCGCGCGGGGCTGGGGGGCGGCGGCTCGCCCGGGCGCCCGCTGATCGTCGAACGCCGGGCGGCCGGCATCACCCGCTTCTCCGCTCTGCTCACCAACATGACGCAGCAACAGGCGAGCGGCGCATGCCGCCGCCTGCGTGCCGGCAAAGCCTACTGCGTCACCGTGGGGCCCGAGGCGCTGCGCAACCCGCGGACCATGTGGTGGTGACGCCCAGCGTCAGCCGGCCCGTGCCGCCGGCGCCGGCGCGGCCTCGTCGCGCCCGCGTCCGAAACCGGCGTCCAGGCGGGGCGCCACCTCCTTGGCGAAGCGGGTCAGCATCTCCCGCCGGAACACGGCGTCGCAGCCAGGCGTCGCCGCGCTGATGGCGAAATAGTCGAAGCCCAGCTTCACGAGGTCGCGAAGGCGCCGCTCTATCGTGTCGGCCGAACCCACTAGGTTCATCTGCATGAACGGCCCGAGCTTTTCCGGGTCGGTCAGGGCACGCATGTTGGCGAACATGCGGCTGAACTGCTCGTATTCGGGGATGTTCTCCCAGGGGTTGGCGTCGACCTCGTAGTGCCGCGCCTGGACGGCGAAGTTGCGCGGATAGTATTTGCGGCCCAGTGCGTAGGCCTCCTCGTCGGTGTCCGCCACCAGGACCTTGATCGACAGCGGCAGGCGCGTGTCCGTGCGCGTACCCGCGGCCTCCGCCTTCTCGCGCCACGTCTTCAGGATCCGCATCAGCAGATGGTCGGGGAACTGCGCCAGGCACATCGGCGGCAGGCCGAGTTCGGCCATGATCTCCGCGCTCCCCGGGCTGCCGATGGCGCCGTAGAAGTTGATCGGCCGGCCGCACGGTTCCGGCCTCAGGCGGATCGGCCGGTCGATCTGCCAGAAGCGGCCCGCATGGGTGAACTCCTCTCCGGACAGGCCGCGGCGCATGATCTCCCAACTCTCGGCGAAGCGCGCCCGCGCTTCCGGCATGGCGACGCCATAGGCGTCGTATTCCGACTTGGCGGTACCGCGCCCGAGAGCGAGGTGCATCGGGCCCTTCGCCAGGGTCCGCAGCATCGCGATCTCCTCGGCGAGGCGCAGCGGGTGATACCAGGGCAGGACCAGTACGCAGGTGCCGAGGCCGAGGCCGGGGCAGGCCGCGGCGACGTACGACATGAAGACCAGGGGGCTCGGCGTCGGATAGTAGTCGCTGAAATGGTGCTCCAGCATCCACGCGGAATCGTAGCCGAGCTTCTGGCCGAGGGCGCAATCCTCGAGGACTTCCTCATAGAGGATGCGATCTGGGTCCTGCCGGTCGCTGGTCGGCGCTGCCTGGAAGCCGAAGGTCACGCGGCGGGGGGCTGTCATCGTGGAATCTCTCCCGTTGGTTCGTGGCTGCTCCGGCGTGCGGAGCGCGGTCCTTGGGGGAGAGGGTGGATCGACCCGTCCGCGATGGCAAGGCGGCCACCCGAGTGCCGTGCCGGAAGCCGCAGCGGTCAGGTGGGCACGAATGGCGCGATGCTGTAGAGATCGTCCGGCCGTGCCACGAGATCGTACAGGATCTTGCCGCAGACCAGCAGCACGAGCAGGGCGAGCAGGAAGCGGAACTGTTCGGCCGGCAGGCGTCCGCCGATCCGCGCGCCCGACTGGACGCCGAGCACCGAGCCGATCAGCAGGATCAGGGCGAGCAGCACGTCCACGGTCTGCGTCGCGATCGCCTGCAGGAAGGTCACGTTCGCCGTCACGAACAGAATCTGGAACAGCGAGGTGCCGGCGACCACGGAGGTCGGCATCCCGATCAGGTAGATCATGGCCGGGACCATGATGAAGCCGCCGCCCACGCCCATGATGGCGGCCAGCATGCCCACCACGAAGCCGACGCCGAGGGGCATGAAGACGCTGATGTAGAGACGCGAGCGCGGAAAGCGCATCTTCAGCGGCAGGCCGTGCAGCCAGATATGCGTGTGCAGCTTGCGCCGCCGTCCGCCCGGGCGCCGGCGCTTCAGGATGGCGTTCAGGCTCTCGACGAACATGATCGCGCCGATCGAGCCCAGCATCACGACGTAGCAGAGCTGGACCACCAGATCGACCTGGCCTATCCGGCGCAGGAGGTCGAATACGTAGACGCCGAGACCCGAGCCGGCGATGCCGCCGGCCAGCAGCACCCCGCCCATGCGGAAATCGATGGTCTTGCGCCGCCAGTGCACGAGCACGCCGGCGACGGACGTGCCGACCAGCTGGTTGGCCGAGCTCGCGACGGCCACCGGGGGCGGCACGCCGAGGAAGATCAGGATCGGGGTCAGCAGGAAGCCGCCGCCGACGCCGAACAGGCCAGACAGGAAGCCGATCGCCCAGCCGAGTCCGAGGAGAACGAGGACGCTCTCCGATATCTCGGCGATGGGGAGGTATATCTGCATTCCGTCCCGCGGTTTGGTGCGGCTCCGCGGTCAGGGCCGGAGCAGGCCGATCATGTCGTGCACTTCGCGCAGATGGCGCTCGGCGATGGCGTTCGCTCCCTCGGCCCCGCGGCGAAGGATGCCGTCGACATAGGCCGGGTCCCCCACCAGGCGCTTCATCTCGGCGCCGATCGGGCCCAGCGTGTCGACCGCGACCTCGGCCAGGGACTGCTTGAACTCCGCGAAGCCGCGCCCGCCGTGCTCGGCGAGCACCTCCGCCCGGTCGCGGCCCGTCAGGGCGCCGTAGATGCCGACCAGGTTGGCCGCTTCCGGCCGTCCCTCCAGCCCGGTCGCGTCGTCCGGCAGCGGCAGCGGGTCGGTCTTCGCCCGGCGGATCTTCAGCGCGACCGTTTCCGCATCGTCGGTCATGTTGATCCGCGAGTAGTCGGACGGGTCCGACTTGCTCATCTTGGAGGAACCGTCGCGCAGGCTCATCACCCGCGTCGCGGCCCCCATGATCTGCGGCTCCGGCAGCGGGAAATAGTCCTGGCCGTACATGCGGTTGAAGGCGCCGGCGATGTCGCGGGCCAGTTCCAGGTGCTGCTTCTGGTCCTCGCCGACCGGAACGTGCGTCGCCTTGTACAGCAGGATGTCGGCAGCCATGAGGACGGGATAGCCGAACAGGCCGAGCGAGGCGTTGTCGCGCTGCTTGCCGGCCTTCTCCTTGAACTGCGTCATGCGGTTCAACCAGCCGATCGGGGTGATGCAGCCGAGCAGCCAGGCGAGCTGGCCGTGCCCGGCCACTGCCGACTGGTTGAAGATGATGCACCGCTCGGGATCGATGCCGGCGGCGATGTAGGCCGCCGTCACCTCGCGGGTCGAGCGGCGCAGCTCCTCCGGGTCCTGGGGCACGGTGATGGCGTGGAGGTCGACGATGCAGAAGATGCAGTCATAGTCCTTCTGCAGCTGAACCCAGTTCCGGATCGCGCCCAGATAGTTGCCGAGATGCAGGTTCCCGGTCGGTTGGACGCCCGAGAAGATGCGGTTCATGTCGCGCTCCGGAAGGGGTAACAGGCGAGAGGCGTGTTATCCCTGCCACCGCAGGGCAAATCAAGAGCCGCGCCGGCCGACTCCGGCGAATCCGGCCGCCGGTTCGCGGTTTCAGGACGAGCGCCGACGTCGAAGATGGCCGCGCAATT
>JBKBLL010000056.1:0-17107 GCA_046296375.1 Alphaproteobacteria bacterium | reverse complement strand
CACCGACCCGCTGGCCGACCCCGAGGAGGCCATGCACGAGTACGGCGTGGCCCTGCAGCGCTGGGAGGACCTGCCGCGCGCCGACGCCATCCGGCAGGAGATGGAACTCGCCGCGGAGGCGCGCCGGATCGAAGCGCAGGCCGGTGCGGCCCGGTTCGCGGGCGGCGCCGGGCGGCACGGCCGCGTCGGGGAGAGCTAGGATGCGCGCGGTCCTGTGCCGGGACGCCGGCGGCATCGACAGCCTGAAGGTCGAGGACGTTCCGGCCCCGGAAATGATTCCGGGCGGCGTCCGCATCGCGGTGGAGGCGGCCGGCGTCAGCTTCGCCAACCTGCTGGTCATCGCCGGCAGGCACCAGAACAAGCCGCCCAACCCGTTCGTCCCCGGCACCGAGATCGGCGGCAGGGTGGTCGAGGTCGCGGAGGGCGTGACGCATCTGCGCCCCGGCGACCGTGTCTGCGCCGGCCTGCCCTGGGGCGGATTCGCCGAGGAGGCGGTGGTCGACGGCGACAACGTGTTCCGTATCCCCGACACGCTCGGCTTCGACGCCGCGACCCAGTTCCCGACCATCTACGCCACCGCCTACGGCGCCCTGACCTGGCGGTCCCGCCTGCACCCCGGCGAGGTACTGCTGGTGCACGGCGCGGCGGGCGCCAGCGGGCTGGCGGCGGTCGAAGTGGGCAAGGCGCTCGGCGCCACCGTCATCGCCACCGCCGGCAGCGCCGCCAAGCTGGCCGTCGCGCGCGAGCACGGTGCCGACCACGGAATCGACCATACGAAGGCGGACTTCCGCGACGCGGTGCTGGACCTGACGAACGGCCGCGGCGCCGACGTCATCTTCGATCCCGTCGGCGGCGACGTTTTCGACAGGTCGCTGCGCTGCATCGCGCCCGAGGGCCGCATCATCCCGATGGGCTTCGCCAGCGGGCGCATCCCGCAACTCCCCGTGAACCTCGCCCTGGTCAAGAACATCGACGTCATCGGCGTCTACTGGGGCTACTACATGGCCTGGGGCAAGACGCGCGCGCCCGACGCACGCCGCGCCCGGGTGCGCGACCTCTACGCCGAGATGTTCGCCCTGTTCGAGCAGGGCAAGTTCGCCCCTCTCACCTGGCGCGCCCTCCCCCTCGACCGCTTCGCCGAAGCGCTGCGCCTCGTCGAGAACCGCAGCGTCATGGGTAAGATCGTGCTGCTGCCCCGCTCGGAGGACCGCTCATGAGCTACGCCCACCCCTATCGTGGCCTACGCGTGCTCGATCTCGGCCAGGGCGTCGCCGCCCCCTACTGCGCGCAGCTCCTCGCCACCTACGGCGCAGAGGTGATCAAGGTGGAACCGCCGGAGGGCGACTGGGGCCGCAGCCTCGGCAGCACCTATGCGGGCCGGCAGTCGGCCGTCTCCGCCGTCTTCAACCGCGGCAAGAAGAGCCTCGTCCTCGACCTGCGCAAGGACGAGGCGCGCGCCGTGGCGCGACGGCTCGCCCTGAAGGCCGACATACTGATCGAGGGCTTCCGGCCGGGTGTGGCGGCCCGGCTCGGCCTCGGCTATGAGAGCCTGAAGGCGGAGAACCCGAAGCTCCTCTACGTCTCGGTCAGCGGTTTCGGCCAGCAGGGACCCTATGCCGCCCGCCCCTGCTCCGATTCCGCGGCCCAGGCCTTTTCGGGGCTGATCCACGCCGCGCGCGGGCCGGACGGGACGCCGCACAAGAGCACGGCGATCCTCTCCGACGTGTCCACCGGGCTCTACGCCTACCAGGCGCTCGCCACCGCGCTCTATGCCCGCCGCGACGCCGCGGAGGGGCGCTGGATCGACGTCAGCCTGATGACGGGCTCCGCCGCCCTGCTCGGGCACAAGCTGGCCGAATTCATGCTGGAGGGCGGCACGCCGCGGCTGCTCAACGCGCCCGCGGGCGTCTACCGCACCGCGGACGGCTGGATCATGGTGACCCTCGTCCGCGAGGATCAGTTCCGCAAGCTCTGCGTCATTCTCGGCCGGCCCGGGCTGGCCGAAGACCCGATGTTCGCCACCTTCGCCGCGCGCGCCGACCATATCGACAAGCTGGTGCCCATCATCCGCGAACTGCTGCTCGCCGCCACGACGGACGCATGGCTGGAGAAGCTGCGCGCGGCCGACCTGATCTGCGACCGGATCAACGATTTCGGCGACTGGTTGAAGGACGGCCACGTGCAGGCCGTCGGCTGTGCCGTCGCGGTGGAGCATCCCGGCGTCGGCACCGTCCACGTCCCGCGCACACCCGGCGCCGAGCCGGCCAGCGACGACACGCTCGGCCTCGCCCCCGGCCTCGGCGAGCACAGCCGCAGCGTCCTTGCCGACGCGGGCTGGAGCGATGCCGAGATCGACGGCCTCATCGCTGCGGGCGCAGTGGCGGCCTGACGGACGATCGGCGAAGCGAAAGGGGCCGCACCCTGCGCGGGCGCGGCCCCTCCGCCTGTCTGGAAACGCCGACCGTCAGGCGAAGACGGTGCGGAGCGGCGGCAGGCCGTTGAACCCAACCGAGCAGTAGGTCGAGGTGTAGGCACCCGCAGACATGAAGTCGACCTTGTCGCCCGGCTTCAGGTCGACCGGCAGTTCGTAGGGCGTGTCGCGATAGAGCACGTCCACCTCGTCGCAAGTCGGACCGGCGAGGATAACCCGCGCCGTCGGCCCGCCGTCGCGCGACGTCGCGATGCGGTACTTGATCGCCTCACCCATCGTCTCGGCCAGGCCGCCGAACTTGCCGATGTCGAGATAGACCCAGCGCTCGTCGTCTTCGTAGCTCTTGCGCGAGACGAGAATGACCTCGCTGTGGATCATGCCCGCGTCGCCGACCATCGACCGGCCCGGCTCGACCACCACTTCGGGAAGATGGTTGCCGAAATGCTTGGTCAGCGCCGCCATGATCGCCTCGGCATGGTCTTCGGTCTCCGGCGCATCCGTGGTGTAGCGCGCCGGGAAGCCTCCGCCGACATTGATCATCTGCAGGTTGATGCCACGCTCGCTGAGCTCCGTGAACAGCATCGCCGTGCGTCCGACCGCCGCATCCCACTGCCCCAGGTCGCGCTGCTGCGAGCCGACATGGAAGGACACGCCGTAGGGCTCCAGGCCCTTGTCGCGGGCCGAGATCAGCAGGTCGCGTGCCATTTCGGCCTCGCAGCCGAATTTGCGGCCCAGGGGCCAGTCGGCCCCTGCACCCGTCATCACGATCCGACAGAAGACGCGCGCTCCGGGCGCCACCTCGGCGAGCTTCTCGAGTTCGCACTCGCTGTCGAAGGCGAACAGGCGCACGCCGAGTTCGTAGGCGGCGGCGATGTCGACCTTCTTCTTGATCGTGTTGCCGAAGGACAAGCGATCGGGCGTCGCTCCGGCGGCCAGAGCGTCGCGAATCTCATAGATGCTGGCCGCATCGAAGCTCGAGCCCAGGCCCGCAAGAAGCGTCAGGATCTCAGGCGCCGGATTGGCCTTCATCGCATAGTAGATCGTCGCAAACGGCAGTGCGCGCCGCAGCTCTTCGTATTTCTGCTCGACGATGTCGAGGTCCATGATCAGGCACGGAGTCGCGGGTGCCTTCTCCGCAATAAAACGGCGGATGCGTGCAGTCATCGCACATCCCTCCCCAAAGCCAGAATTAGCCCATGGGTGGCGGCCACGCCCGAAGGCCCGACCGCCGGTGACCGCACCGTTACCTCGTTACCAATTCCCATTCCCCTTGCGGGGGATCGAGTACCAGCGGGCACGTGGGTGTGCGTGGGGGCGTATATAGGCCCCCCCCCTGTGACGCAAAGAAAAAATTGGCCTTGCCGCTAGGAAATCCGCGGGGGTTGCCGCGGGGTCCCGCCGTTCAGGCGGCGAGTTTCGCGATGGCGGCGGCCAGCAGGCGGGCCCCCTCGCCGAAATCCGCCATTTCCATCGTCTCGTACGGATTGTGGCTGCCGCCGGTGTTGCGGACGAGCAGCATCGCGGACGGAATACCGGCCCGGGCGAAGATCGAGGCGTCATGGCCGACGGTCGCGAACTCGCGGACGGGCTGTCCCAGGTCGGTCGCCGTTTGCACGAGGAGTCGCCGCAGGCCGCCGTCGAGCGGCGTGGGCGACGAGCCGACGCATTCCCCCAGTTCGAAGCGTACCCGCCGCGCTGCCGCGATCTCCTGTGCCAGACGGATCGTGAGGTCCCGGCTCTCGTCCAGGAAGGCCTGGGTGGTGCCGCCGAAATTGAGCGTGAAGTCGACCCTGCCCGGCACCTTGGTCATGGTGTGCTCGCTCGCGTCGGTGAAGAGCTTGCCGACCGTGAAGACCGTGTCCGGCACGCCGGCCGCCTCCCGCTCGATCCAGAACGCCTCCAGGCGACCGATCAGGTCGGCGACGGCCAGCGCGGCATCGGACCGATAGGCGCGCGGCGTGGCGCCCGAATGGTCGTAGCTGCCGAAGCAGCGGGCATACGGGAAACGGACATTGCCCCGAATGGTGGTCGGAACCGCGACCGCCACCTTCTCGCCGATCAGGATCGGCCCCTGCTCGATATGCAGTTCGAGGAAAGCGCGGGTGTCCGCCGGCGTGACGCTGGGTGCCGCCGCGCGCAGCGCCGCGAGGTCGACGCCGACCGCCGCCATATGCTCGGCCAGCGAGCGGCCTGTATCGTCGCGCTTCAGGCTGTCCCACTGGTCCGGCGGCAGGACGCCGGTCGCGAGCCGACTGCCGACATAGGCGATGCCGTACCACACGCTCTCCTCGCCGGTCATCGCCATGACGGTGACGTCGCAGGCCGGCTCGAAGCCCGCATCCTTGCACGCCGCCAGCGCCGTCAGCCCGGCGACGATCCCGGCGAGCCCGTCATAGTTGCCGCCCTTGGGCACCGAATCGAGATGGGAGCCGGTCAGCACCGCCGGCGCGGAACGGTCGCGCCCCGGCAAGGTGAAGAACATGTTCCCCGCGGCATCGGATCGGGCCTCCAGGCCGAGCCGCGCCGCCTCGGCGGCGACCAGTTCCCCCGCGACCCGGTCCTCGGGGCTCCAGGCCGGGCGCGTCACCCCGGGAGTTTAGGCGATCTCGTCGAACAGGGCCTCGGCCATGGGCAGTCGGGCGGTCGCCGCGGCGGCGATCGCGGCGGCATCGGGCTCGTTTTTCACGCTGCATACTCCTCGGGGTGTCTCATGCGCCACCCGCGGCCCGGCCCGGCGCGAAGGCTTCCAGTATTTCGTCGTAGTTCCGACTGAGCGGAATCAGCACGATCTCGTCCAGGCCGGCATCCAGCCAGCGCCGGGCGCTGGCGACACACTGTTCGGGCGTGCCGTGCGCGATCAGATCGTCGACCAGCGCGTCGTCGACCAGCGACATCGCATCTTCGATGCCGCCCGACCGCGGCGGCCAGCCGCCCATCACGCGCTTGATCTCGGCCAGCCGGTCCTCAGGAAACTTCAGCGCGGCGGCGAAGTGCGGCTGCTGGCCCAGATACTGGGTCACCAGGCGCTTCGCGTCGAACCGGGCCTTCTGCGGATCGGCATCCATCGACACGTTGACGAGTTGGACCTTGTCCAGGTCGGCGAGGCTTCGGCCGCTGCGTGCAGCCCCGGCCGCCAGCAGTCCGAGCGCCTCGACCGTGTAGGCCGGCGGGAGGATGCCGTTCATCAGCACGCCGTCCGCGACCTCGCCCGTCAATTCCATCATCTTCGGGCCGGTCGGGCCGATGAAGATCTTCACGTCCGGCGGCACGCGCGCATCGCCATAGCCGAGGTCGAGGGTGAGACCGCGCACCTTCACGAACGCGCCCTCGAAGGTCACCCCCTCCTCCAGCGCCAGCAGGCGGCGCAGCACGCCGACATATTCGCGCATCTGCGTCAGCGGCTTGCGCCGGTCGATTCCCTGCTTCCAGGCCAGCGGATCCCAGTAGGCGCCGAGGCCGGCGGACATGCGGCCGGGCGCCAGATTGTCGAGGGTGGCGAAGGTGACCGCCATCAGCGCCGGGCCGCGCGTCCAGCTGTTGACGATGCCCGTGCCGAGACGGATGCGGCTCGTCACGGCGGCCATGGCACCCAATACAGAGATCGCGTCGCGCGCGAGCCGGGTCTCGGTCACCCAGAGCGAGCTGTAGCCCAGGTCCTCGGCGCGGCGCGCCAGGCGCAGCTGCTCGCGTACGCCCGGCCGGTCGAGAAAACCGAATCCAACCCTGTCCACGCCCGTCCTCCCCTGTCGTAGAACCCTATGACGACAGGCAATCGGCATGCCAGGGGCGTCGCGGCAGCCGGGCTGCGCCCGTGCCTAATGGCGCACGTTGCGCGAGGCCGGCAGGCGGATGCCGAAGACGGTGCCACCGTGCCGGCGCGAGCGGACGTCCACCTTGCCGCCGTGCAGCTCGGTCAGGCCCTTCACCAGCGACAGCCCCAGGCCTGTCCCCTGATACTGACGCGCAAGGTCGCTCTGGACCTGGTAGAAGGGCTCGAAGACCCGCTGATGCAGCTCCTCGGGGATGCCGATACCGGTGTCGCCGACGGTGAGAACGATCCCGCCATCGACATCGCAGCCGGCGCAGACCGTGACGCGTCCGCCGGCCGGCGTGAACTTCACCGCGTTCGACACGAGGTTGGTGAGGATCTGCCGCAGATAGCGGCCGTCGCCGCGGAACAGCGGCATGCGCGCGGCGACGCGCCAGCGCAGCGCGACGGACGAGGCGTCCGGGAGCTCGCGGCACAAGCCGACGACGCCCGCGACGACCTCGGCCACGTCGAGAACGTCGTCGGCGACCTGGGCCTTGCCCGCCTCGATCTTGGACAGGTCGAGGATGTCGTTGATCAGCTCCAGCAGCATCTCGCCGCTGTTGCGGATGTCGGATGCGTAATCGCGGTAGTGCGCGTTGCCGAGCGGCCCGAACATCTCGGACCGCATGACGTCCGAAAAGCCGATCACGGCGTTCAGCGGCGTGCGGAGCTCGTGGCTCATGTTCGCCAGGAAGGCGGACTTGGCGCGGTTGGCGGCCTCGGCGGCGTCGCGCGCGGCCCGCAGTTCGGCCTCGCGCTGCTCGCGCGCCGTGATGTCGGTGAAGGTCGCGACCGATCCGCCGTTCGGCAGATGGACCGCCGCCGCCTCGACGGCCGTGCCGTCGACCAGGCGTTGGATAATATGCCCCATGCGCGGCGCGGCGGCGGCGGCCAAGGTCCGCTCGACGATCGTCTCGGCCTCCTCCGCCGAGTAGTTCCCTGCCGCGATGCTGGCTTCGAGCAGGTCGCGGCGCGTCGCGCCCACCCGCAACGCGTCGCCGAGCCGGTAGAGATCCGCGTAGCGGCGGTTGTAGAGGACCAGTCGGCCCCGGGCGTCGAACATGGTCAGCCCCTGGCTGATATTGTCGAGCGCCACCTGGATCTGCAGGTTCTTCTCTTCTACGGCCGCATGCGCGGCCTTCAGTTCGATCTCCATGTTCTTGCGGTCGGTGATGTCGGAGACGGAACCTACGAACCTGACGACCCGGCCGGCGGAGTCGCGGCGGCTGACCGCACGGTCGAGCAGCCAGCGCCAGGTCCCGTCGCGATGGCGCACCCTGTATTCCCAGGCGAAGAGCCCCCCGGCGCCATGGCGATGCCGGCGAAGAGCTGCCCGATAGCCGTCGAGGTCGTCCGGATGGATCTGATCGACCCACCAGCCCCATCGCTGGATGTCCTCGTCCGGACCGACACCGAGGATGCCGCGCAGATGCTCCGAGCGGTAGACCGTCCTGCGACGCAGGTCCCAGTCCCAGAGCCCCTCCGCTGCGCCTTCCACCGCGAGCGCGAAACGCTCCTCGCTCTCGCGCAGCGCCGTCTCCACGTCCTTGCGTGCGGTCACGTCGCGGATGGCGCAGAGCATCCGTACGACGCGCCGCTCCGTCGGATGCCACTCGGGCTCGGCGTTCACTTCGATCCAGCGCAGTTCGCCACCCAGGCCGACGATCCGCAGTTCCGTCGACAGGCTTTCGCCGGCGAGCAGGCGGGCCGCCGCCGCCGAGGCCGCGCCGCGGTCCTCGGCATGCGCCAGCACGATGAAGCCCTTCGGTCCGTCTAGCCGCTCCGGCAGGTCGTAGCCCAGGACCTCGACGGCGCGGCCGATGCTCCACTCCCGCACCATCAGGCCGCTGGCATCGACGCCATAGCAGAAGACCAGATCCGTCGTCAGCGCGGAAACGGCGCGGTAACGCGCGTCGCTCTCACGCTGCAGTTCGCGGGCCCGCCGGCGGTCGGTGACGTCCAGGAGGAAGATCGCGGCACCGACCTCCGTCGGCAGGATCCGCGCATCGAACCACCGCTCTTCCGGCTCCCAGCGGAGTTCCGCCTCCTGCTTCTCGCGCTGGCGAACGCAGCGGAACAGTTCCGGTCCCAGCCGGTCCCACAGGGGCTGGGCACGGTCCCATACCGTGGTGCCGAGAAGGTCGGCCGGGGTCAGACCGAAGAGCGCGCCGGCCGCGTCGTTGGCGTAAACGATCGCCAGGTCCTGGTCGACGCCGATCACCGCGTCGCGCAGACTGTCGAGGATGGCGACGATCTGGCTCCGGTTGCGCTCCAGCGCGAGTTCCGCGGTGCGCTGGCCGCTGATGTCCTCGAAGACGAGGGTGCGGCGGCAGTCGCCGTCCAGTTCCTGATCGACGAGGCCGATCCGGACTTCGAACGGACTGCCGTCGCCGCGCAGGGCGACCGCTTCAGCCGTCCGGGACCAGAGGCCGACATCGCCCCGGCCCTGCTGCAGCAGGTGCTGAAACGCATATCGGCGATCCGCCGGTGCCTCGTCCGACAGCAGCATCTGCGCCGGCTGACCGACGGCATCGGCACGGCCGATCCCGAACATGCGCTCGGCGCCCTCGCTCAACGATGCGATATGCCCGGCGGAGTCCACCGAGACCAGCGCTTCGTTCAGCCGGTCGAGGAGGTCGGTGGCGCACCGCTTCTCCTCGGCCAGGCGGTCCGCCCTCTCCGCGTCGCGCAGCGCGCAGGTGAGGACGGGGTGCAGCGTCTCGGCCCAGCGGGCGACATCGCGCGCATCGGCCCCGCCCGCCTCCGCCGACGGCACGATCCACAGCGCCGCGAGGACGCCCTGCTCGTCGCCGAGCGAGAGCAGGACCGCCGGATCCGCCTGCATCGACGTCTCGATGCGGTGCAGGCCGAGGGCGGCGCGCAGCCCCTCCACCAGCGCCCGGCGGCGCTCCACTGCGCCGGCGGCGCTGCGGATGGCTCCGGCGATCCGCGGCGCCGCGTCCTCCGCGGTCACGTCGCCGCATTCGAGCAGCCAGCCCTGCGGCAGTCGCGTCAGGACCAGCGCGACCCGCGGGAAGCCCTGCCCCCGCGCGCAGACGGTGAACCGGGACAGGGGCGGGTGCGCGACATCGGGGGCCGGCAGGCGACCGGTCAGGATGCGCCCGGCGAGGCGCTCGCGCAGGGAAGCGAAGGGCGCGGGCGGGCGGCCGATCAGCCGGTCCAGGCCCGGCTCCGGCGCAGGGCTCCTCAGGCCGTCGTCCAGCAGGCAGAGGACGGCCGCCTCCGATCCCGCCGCACCGTCGCGGGGTGCCGCGTCGGCGACGACGCGCTCTCCCAGCGACATGACCGTCATGCGCGCACCGATCACGGAATCTCGTCCATCCGCCCCGGCCGACATGGCCGGGCGCCCCCCAGAATCCTCAAGAGACATTACCGAACCCTGAACGAGCCGGCGCGGTGCGGCGTCACCGGAACGCCCGGCCGAGCGGGCCCAGCCGAACGCCCCGGCGCAGATTCCGATAGGACAGGTCGGCAGGGAGGGCGACGACCGGACCGGGTGCTAGCACGACCAGTATGTCTTCGGCGATCGGCTCGAAATCCGCCCGGAAGTGCACGGAGCTCTTCAGGGCCAGAATCTTCTGCTCGGCCGGCTCGATGCCGACATGCCGGAACATCGCCTGGTCCGCCGCCTGCACCTTGCGGCAGCAGAGAACCACGCGCACGCCGGGCGCATCTTCCACCCGCAGCAGGGCCATCGGGCCCAGGTCCATCCGGCTGCCGCCGTAGAAGGGTCCCGTCCCGGTGAAGCGGCCGTCGCTGAGGCGCTCCACCCGGTAGCGGCCCGACAGGGGGGCATCGCCGGGAATCCCCGACTTGCCGCCCAGGTCGGCGGTGATCGTCGCCCCCTCGCCGGCGGCGTGCGCCTGCTCGGCCACCGTCGGATCGACCAGGAGTCCCAGCACCGCCACTTCCGCCCGGGCTCGAACGAGCGCGGCGAGCACGCCGGTCGTGTCGCCGTCCCCGCCGCCGCCCGGATTGTCCTGAGTGTCGGCCAGGACGACGGGCCGCGCCGCCGCGGCTGCGAGCGCGACCGCCTCGGCCACCGCCTCGTCGGGCTGCCAGCACCGCCCGGCGAAGTCGGCCTCCCGCGCCGCGATCGCACCGGCCAGCGCGTCGGCGGCCGCATCCGCGGCCTGCTGTCCCGTCGCGTAGGCGAAGACGGCCGGGCCGCAGTGATGGATGTCGGCGGGCGGAAAGCCCGGCGTGAAGGAGAGGGTGTAGACCTCGCCCGTCGCCAGCGCCTCCAGCCGGCGATAGAGCGTCGCCGCCGGCTCGATCGTGGTGCACTGCCAGTTGATCGGGATCAGGAAGTCCAGCTGGCGGAAGGCCTTGGCCGGTTTGCCCTGCGTGAACATCCGCTCCAGCGCCTGCGCGGTCCGCGCGCCGGTATCGGACATGTCGATATGCGGATAGGTGCGGAAGGCGTCGAGCAGGTCGGACGCCTCGATCATCGCCGGCGTCACGTTGGCGTGCAGGTCCAGCGAGCCGACCACGATCGTCTCCGCCCCGACCAGAGCCCGCACCCGGCGCAACAGCTCGCCCTCGCCGTCCTCCAGATGCTCCGGCACCATCGCGCCGTGCAGGTCCAGATAGACCGCGTCCAAGGGTCCCGCCGCGGTGAGATCTTCCAGCATCATGCCGCAGATCCGCTCGTACGCGTCCTCGGTCACGTGTGCCGAAGGGCTCGCATTGCACCAGACGAGCGGCACCAGGTCGTGCCCAGCGGCGCGCGCGACGCGGACGAAGCCGTCGCTCGGGATGTTGATCCCGGTGACCGCCGGGATGAGGTCGGCGCCCCGCGACAGGCCCGGCCAGCCGCCGGCCCGCACGAAGTCGGCATAGGCCGCCTTGCTCGGCGCGAACGTGTTCGTCTCGTGATGAAAACCGCCGATCGCGATGCGCATCTGCCCCCGTCCCCGCCCCGACCAGTCCCCGCCGCCTTGTCCCGGACTGCGCGAAATGGTGACATGGCTGCTGCACTGGTGCCCGCGCAAGGGAGAACGACAGATGAAGATGAAGGCCGCGCTGCTGCTCGAATGCGGCATGAAGGGCCCGTATGCCGAGAGCCGGCCCCTGAAGATCGAGGAGGTCGATCTCGATCCGCCGCGCGAGAACGAACTGCTCGTCCGGATCGGCGGCGGCGGCATCTGCCACTCGGACCTGTCGGTCATCAACGGCGACCGGCCGCGCCCCGTGCCGCTGGCGATGGGCCACGAGGGCGCCGGCGAGGTGGTGGAGGTCGGCTCCGGCGTCCGCGACGTGAAGGTCGGCGACCATGTCGTGTTCCAGTTCAGCCCGAGCTGCGGGCGCTGCCGGCGCTGCCTCGAGGGCCGGCCGCAGGTGTGCGAGGTGGCGGCGGTGGCCAAGGCCGGCGGCGACCTCATGGGTGGCGGCCGGCGCATCCGGTGGAACGGCCAGTCCGTCGCGCACCATACGGGCGTGTCCTGCTTCGCCGAATACGCCGTGGTCGATCGCGGCTCGATCGTGGTGATCGACAAGGACCTGCCGCTGCACGAAGCGGCGCTGTTCGGCTGCGCGGTGATGACCGGCGTGGGCGCGGTGATCAACACGGCGCGCATCCTGCCGGGCGACAGCGTCGCCGTGATCGGCCTGGGCGGCGTCGGCCTCAACGGCCTGCTCGGTGCCCGCCTTGCCGGCGCGGAGAAGATCATCGCGGTCGACATCAACGACGACAAGCTGGGCCTCGCGCGCCAGCTCGGCGCCACCCACACGATCAACCCGAAGGATCCCAACGCCCTGCAGGAACTGCGCGACCTCACCAAGGGCGGCGTCGACTATGCGATCGAACTCGCCGGCACGGTGCCGGCGATGAAGACCGCCTATGCGATGATCCGCTATGGCGGCACGGTGGTGACGGCCGGCCTTTCGCCCGCCGGCGCCGAGTTCGCCTTCAACCAGAGCGACCTGGTCAGCCAGGAGAAGTCGATCAAGGGCAGCTACATGGGCAGCTGCGTGCCGGTGCGCGACATTCCGCGCTTCATCGACCTCTACCGCCAGGGCCGCCTGCCGGTCGACCGGCTGATCGACCGCACCATCCCGCTGGAGCAGATCAACGAGGGCTTCGACAAGCTGGCCTCGGTCGCGACCGTTCGCCAGATCGTGGTGCCGCACATGGCGGCCTGATCGGGCGGCCTGATCGGGCCGCCCGCAGACGCAAGAAGGGGCGGGACCGATGTCCCGCCCCTTCGGCGTCGCGGAGGATGGTGTTTCCTACCGCTTCATGGGGGTGCCCCCGGCGGTCAGACGCCCTCGCGGACGTCGACGCCCTTGTCCTTCAGCAGGTCGACCAGTTCGCCGCTCTCGTACATCTCGCGCACGATGTCGCAGCCGCCGACGAATTCGCCCTTCACATAGAGCTGCGGGATCGTCGGCCAGGCGCTGAACTCCTTGATGCCCTGGCGCAGCGCCTGGTCCTGCAGGATGTCGATGCCCTTGAAGCGGACGCCGAGATGGCTGAGGACCTGCACGACGGCCGACGAGAAGCCGCACTGCGGGAAGACCGGGCTGCCCTTCATATAGAGAACGACGGCGTTGTCGGCGATGTCCTGGCGGATGCGGTCGAAGACCGGGTTGTCTGTGGCGGCGTTCATGGCGGTGTCTCCTGGGTGGGCGTCCGGCTGGTCGGTGGGTCAGGCGTCCGGGACCGAGGTCTGCAGGGCGAGCGCATGAAGTTCGTTGCCCATCCGGCCCTGCAGGGCGTGATAGACGAGCTGGTGCTGCTGGACCCGCGTCTTGCCCTTGAAAGCGGCGGAGACGACATGGGCGGCGTAATGGTCGCCGTCGCCCGCGAGGTCCTCGATCGCGACCGTCGCATCCGGCAGCGCCGCCTTGATCAGTGTCTCGATCTCATGCGGGTCCATCGCCATCGGGTCGCTCCGGCCGGGGGATCGAAGGGCGGGTTCAGGACGAAGCCCCGGCCCCGTCCATGTAGGCGGGCAGCCAGCCCTCGTGCAGCCCGCGCAGTTCGGCCAAGGATATGGGATAATCGCCGTTGACAGTCAACGCGTCACCCCCGACGAAGCCGATGCGCCGCGCCGGCACCCCGGCCGCCGCCGCGGCGGCGAACACGCGCTCCGGCGCCGTGGTAGCGACGACGTAGCGGCCCTGATCTTCGCCGAACAGCCAGGCGTAGATAGGGATGTCGAGATGCTCCGCCTCGATCGCGGCGCCGATATTGCCGACGAGCGCCATTTCGGCGACGGCGACGTAGAGCCCGCCGTCGGACACGTCGTGGCAGGCCGCGACCAGGCCGTCGGCGATGAGGCCGCGCACCAAGTCGCCGTTGCGGCGCTCGACCGAGAGGTCGACCGGCGGCGGCTGCCCCTCCTCGCGCCCTTCGATGTCGCGCAGAAAGGCCGACGCGCCGAGATGGCCGGCCGTCGCACCGATCAGCACCACCGCCTCGCTGTCCGCGGTGAAACCGGCCGACGGCACCTTGGTCAGATCGTCGACGACACCGAGGCCGCCGATGGTGGGCGTGGGCAGGATGGCGCTGCCGTTGGTCTCGTTGTAGAGCGACACGTTACCGGAGACGACGGGATAGTCGAGTGCCAGCCCCGCCTCTCGCATGCCTGCGATGCAGCCGACGATCTGGCCCATGATCTCGGGCCGCTCCGGGTTGCCGAAGTTCAGGTTGTCGGTGAAGGCGAGCGGCCGCGCGCCGACCGCGGTCAGGTTGCGCCAGGATTCGGCCACGGCCTGCGCGCCGCCCCGCTCCGGGTCGGCGACGCAGTAGCGCGGCGTGCAGTCGCTGGCCAGGGCCAGGCCCCGATTGGTGCCGGGCAGGCGCACGACGGCCGCGTCGCCGCCCGAAGCGCGCAGCGTGTGGCCGCGCACCAAGCTGTCATACTGCTCCCAGATCCAGCGCTTGCTCGCGAAATTCGGGCCGCCCATCAACCGTTTCAGCGCCTCGGCCGGGTCGAGGCGCGCCGGCACGTCGTCATGGTCGACCGTGGCCCGCGGCGGCGTCCTGACGTGCGGGCGGTCATATTCGGGCGCGCCGTCGGCCACCGCGACGATCGGCAGGTCGGCCACGACCTCACCGCCGAAGCGCAGGACCATGTGGCCCGTTTCGGTCAGGCGGCCGATGACGGCGAAATCCAGTTCCCACTTCTCGAAGATCGCCCGCGCCGCGTCCTCGCGACCGGGCTTGAGAACCATGAGCATGCGCTCCTGGCTCTCCGACAGCATGATCTCGTAGGGGACCATGCCGGTCTCGCGCACCGGGACGCGGTCCAGGTCGAGTTCCACCCCGACGTCGCCCTTGTGCGCCATCTCGAACGAGGACGAGGTGAGGCCCGCCGCACCCATGTCCTGGATGGCGACGATGGCGTCGGTCGCCATCAGCTCCATGCAGGCCTCGATCAGCAGCTTTTCCGTGAACGGGTCGCCGACCTGCACGGTCGGGCGCTTCTCTTCCGAGCCCTCGCCGAACTCGGCCGAGGCCATGGTGGCCCCGTGGATGCCGTCGCGCCCGGTCTTGGCACCGACATAGACGACCGGATTACCGGGGCCGGCCGCGGCCGAGTAGAAGATGCGATCGGCCGGCGCGATGCCCACGGTCATCGCGTTGACCAGGATGTTGCCGTTGTAGGCCGGGTGGAACTCGCACTCGCCGCCGACCGTCGGCACGCCAACGCAGTTGCCGTAGCCGCCGATGCCGGCGACGACGCCCGCGATCAGGTGGCGCGTCTTCGGATGCGAAGGATCGCCGAACCGCAGTGCGTTCAGGTTCGCGATCGGCCGCGCGCCCATGGTGAACACGTCGCGCAGGATGCCGCCCACCCCCGTCGCCGCACCCTGATAGGGCTCGATGAAGGAGGGGTGGTTGTGGCTCTCCATCTTGAAGACCGCCGCCAGCCCGTCGCCGATGTCGACGACGCCGGCATTCTCGCCGGGGCCGCAGATGACCCAGGGCGCGGTGGTCGGCAGCGTCTTCAGCCAGCGCTTCGACGACTTGTAGGAGCAGTGCTCGCTCCACATCACCGAAAAGATGCCCAGCTCCACGAGGTTCGGCTCGCGGCCGAGGATGCCGAGCAGGCGCTCGTACTCGTCGGGCTTCAGGCCGTGTTCGGCGACGATTTCGGGCGTGATCATGTCGGGTCGGTCAAGCCATCAGCAGTGTTGGCGGCGCGGGCGGCGCGCGCGACGCGGAACGGGGTCGGCGGCGCTCTCACGCGAGGGCCGCCGCCAGCCCCTCGAACATGCCGCGCCCGTCCGTGGGGCCCAGGCGCGGATCGACCGCGTTCTCGGGATGCGGCATGAGGCCGAGCACGTTGCGGCGCTCGTTCAGGATCCCGGCGATGTTGCCGGCCGAGCCGTTCGGGTTGTAGTCGCCCGCCTCGTCGCCGTCGGGACCGCTGTAGCGAAAGGCGATGCGGCCGTCGCCGGCGAGCCGCGCCAGCGTCTCCGGATCGGCGGTGTAGTTGCCGTCATGGTGGGCGACGGGGACGCGGATGACGTCGCCCGCGTTGTAGCCGCGGGTGAAGACGCTGTCGCTCGTCTCCACCCTGAGATGCACGAAGCGGCAGACGAACTTCAGGTGGGCGTTGCGCAGCAGCGCGCCCGGCAGCAGCCCGCATTCCGTCAGGATCTGGAAGCCGTTGCAGATGCCGAGGACCGGCACGCCGCGGTCGGCGGCGGCCTTCACCTCGCGCATGATCGGCGAGTGCGCCGCCATGGCGCCGGCGCGCAGATAGTCGCCATAGGAGAAACCGCCGGGCACGACGATCAGGTCGGCCGCAGGCAGGGCGCTGTCGCGGTGCCAGACCGTCGCCGGCCGCCGGCCCGTGACGATCTCCAGCGCGTCCTCGACATCGCCCTCGCGGTTCGAGCCGGGGAACAGGATGACCGCAGCCTTCATCCCACCAGCTCGACCGCGTAGTCCTCGATCACCGGGTTGGCCAGCAGGCGCTCGCACATGGCATGCACGCGCGCCTCGGCCCGGGCCCGGTCCGTCTCGGCGAGATCGATCTCGATCACCTTGCCCTGACGGACGTTCTCGACGCCGTCGAAGCCCAGATTGGCGAGCGCCCTGCCGATCGCCTGACCCTGCGGGTCGAGCACGGCGCGCTTCAGGGTGACGTGGACTCTGGCTTTCATCCTATGGCTCGTCTCCGGGATCGGCGCTCAGGCCGTCATCTTGGCGCTGGGGACCTCCTGCGGGCCGCTCTCGGGCAGGATGCCCAGCCGCCGCGCGACTTCCTGATAGGCCTCGGCGACGCCGCCCAGGTCCCGCCGGAAGCGGTCCTTGTCCATGATCTCGTTGGTCTTCATGTCCCACAGGCGGCAATTGTCCGGGCTGATCTCGTCCGCCAGCACGATCCGCATGTCGTCGTCGGTGTAGAGGCGCCCGAACTCGACCTTGAAGTCGACCAGACGGATGCCGGCTCCCAGGAAGAGGCCGCTGAGATAGTCGTTGATGCGCAGGGCGAGGTTGAACATGTCGTCCAGGTCCTGCGGCGAGGCCCAGCCGAAGGCGGTGATGTGCTCCTCGGTGACCAGCGGATCGCCCAGTTCGTCCGACTTGTAATAGTATTCGCAGATCGAGCGCGGCAGCGGCGCGCCCTCGGCCATGCCGAACCGCTTGGCGAAGCTGCCGGCCGCGACGTTGCGGATCACCACCTCGACCGGGATGATCTCCACCTCGCGCACGAGTTGTTCGCGCATGTTCAGGCGGCGCAGGAAGTGCGTCGGGATGCCCATGCCCTCCAGCCGCATCATCAGATATTCCGAGATGCGATTGTTGAGCACGCCCTTGCCGGTGATCGTGCCCTTCTTCTGGTTGTTGAAGGCGCTGGCGTCGTCTTTGAAGTACTGGATCA
>JBKBLL010000055.1:0-17243 GCA_046296375.1 Alphaproteobacteria bacterium | reverse complement strand
GGGCGAAAGCGTCCTCGACGCCCGGTCGCAGCACCTTGACCGCGACCGTCTCGCCTTCGGTCGTCACCGCCCGGTGCACCTGGGCGATGGAGGCCGCCGCGACGGCGACGGGATCGAACGCGGCGAACACCGCTTCGACCGGTGCGCCCAGTTCCCTTTCCACCGCAGCCATCGCCAGGGTGCCGTCGAAGGCCGACAGCCGGTCCTGAAGCCGCGACAGGTCTTCCGCGACGTCGGCGCCGAGCAGGTCGGGCCGGGTGGAGAGCGCCTGGCCGAGCTTGACGAATGTGGGACCCAGCTCCTGAAAGGCATCGGCCAGCCGTTCGCCCCTCCTTCTGCCCCCGACCGTCCGCTCGCGACCGAGGCGTAGCGCGAGCCAGCCGATCCGCGGCGCCGTCCCCAGCGCGGCGAGGGGAAACAGGGCGTCGTGACGCAACAGCGTGCGCCCGATCGTCGCCAGGCGGGCGAGGTTGCGCAGACCCGCGATCATCGCTCTCGCTCCGGAGCCACGCCCCGGATCAGAGGCGCCAGCCGGAATGCAGGGCGACGATGCCGCCCGACATGTTCCGCCAGCTCACGCGCTCGAATCCGGCGCTCGCCATGCGGGCGGCGAGTTCCTCCTGCGGCGGAAAGCGCCGGATGCTTTCGACGAGATACTGATAGGCGTCCCTGTCGCCGGCGACCAAACGCCCCAGGAGCGGCAGCACCCGGAACGAATAGCCCTCATAGGCTTCGGCCAGCAGCGGAACGGCGACGTGCGAAAATTCCAGGCAGAGCATGCGGCCGCCGGGCTTGAGCACGCGGCGCATCTCGGCCAGAGCCGCGTCGATGCGCGTGACGTTCCGCAGTGCGAAGGCGATGGTGCACGCGTCCGCGGAGCGGTCCGGAAAAGGCAGGCGCTCGGCGTCGCCGCAGACCCAGGCGGGACGGTCGAGACGACCGCGGTCCAGGGCGCGGTCCCGGCCGACGCAGAGCATCTGGGCGTTCACGTCGCAGACGACCACCTCGCAAGGGCGCGTCTCGCCGTCTCCGCCGCCGCGCCGGTCGACCCGATCGAGAATCCTGAGCGCGATGTCGCCGGTGCCGCCACCCACATCGAGGATGGTCGTTCCGGGCCGGGGATCCAGCGCGTCGACCAGCGCCGTCTTCCACAGACGGTGCACGCCGAGGCTCATCAGGTCGTTCATCAGGTCGTAGCGCGGCGCCACGCTGTCGAATACGCCACGGACGAGTGAAGCCTTGCCGGCCGCGGACACGGTGCGAAAGCCGAAGGAGGCCGCCTCGTCCGCCGCGGAGGCAGCATCGGCGGATCGGGCCGGCCGGACTCTGTCGGCGGGATCGGACATGCAGGGCAACATAGCGCGCGCCGACGGTCCACGCTAGGTTCGCGGCCATGCCCGAACTGCCCGAAGTCGAGACGGTTTGCCGCGGCCTGCGCACCGCCCTGGTCGGCCGCCGGCTCGTCCGCATCACCGTCCGCCGGCCGGATCTGCGCTTTCCGTTCCCGGTACGCTTCGGCGCGCGCCTGCAGGGCCGCGGGGTCGTCGCGATCCGGCGCCGCGCGAAGTACATCCTGGCGGACCTCGACGACGGTACGGTCTGGCTCACGCATCTCGGCATGTCCGGCCGGATGGTTCTGGGGCCGGGGCCCGTCAACGATGTCGGCCTGCACGAGCACGTCACCGTGGAAACCGACGACGGCGGCGTGGTCCGCTATATCGACGCCCGCCGGTTCGGCTTCATGGATCTGTTCCCGCTCGCGACGGCGGCGGCACACCCGCGCCTGGCCGGACTGGGCCTGGAGCCGGTCGGCGACGGGGTGCCGCCGCTGACGGGGCCGGTGCTGACGGCGCTCTTCGCCGGCCGGGCCGCTACCCTCAAGGCTACACTCCTCGATCAGCGGCTCATCGCGGGGCTCGGCAACATCTATGTCTGCGAGGCGCTCTATCGGGCGCGGCTGTCGCCCTTTCGCCCGGCCGGCACCGTCACCGAAGCCGGGGCCCGCCGTCTGGCGGCCGCCATCCGCTCGGTCCTGGACGATGCCATCGCCGCCGGCGGATCGTCGCTGCGCGACTATGTCCAGGCCTCGGGCGAACTCGGCTATTTCCAACACAGCTGGGCGGTCTACGGCCGGGAAGGGGAGCCCTGTCCGGCCTGCGACTGCGACCTGGGGCGGACCGGCGGGATCAACCGCGCCGTCCAGTCGGGCCGGTCGACGTTCTTCTGCGTGAAGCGGCAGCGATGATGCTGTAGACTGATGGGATGAAAGCGCGCGCATCGATACTGGCCCTGGTCGTGGCCCTGACTGCGGGACTGCTCGCCGCCCCGGCCACCGTCCGGGCGGACGGCCCGGGTTTTGTCGGCGGTTTCGAGGATCTGCCGCTCATGCCCGGCCTGTGGGTCGACGAGAGGGCGGGTGTCCTGTTCGAAAAGCCGAGCGGCCGCATCGTGGAGGCGGTGGCCGGGGGCACGGTGGCTGCCGCCGATATCCGCTCGTTCTACGGCGCCACGCTTCCGGAACTCGGCTGGTCGCCCGTTCCGGCCGTCGGCGGCGCGGGGCTGCTCTACCGGCGCAGCGCCGAGATGCTGCATATCGAGATCAGGGACGACCGGCGAGCACGGCAGGTGCGCTTCTTCCTCACGCCCGGGTGAACCGCGGCGCCGCGCGCCGCGGCAGGCCGCCGGCAACGGACACGCAGCCAAGAAAAACGCCCGCATTCCCTTCAGGAGACGACTGGCAGATGCCGTACGAGAACATCATCGTGGACAAGCGCGGTGCCGTGGGGCTCATCACGCTCAACCGCCCCAAGGCGTTGAACGCGCTCAATGCTGCGCTGGTGGCCGATCTCGCCGCGGCGCTCGACGCGTTCGAGGACGATGCCGAGATCGGCGCGATCGTCGTCACCGGCAGCGAGAAGGCGTTCGCGGCGGGGGCCGACATCAAGGAGATGCAGTCCAAGTCCTACATGGACGTCTATCTGGAGGACTTCATCACCAAGGGCTGGGAGCGGGTGACCCGATGCCGCAAGCCGGTGATCGCGGCGGTCGCCGGCTACGCGCTGGGCGGCGGCTGCGAACTGGCGATGATGTGCGACTTCATCCTCGCCGCCGACAATGCGAAGTTCGGCCAGCCGGAGATCAATCTCGGCACGATTCCGGGCGCGGGCGGAACGCAGCGGCTGCCGCGTTTCGTCGGCAAGTCCAAGGCGATGGAGATGGTGCTGACCGGGCGCATGATGGATGCGGCGGAGGCCGAGCGCGCGGGCCTGGTGAGCCGCATCGTGCCCGCGGCCGATCTCATCGACGAGGCGATGAAGACGGCGGAGAGCATCGCGGCGAAGTCGCGGCCGGCCGTCATGATCGCGAAGGAGTCGGTCGACCGGGCCTTCGAGACCACCTTGTCCGAGGGCGTGCGCTTCGAGCGCCGCCTGTTCCACTCGACCTTCGCGACCGAGGACCAGAAGGAAGGGATGGCGGCCTTCGCGGAAAAGCGGCAGCCGCGTTTCGCCAACCGCTGAGACCGTTTCCCCGCCGCCGGCGCAGCGCCGGCGGCCCGAGAATGGCCGCGGCGGTTGCATGCCGCGGGCCAGCCTGTATAGTCCGGCCTCCTTCGAGGCGGAGCTTTTGGAGCGCAAATGTTGATCTCTCCGGCCTATGCGCAGGCTGGCGGCGCGGGTGCATTCGACATCGCGGCCTTCCTGCCTCTCATCCTGATTTTTGCCGTATTCTACTTCCTGCTGATCCGGCCTCAGCAGAAGAAGGTGAAGCAGCATCGCGAACTCGTCGCCAATCTTCGCCGCGGCGACCGCGTCGTCACTGCGGGCGGCATCATCGGCACCGTCACGAAGGTCGTGAACGATACCGAACTTCAGGTCGAGATCGCCGACGGCGTGCGGGTCCGCCTCGTCCGCTCGCAGGTGATCGAGGTGCTCGCCAAGACGGCACCGGCGGCCAAGACGAGGCCGGAGCCCGAACCGGAACCGGAACCTGAAGTGGAGCCGGAGGTCGACGAGCCGGCGGCACCCGTCGAGCCGCCGAGCGCCGAGGGCCAGCCACCGACCAAGAAGAGCAGCGGCCTGTTCGGCCGCAAGGGCGGCTAAGGCGGCGCGCGGCCGCGCGGAGGCTTCATGCTCTATTTCGCCAAGTGGAAGGTCGCGACCATCCTCGCGATCTGCTTCCTCGGCCTCGTCTACGCCGCCCCCAATTTCGTCGCGGGACGATCTCTGGAAGGCCTGCCCGCCTGGCTGCCCGTCCAGAAGATCAATCTCGGACTGGATCTCCAGGGCGGCTCGCACCTCCTGCTGGAGGTCGAGGTGGACGCCGTCGTCCGTGACCGCGTTCAGGCGATGGAAGGCGTGGTTCGGACCGCGTTGCGGCCGGCGAATGTCGGCTATACGGACCTGGGCGCACGCGGCCGGGTCGTGACGTTCAACCTGCGCGAACCGGGGCGCGCGGACGAAGTCCGCCGTCTCATCCGTGCCGAGGACTCGGCGGCCGAGGTGACCGTCGACGCGAACGGTCTGGTCACGGTGTCGATGCAGGAGGCGGAGGAGCAGCGCATCCGCGACAGCGCGGTGCAGCAGTCGATCGAGATCGTCCGCCGGCGCATCGACGAGACCGGCACGCGCGAGCCGACCATCCAGCGCCAGGGCGAGAGCCGCATCATCGTCCAGCTTCCGGGCGTCGACGATCCGGAGCGCATCAAGGCGCTTCTAGGCGAGACGGCGAAGATGGACTTCCACCTCGCCGATACGACGGTGACGCCGACGGATGCCCGCGCCGGCCGCCTGCCGGCCGGCTCCGTCCTGCTGCCCGGCGTGACCTCGCAGGGCGAGATGACCGAATATGTGGTGCGGCGGCGCCCGATCGTCGGCGGCGAGCATCTCGTCGACGCGCAGCCCTCCTTCCAGGACGGCCAGCCGGTCGTGCGCTTCCGCTTCGACACGCAGGGCGCGCGCCGCTTCGGCCGCGCGACCCAGGAGAATGTCGGCCGGCCGCTCGCGATCGTGCTCGACAACAAGGTGATCAGCGCCCCCGTCATCCGCGAACCCATCCTGGGCGGCGAAGGCATCATTTCCGGCAGTTTCACCGTCCAGGGCGCGCAGGACCTCTCGCTGCTGCTGCGCGCCGGCGCATTGCCCGCCCCCCTGAAAATCCTGGAGGAGCGGACCGTCGGTCCGGGACTGGGACAGGATTCGATCGATGCCGGCAAGACCGCCAGCATCATCGGCATGATCCTGGTCGTCGTCTTCATGGTGGTGGCCTACGGTCTGTTCGGCCTGATGGCCGACATCGCGCTGCTCCTCAACATGTCGCTGATCGTCGCATCCCTGTCGGTGCTGCAGGCTACGCTGACACTACCCGGCATTGCGGGAATCGTGCTGACCATCGGCATGGCGGTCGACGCCAACGTGCTGATCTTCGAGCGAATACGCGAAGAGATCCGTCTCGGTCGGACGCCGATCTCGGCGGTCGACGCGGGCTACAAGCGGGCGCTCACGACGATCATCGACGCGAACCTGACGACGCTGATCGCCGCCGTTCTGCTCTACATCTTCGGGTCCGGTCCCGTACGCGGGTTTGCCGTAACGCTGGCGATCGGCCTGGTCACGTCTATGTTCACAGCCATATGGGTGACGCGCCTGATGGTCGTGACGTGGCTGCGCCGCCGCCGCCCCCAGGCCCTGCCGATCTGAGGAGACCAGGATGCTGCCGCTTCGGTTGGTGCCGCCGGGGATCAATATCGGCTTTATGCGGATGCGCTTCGGGGCCTATGTGGTCTCGGCCATCCTCATGGTGGCGTCGCTCGCCTCCTTCGCGATCCAGGGTCTCAATTTCGGGATCGACTTCACCGGCGGGACGCTGATCGAGGTTCGCACCGAGCAGCCCGCCAACATCGCCGAGATGCGTTCGACCATCTCGGACCTCGGCCTCGGAAGCGTCGCCCTGCAGGAGTTCGGCGCACCCACGGACGTCCTCATCCGCCTGCAGCAGCAGCCGGGCGACGAACAGGCCCAGATCGCCGCCATCGAGCAGGTCAAGCTGGCACTGGGCGACGCGGTGGAGTACCGGCGGGTCGAGTATGTCGGTCCTCAGGTGGGCTCCGAACTGATCCGGTCCGGCTTCATGGCGATCGCCTTCGCGCTGGTTGCCATCCTCGTCTACATCTCGTTCCGCTTCGAGTGGCAGTTCGGTCTGGGGGCGGTCGTCGCACTGCTGCACGACATCATCCTGACCGTCGGAATCTTCTCGCTCACCCAGATCGAGTTCAACCTGTCGACGGTGGCGGCGGTGCTGACCATCATCGGCTACTCGATCAACGACACCGTCGTCGTGTTCGACCGGGTCCGCGAGAATCTGCGCCGCTACAAGAGCCTGCCGACCATCGACATCCTGAACCGCAGCATCAACGACACGCTGTCGCGCACGGTTCTGACGTCGATCACGACGCTTCTGGCCCTGCTGTCCCTGTACATTCTGGGCGGCGAGGTCATCCGGGGCTTCACCTTCGCCATGATCTGGGGCGTCCTGATCGGGACATATTCGTCCGTATGGATCGCCGTTCCGGTGCTGCTGCATATGGGCCTTCGGCCGGGAACCGGGCAGGCGCAGGACAGCGAGAAGCCGGAGAGCCAGAAGCCGGGAGGCGCGAGCGTACCCGGCACGACGGCGAGCTGACCCGCTCGCCGGCGGCGGGGCATGCACTTCGGCGGGAGAGAGCGCAATGGAACTGGAGCCGGCGACGGCACCCGGACGGCAGCTGGTGGAATCCTACGGGGGCGGTCGCTTCCGGGTCAGCGGCAGCGTCTATACGGGCTCCGTAATCGTCCTGCCGGATCGCACGCTCGCCTGGTCCGTGGCGGATTTCGACGGCGTTCGGGCTGAAACCCTGACGCCGGTGCTGGCGGCGCCGGACCTCGACCTGCTGCTGCTGGGCTGCGGTGCACGCATGCGCCTGGCGACCGCCTCCCTGCGGGCGCCCGTGCGCGCCGCCGGCATCGCCTTGGAAGCGATGGATACCGGGGCCGCATGCCGGACCTTCAACGTCCTGACCGCCGAAGGCAGGCGCGTGGCGGCCGCGCTGATCGCCGTGGACTGACGAGGGCCGGAGCGTTGCGGCGCGCCGGCGCGGCTTGGTCCGGAATCCTATGCGAAAGCCTTGAACGTGATCAGCGTGAACGTGTCCCGGACGCCGGCGAGGGTCTGAAGTCGCTCCGTAACGAAACGGCCCACATCCGCGTCGGTGTCGAGATAGCATTTCACGAGCAGATCATAGTCGCCGGAGGTCGAGTAGACCTCGGATGCCTGTTCGACGTTCTGGACGATCGAATCGGCGACCAGATAGGCCTTGCCGAGTTCGCATTTCACCATGACGAAGATCGGTTTCATCGGGTCAGGTCCCTCTGCAGGCGAGACGACCGATAGGGTTCGGCCGTTCCGCCCGCACCGTCAGCGCCCCCCGTCGGTGCGTATCGTCGCCGGGGCCCGGTCTGGGGCGCCGAGCGTCAGCGCGCCCGGGCGACGGGGACGGGCCTCAGCAGAAAGGCCGGGACATGGTCGCCCAGTCCGATCGGCGCGACCTCGTCATCGCCGTCGCGCCGGCGACCGCCGCTGCGGCGGCCCTCGGAGCGCGGGCTCTCAGGGCGTGGGCTCTCGGAGCGCGGGCCTTCGGTTCGCGACCCGTCGGACCGCCCGCTGTCGGATCGCCCGTTGCGGCCCGCCGACTGGTCGCGCCCCGTCCGACCGCGTCCCTCCGAAGCGGAGGAGCGGCTACGGCGCGGCGGCGCGCTTTCCGCCGCCGGGGCCGCCGGTTCTGGTGCAGCTGCGGCAGGTGCCGCCGCGACCAGCTGATCCGCGATCACCTGATCCGCGGCCGGCTGACCCGCGGCCGACGGCATCGCGGGTTTCTCCTCCCGGCTGGAGCGACGCGGCGGCCGGCGCTCGGCGGCCGGCTTCGCGGTGCGCGCCGGGCTGACACGTCCGCGCCCGCGGCCGCGGCGACGGTCGTCGTCCTCGGCCCAAAACTCGGCTTCGCCGATGCCGGGGACGGCGTGGCGCGTGATGGTTCGGTTCAGCATCTTCTCGATCGCCTCGACGAAACGCCCGTCCCCGGGCACCGCCAGGGTGAACGACTTGCCGCTGCGTCCGGCGCGGCCGGTCCGCCCGATACGGTGGATGTAGTCCTCGGCATGGATCGGTACGTCGAAATTGAACACGTGGCTGACATGGTCGATGTCGAGCCCCCGTGCCGCCACGTCGCTGGCGATGAGCAGGCGTACCTGTCCGGCGCGATAGCGGTCGAGCGTCTCGGTCCGTTTGTGCTGCGGCATGTCGCCGTGCAGAGCTACCGCATCGAAGCCGTGCTTGAGCAGCGACTTGGCGAGGATGTCCACGTCGCGCTTGCGGTTGCAGAAGATGATCGCGTTGCGCACGTCCTCCCCCCCGAGCAACCGGCGCAGCGCCTCGTGCTTATCGTCGTCGTGGACCAGCAGCAGGCGCTGCTCGACGGTCAGGGCGGGGGATGCGGGCGGGGCGACCGAGATCTCTTTCGGGTTGGTCAGGAACGCGTCGGCGAGGCGCCGGATCTCCGGCGCCATGGTCGCCGAGAAGAACAGCGTCTGACGCAGGGGCGGCAGCAGCGAGACGATGCGCTCGACATCCGGGATGAAGCCCATGTCGAGCATCCGGTCGGCCTCGTCGATGACGAGGATCTTCACGTCCGTCAGGATGATCTTGCCGCGCTCGAAGAGATCGATGAGCCGGCCGGGCGTTGCGATCAGCACGTCCACGCCGCGTTGAAGGACGCGCTGCTGTTCTGTGAACGACTCGCCGCCGATGAGCAGGGCCATCGAAAGCTTGTGGTACTTGCCGTAGACGTTGAAGTTTTCGGCGACCTGCGCGGCGAGTTCGCGCGTCGGCTCGATGATCAGCGATCGGGGCATGCGCGCGCGGGCGCGGCCGGCCGCCAGGATCTCGATCATCGGCAGGGTGAAGCCGGCCGTCTTGCCGGTACCCGTCTGGGCGCAGCCCAGAACGTCCCTTCCCATCAGGACGACCGGTATCGCCTGTTCCTGGATCGGCGTGGGTTGCGAGTAACCTGCGTCGGCAACGGCGCGAAGGACACCGTCGCCCAGCCCTAGATCGGCGAAAGTCATGAGGACGTAATATACTCGTGCTGATTGGTGCGAATTCGCAGCCGATACATGGGGCCGTTGGCGTCCCATGTCAAAGGGCGATACGCCCGTCAGGGCCGTCCGGAGAGGATTCCGGCCAGTTCCGAAGCGTCAGCAGCGACGGCGAAGGCGCCTGCCTGGCGAAGCGCCTCGTCGTGATCGGGCAGGCAATGGCTACCGGCGGTGAAGCCGACCACCCGCATGCCGGCCGCGACCGCCGCCCTGACCCCGGGAAGGCTGTCCTCGACGACCGTGCAGCCGGCCGGAGCTGCGCCCATCCGTTCGGCGGCGAAGAGGAACAGGTCCGGAAAGGGCTTGCCGCGCGCGACCTGACTCGCGCTGAAGATGTTCGGGGCGAACCGTCGCTGCAGGCCGACCAGGCCCAGCGTGTGGGCTAGCCGTTCCGGCGCGCTGCTGGAGGCGACGCAGGACGGGCAGGGCAGGGCGTCGATCACGGCTTCGATGCCCGGCACCGCGGCGAGTTCCCGATCGAACGCGTCGGTCAGGCGCCTGTGGATCAGGTCGGCAAAGCCCGCGTCGAGCGCGCGGCCGTGCCGGCGCTCGATATCCGCGAACTGGTCGGCTGCCGACACGCCGACATAGAGCATCCGGATTTCGTCGGCCGTCGTCGCGAAGCCCGCGTCGGTCAGACACTCGGCGTCGACCCGGCAGGCAATCGATTCGCTGTCGATCAATACGCCGTCGCAGTCGAAGATGACGAGGTCCGGGGGGCCCGGTGGAAACCGCATCTCAGCGTGCCTCGCGACGCCAGGCCACGACGAGGGCGGCGCCGATCAGGAGAAGGAGTATCGTGGGCGGCAGCAGGGGTATTTCGCGAACGCCGGTGACGGTGTAGTCGCGGTTGGCCTGGAGGCCGAGCCAGCCGCGGCCGTGCGCTCCGGAGCCGGGGCGTACCCGCCGCAGATCGGGCACGCCGTCGGCAAGCCAGCGCACGGTACCGCCCGAGGCGGCCGCGATCGGCGCGAGGCGATCCGGTGTCGCGCGCACGTCCGCGAACTCCAGCGGATTCGGTGGGCCTGCCGCGGCGAGAGCCGCTCGCGTACCGTCTTCCACGCGGTAGAGGCCCAGCTGCTCGATCGCGACGCTGGCCGCCGTGCGTCCGCCGCCGGCGTCCTCCAGAACGAGGGTGCTGCGGCTGCCGTCGGGAGCGGTCACCGTAACGGGGGTGGGGTCCGGCGACAGACTCCGTCGTTCCACGAGGAGCCGTTCGCCGGCGATCTCGGCGCGTAGCGCGTTTTCCTCGAGATCCGGTTCCCGCATCAGCCAGTGCGCCGTCCGCCGCAGCAGTTCGCCGTGCGGTCCGCCACCCTCGAAGCCGCGCGCCCAAAGCCAGATATGGTCGCTCAGCAACTGACCGACACGGCCTTCGCCGACGCGGCTGAGCACGAGGAGCGGCCTCTCCTCGGCGCCGGTCATCAGCGTCTCGCCCTCGCGCACGTCGACCTCCACATGGCGGAACCAGCGCCCCCACGGGTCACTGCGCGCCGCGCGCTCGGCGAGGCCGGCCGTGACCGGGTGACGCTCGCCGAGCGGCGTCACCCGCGGCCGGAAGCCCCGCTCGTGGACGGTGCCCGTCGGTTCGCTGGGCAGCACCTGCCCGAGCGGCGTGCGATACAGGGTGGAGAACGGCTCCGCGAAGCCCGGCCCGACGGCTTCGAACAGTGCGCCACCCTCCTGGACGTAGCGCGCCACGTTGGCGAGATAGAGTTGCGGGATGACGCCGCGCCGGGAATAGCGGTCGAAGATGACGAGGTCGAACTCCTTGAGCTTGACCTCGAACAGCTCGCGAATCGGGAAGGCGATGAGGGACAGTTCCCGGATCGGCGTCGCGTCCTGCTTCTCGGGCGGTCGCAGGATCGTGAAATGGACCAGGTCGACGGCCGGGTCCGACTTCAGCAGGTTCCGCCAGACCCGCTGGCCGGCATGTGGCTGGCCGGAGACCAGCAGCACGCGCAACCGATCGCGCACGCCGTTGACGACGACCACGGCACGGTTGTTGACGTCGGTCAGGTCGCCGGGGATCGCGGGCGTCTCGAACTCGACCACGGTCGTGCCCGACCGCTCGATCGGCAGCCGCACCACCTCGTCGCGGCCGGCCAGGACGTTGAACGTTCGCGACGCCCGACCATCCTGCCGGACGGTGACCGGAGCCACGCGGGGCCGGTTGTCGGCGGCGGGTAGATCGTCAACCCGGATCGTCACTTCGACCTGCTGGCCGACGATCCCGAAGCCCGGCGCGCGGACGACGCGCAGCGTCCTGTCCCGTTCGCCCGGACGCCCGGTCAGCAGCGCGTGGACGGGTCCGCCGGGAAGGGAGGTGTCGGCCGACGCTTCGTCGGGCACGTCGTGCACCTGTCCGTCGGTGACCATGATCGTCCCGGCGCGGCGTCCCGCCGGCACGTCCGCCAATTCCCGCTCGATCGCGCGGAAAAGGCGCGTGCCGCCCTCCGCGGCCGAACCCGCGCCGAGCCGCTCGTCGCCGACCCGCACGACGCGCAGGTCGAGATCGGGCAGGGCCTCCAGCCGATCCCGCAGGATTTCCACCGCCTCCTCGCGCTGGGCGGCCCGGTCGCCGATGGTCTGGCTGCCCGACTCGTCGACGATCAGCAGGGCGACGTCGCGCTGGGCGATCCGCTGTTCCTCGACCAAGGACGGGTTGGCCAGGGCCAGCAGCAGCAGCGACAGCATCGCCGCGCGCCAGAACGTGCCGCGCGCCCGACGGAACAGGCCGAAGAGGATGGGCACCGCCGCCGCGGCGCCCAGGGCGACGATCGCCCACCAGGGCACCAGGGGCGAGAAGGCCATGCCGGTCGGGATGCCGCTCACTCGCCCAGCCTTTCGAGGATGGCGGGAACGTGGACCTGGTCGGTCTTGTAGTTGCCGGTGAGCACGTGCATGACGAGGTTGACGCCGAACCGCCAGGCCATCTCGCGCTGCACCTCACCGCCCGGAACCACGGGCAGCAGCGGTCTGCCCGCCGGATCCGTCGCCCATGCGCCGGCCCAGTCGTGGCTTCCGATGATGACGGGCGACACGCCGTCGTTCCGGTCGCTCGCGGTCGCTTCGACCCAGACCGACCCGCCCGTCCAACGGCCCGGAAACTCGTTGAGCAGGTAGAAGGCCTTGGTCAGGACATGATCGGGCGGAACGGGGGCGAGGGCCGGCAGGTTCACCCCGCGGAGGATCTCGCGGAGCTTCTGGCCCTCCGGGGTGACGAGTTGCGCCCCGAGGTCGTACGACCCGCCGACGGCCGCCTGGTCGCGCGTGTCGAAGATCACCGTCCCGCCGTTCTGGAGATAATGGAGCAGCTTCGCGTGGGCCGTGCTGCTCAGCGGGGGCTGTTCCGGCAGGACAGGCCAGTAGAGCAGGGGGTGGAACGCCAGTTCGTCGGTCTCCAGGTCGACGGCGAGCGGCTCTCCCGGCTCGACCGATGTCCGCTGGCTCAACATGCGGCTGAGCCCGTCGAGGCCCGCCCTGCTGATCCTGTCGACCGAATCGACGCCCGTCCGGACATAGGCCAGGTGGGTCTCCAGGGTCGCCGCCAGCGCTTCCGCCTCCGACACCTCCGCTCGGGCCACCTCGGCTCGTGTCACTTCCGCTTCGGCCGGCGGCGCGTGCGCCGACGCCAGGGCGGCGGCGCCGAGGATCGCCGCTGTCCCGCGGCGGAAGGGACGCCACGCCGCGGCGAGGTGGCCGCGCAGCGCCAGCGCCACGACGAGGTCCACGAGGGCGAGGGCGACGGCGGCCAGCAGCAGCCACGGTTTGAGGTCGCGCTCGGCGGCGGCGCCCTCGAAGGCGCGGATCGAAGGGTTGCCGGGCAGGTCTCTGGGGAAGGGGGCGAGTGCCGGCAAGGCGGAAGCGAGGTTGAGGGCACGCACGCCGCCCTGATTGCCGTAAAAGCCCGGCGGGCGGTCCGGTCCCGGCGCAGTGTGCGCCAGTTCCGCCGCTGCCACCGGCCGGATCGCCCGGGTCGGCCGCGCGAGCCGCCCGGCGCCGTCCAGGACTTCGGCCGCCGGCAGCAGCCCGTCGGCGTCGCCGCCGGTCACGCCCTGGCTGAGGGCGACGATGCGCTGCAGCATCTGCACGAAGAGGCCCGACAGCGGAAGGGTCGACCAGTCGGCACCGGCCGTCGTGTGGACGAGCACGAGCCAGCCGTCACCTCGCGGCGTCCCGGTGACGAGGGGCGTGCCGTCGGCCAGGCTCGCCCAGGTCTTCTGCATCAGGTCGATGGCGGGTTCGGCCAGGAGCTGGCGCGAGACGGTGACGTCCGCCGGTATCGCCAGGCCGGCGAAGGGGCCGTCGGCCGCGAAGGGCGCGAGCGGCTGCGGCTGCGACCAGGACAGGGCGCCGCCCAGGGCCCGACCGCCCAGGCGGAGCGTCACCGGCAGCAGGTCGTCGCGCCCGTCGGCGAGCCTCGGCCCCGCAAAGCGTAGCAGCACGCCGCCCTCTTCGACCCATTGGGCGAGACGGGCCCGGTCGTTCTCCGAGACGGGGACCGAGTCGGTGAGGACGATGACGGCCATCCGCCGGTCGAGCAGCGCCTCGAGGGGCTGCCGGTCGAGATCGGTGTCGCCGGAGAGCGCGCGGGTCAGGTAGTGGAGGTCGTCGAGGAGCGGGTGGCCGGACTGGACCGCGCCGATCGTCGCGACGCCGACCGGCCGGCGGCGCCAGCCTTCGTCCAGCAGGAAAGTGGCGCCGGCGCTCTGCTCGTCGTCGATACGCAGCACCGTCAGCGCGTTCAGAACTTCGGCGGGCAGGTCGCGGCGCAACTCGGCCCGCGTCGCGTCGGCACCGAAAGCCATCTCCTCGCGCAGGATCGTGCGGCCGTCCGCGCCGAGACCGCGGAGATGTAACCGCTCGGGACCCACCGCCGCCGCACGTTCGGCCACCAGCGTAAGGGCGAGGCCGTCGCGCCGCGGCGCGCGCACCAGTCGGGCGGCCTCCGCGCGCGGATCGGTCACGATCTCGATCCGGCCGAATCGCTGCAGGCGTCGCGCCAGGGTGGTGATACCGGACCCGTCCACGCCTTCCGCCACCCAGGTCACCGCAGCCGGCTCGGCGAGCGAGAGGGAGTCCAGGCGCCCGGCCGCCCACTCGCGGTCCGACGGCCAGGGCTTCGGCTCCAGGGCGCGAAGTTGCGCTCGGGCATCCGCCGCCCGCCGCAGCACCACCGGTTCCGGCGCCTCTCCCGGGGGCGGCGGGGCCGTCGTCACCAGCACGACCGGCCGCTCGGCACGCACGGCGTCGTCGAGCAGCCTGTCGACCGTGTCGAGCCGGGCCCGCCAGTTGCGGGCCGCCGCCCAGCCGTCGTCGACGACGATCAGCACCGGGCCCGCTCCGGTACGTCCGGCCGAGGGGTTCAGGATCGGATGCGCCAACGCCGTAATGACCGCCGCCGCCAGTAGCATTCGCAGGAGCAGCAGCCAGGGCGGCGTGCGCGCCGGCGTCTCCTCCTCCTGGCGCAGGCCGAACAACAGGCGGATCGCGGGAAAGCGGATGAGGCGCGGCGCAGGCGGCGATACCCGAAGGATCCACCAGATCAGCGGCAGTGCCAGCAGCGCCGCCAGGATCGGGGCCGAGAGGAACGCGACGGGGCCCAGCTGCAGCATCAGGCGTCCGGGGCAAGCGTGAGCGCCCGGTAGAGCGCGAGGAGGGCCATCTGGGGCTGCGCGTCGGTGTGATGCGTGGCGAAGGTCCAGCCGAGGCGGCGCGTCAGGACCACAAGGGCGTCCCGGTGTGCGGCCATCCGCCGCACATAGTCCGGCCTGACCCGTTCGGCACGGCGGATGAGCAGTTCACCCTCCCGTTCCAACCCCTCGAAACGGATGCGGCCGTGCATCGGCAGCGCCTCCTCGGCCGGGTCCAGGACCTGGACGATATGGCCGCGGACCGCCTGGGCGGCGAAGGCGCGCAGGCGTGCCTCGATATCCTCCAGAGGATCCAGGAAATCGCCGAACAGGACGAGCTGGGCGTGCCGCGGCATGGCGACGGCCGGCGGCAGGCCGTTCTCGGCCGGGTTTTCGTCGCGCTCGATCCGGTCGGCGATCCTGCCGATACCGCCGACGCCGCGGACGGGTGCGCCGGCGCTCCCCAGGAGCGCGATCTGTTCGCCGCTGCGCAGCAGCAGCGTCGCGACCGCGAGGAGCAGGAGCGTCGCCCGGTCGGACTTCTGCGGCAGCGCCCGCGCCGATCGCCAGCGCATCGAGGCCGAGGCGTCGCGCCAGAGGAACAGGGTCTGCGCCGACTCCCATTCGTTCTCCCGCACGAACACGGGGTCCGCGCGGGCCGAGCGGCGCCAGTCGATCGCGCGCGCCGGATCCCCCGGCTGATAGTGGCGGAACTGCCAGAAGGCATCGCCGGCGCCGGACCGGCGCCGCCCGTGGATCCCCGGCGTCATCGTGTGCGCGATCCGCAGCGCGGCCAGGAGGATGGGCGGCAGGCCGCCGCCGATGCGTTCCGCCTCGAGACGGTATCCGCTGCGCGCCGCCGCCATCGCGCGGTTCAGCCCAGGGGCTCGCAGAGACGGTCGATCACCGCGTCCACCGTGACGCCGTCGGCCCGGGCGGCGAAGCTGAGTGCCATGCGGTGACGCAGGACCGGATGGGCGAGGGCGAGGACGTCGTCGACCGAGGGCGAGAACCGCCCGTCGAGCAGCGCCCGCGCCCGGGTCGCCAGCATCAGGGCCTGCGACGCCCGGGGGCCCGGCCCCCAGGCCACCTCCTCGTCGATGCCGGATATCGGGCTCTCGCCGGGACGCCCCGACCGTACGAGGCGCAGGATCGCGTCGAGGACGCCTTCGCCGACGGGGATCCGGCGCACGAGCCGCTGCGCTTCCAGAAGGTCGGTCGCGGTCAGGACGTGCGTCGGGACGGCCTCCTCGATGCCGGTCGTCGCGAGCAGCATCTGGCGCTCGGCGTCCAGATCCGGATAGACGACCTCGATCTCCATCAGGAAGCGATCGAGCTGGGCCTCGGGGAGGGGGTAGGTTCCTTCCTGTTCCAGCGGGTTCTGCGTCGCCAGCACGTGGAACGGCTTCGGAAGCGACCGGTACTGGCCGGCCACCGACACGCGTCGTTCCTGCATCGCCTGCAGCAGTGCGGACTGTGTGCGCGGGCTCGCCCGGTTGATCTCGTCCGCCATGAGCAACTGCGTGAAGACCGGGCCTTCGACGAAGCGAAAGCCGCGGCGGCCACCCTCCGTCTCCTCGAGGATCTCGGAGCCGAGGATGTCGGCCGGCATCAGGTCCGGGGTGAACTGGATGCGCTTCTCGTCCAGGCCGAACACCGCGCCCAGCGTTTCCACCAGACGCGTCTTGCCGAGGCCCGGAACGCCGATCAACACCGCGTGGCCGCCGGCGAGAAGCGTTACGATGGCCTGGTCGACCACGTCGGTCTGGCCGAATATGATCGTTCCGATCTCCGAGCGGGCGCGGGCGAGCCGCTCACCCAGGGCTTCGATATCGGCGGCCAGGGCGTCGCCGGTCGCGCCCCTGAGAATGGTTTCGCTGCCCAGCATCGGATGGCTTCCGTTCGAACCGTGACGGGACGCCTGTGAGTTATATGCTGCGACCGGGCGGCGGCCACCGGTCGACCTGGAAACGAGTGTATCGTGAAATACGGCGAAAGCGGGACCGACAAATGACCGAGAAGCCGGACGCGCCGGCGGGCAGGCCGGTGCCCCCGTTGGTGCACGGGGACATGCGGATCGCCCGGGACGGGACCTGGTACCATGAGGGCACGCCATTCACGCGGCTGGCCCTCGTCAGGCTGTTCTCCACGGTGCTCCGCCGGACGGACACGGGCGGCTACATGCTGGCGACCCCCGTCGAGCGCGTCTCCATCGAGGTCGAGGATGCGCCCTTCGTCGCGGTGGAGATGGTCGTGGAAGGCGATGGCGCGGAACGCCGCCTGCGGTTCCGGACCAATATCGACGAATGGGTCACGCTCGACGCCGAGCATCCGCTGAGGGTCGTCGACGATCCGCAAACCGGGGAGCCCTCGCCCTACATCCTGCTGCGAGAAGGGATCGAGGCTCTGGTGGCGCGGGCGG
>JBKBLL010000054.1:0-17271 GCA_046296375.1 Alphaproteobacteria bacterium | reverse complement strand
CGATGATCAAGGATGTCCTGGCAGGCGATTCGATGCTCGCCATGGTCCAGCCCATGGGCGAGACGGCCGACGATCCGGCGAATCCGCCGATCTATCCGGTCGCCTGCCTCGGCGCCGTCACCGCCGCCCGCCAGTCCGAGGATGGGCGCTACTACATCAACCTGACGGGCGTCAGCCGCTTTCGCATCGTACGCGAAATGCCGTTGAAGGACGGCTACAGGCGGGCCGTGGCCGATTATGCGGACTTCGCCACCGACCTGCACGAGTCGATCCAGCCGATCGGTCGCGACCGGCTGATGTCCGCGCTCACCGGCTACCTGACGGCGAAGGGGCTGGGTGCGGACTGGAGCGCCGTCGCCGCCCTGCGCCCCGAACCGCTGATCGCCACGCTCGCCATGGCCTGCCCGCTCTCCCCCAGCGAGAAGCAGGCGATCCTGGAGAGCCCCGACCTGGCCGAGCGCGCCCGCGTCCTCACCACACTGCTGGAGATGGCGTCACTGCGCGCGGACGGCGACACGGCGCGCCATTGAGACCCCCGAAGACCAACTGAGGACCACTCGAGGAGATCGGCTTGGACGACCGGACGCAGGCGACCGACATCGACCCCCGCCTCTTGGAACTCCTGGTCTGCCCGCTGACCAAGGGGCCGCTGCGCTACGACCGAGTCGCGCAGGAACTGATCAGCGACCGAGCCCGCCTCGCCTATCCGATCCGCGACGGCATTCCGATCATGCTGATCGAGGAGGCACGCCAGCTCGACGAACCCGCGCCGGGCGCCGGGCGTTGAGCACCGACTCGGCCTGGCCGGCCGAGATCCGCCTGAAGCGCGCGGCCAAGCTGCTGGAAATCGACTTCGCCGACGGCCGGACCTTCGTCTTCCCGGCCGAGTTCCTGAGAGTGGAGAGCCCCTCCGCCGAGGTGATGGGGCACGGCCCGGGCCAGAAGCGCATCGTCGCCGGCCGACGGCACGTCGGCATCATGGAACTGGTCACCGAAGGCAACTATGCCGTGCGGATCGTGTTCGACGACCTGCACGACACGGGCATCTACACCTGGACCTATCTGCGGGAACTGGGCGAGCGGCAGGAGGAACTGCAGCGTGCCTATCGGGAGGCGCTGGCGCGCGAGGGCCTTTCGCGCGACCCTTGACGCGCCGGCCAGAGACGCACGGCCCTTGAGACGCCGGGCACCGGCATTTACTTGGGGACTGACGGGATCTGGAAAAATCGTTCGCCACCGGCGTGGAGGCGTTTCGCCATGGACTTCGCGGAACTCGGACGGGTCGCCCGCGCGCTGGTCGCGCCGGGCAAGGGCATCCTCGCGGCCGACGAGAGTTCGGGGACGATCAAGCGCCGCTTCGACGGCATCGGCCTCGCGAGCACCGAGCAGACGCGGCGCGACTATCGCGAACTGCTGCTGGCGGCCGGCGCGGGCGATCATCTGTCCGGCGTCATCCTCTACGACGAGACGCTGCGCCAGAGCGCCTCTGACGGCCGCCCGTTCGTCGAGGTTCTGCGCGCCCAGGGCATCATCCCCGGGATCAAGGTCGACAAGGGGACCAAGCCCCTGCCCTTCGCCCCGGAGGAGACGATCACGGAGGGGCTGGACGGCCTGCGCGAGCGGTGCGCCGAGTATCGCGCGATGGGCGCCGGCTTCGCGAAATGGCGCGCCGTGATCCGCATCGGCCCGCACCTGCCGACGACGGACTGCATCGACACGAACGCGCACGCCCTCGCCCGCTATGCTGCGATCACGCAGGAACAGGGGCTGGTGCCGATCGTCGAGCCCGAGGTCCTGATGGACGGGCCGCACGACCTGGAGCGCTGCCGCAGCGTGACCGAGGCAGTGCTGGCGCGCGTCTTCTACGAACTGCACCGGCAACGCGTGGCGCCGGAGGCGATGCTGCTGAAGCCCAACATGGTGGTCGCCGGCTCCGAGGCCACGCACAGGTCCGGCGCGGCGGAGATCGCGACCGCCACGCTCGGGACGCTGAAGCGCTGCGTCCCGGCCGCCGTCCCCGGCATCGTCTTCCTCTCGGGCGGCCAGTCGGAGGAGGAGGCGACCGCCAACCTGGCGGCGATCAACGCCCGCGGCCCGCACCCCTGGCAGATCAGCTTCTCCTACGGCCGCGCCCTGCAGCAGTCGGCCCTGCTGGCCTGGGGCGGGAACCGGGGCAACGTCGCGGCGGCGCGGCGGGCCTTCCTGCATCGCGCGCGCATGAACGGCCTTGCCCGCGACGGCCGCTGGACGCCGGACTCGGAGAGGGAGTACGCCGGCTGACACCCGACGACGACGCGCCGGCCTGCCGGCTCTATCTCCTGACGCCGGCACCGCTGGTCACCGGCGGACTGGAACTCGACGATTTCCTGTCCCAGCTCGACGTCGCCCTCGGCGCCGGCGACATGGCCGCCCTGCAGCTGCGGCTGAAGGACGTGCCCGACCACACGATCCGCGCCGCGGTGCGCGCGATCATGCCGCGCGTCCAGGACGCGGGTGTGGCCTTCATCCTCAACGACCGGCCCGACCTCGCCGCCGAACTCGGCTGCGACGGCGTGCATGTGGGGCAGGAGGACACGCCCTACGAGGCGGCGCGGCGGCTGCTCGGCGACGACGCCATCGTCGGCGTGACCTGCAAGGATTCGCGCCACCTGGCGATGGAGGCCGGCGAGGCGGGGGCCGACTATGTCGCATTCGGCGCGTTCTTCCCCTCCTCCACCAAGGCGGTGACGCGGCGCGCGGACCCGGAGATCCTCGCCTGGTGGGACGAGGTCGCGACGATACCGTCGGTGGCGATCGGCGGCATCACGGCCGGGAACTGCGCGCCGCTGGTGCGGGCCGGCACCGACTTCCTGTGTATCGCCGGCGGCGTCTGGGCGCATCCGGGCGGCCCGGCGGCCGGCGTGCGGGCGGTCAACGAGGCGATCGCCCGGGCGCTGGAGGACAGGGAGGCAGGCGAGCAATGAGCGAGCAGGATCCCGGCGCGATCAAGGGCTGGCACGCCCATGTCTACTACGACCCCGCGACCAAGGAACGGGCGGCGGAACTGCGCGACCGGCTGGGCGCGCTCCATCCCGTCACCCTCGGCCGGATGCATGACGGCCCGGTCGGCCCGCACCCCCAGGCGATGTTCCAGATCGCCTTCGGACCGGACACCCTGGCGGCGGTCCTGCCCTGGCTGGCGCTGAACCGCGGCGACCTCGCCGTTCTCGTCCATCCCGAGACGGCGGACGCCGTCGCCGACCATCGCGACCATGCCGTCTGGATGGGCGCCGTGCTGCCGCTCGACCTGTCGGTGCTGACCAAGACGGAGTGACCCCCATGGCCTATGTTCCGCCTGCGCCGTCGACCTGGGAGCGCGCCGACCCGAAAGCGGCCGGGTTCGACCCCGGTGCCCTGGCCGCCGCCGTCGATTTCGCGATCGCCAGCGAGACCGAATGGCCGCTAGATCTGGCCGACGCGACCGCGCGCGGCGTGTTCGAGCCGCCGCCCTGGAACGAAGCGCTCGGTCCCTTCAAGCATCGCGGCCATGTCAACGGCCTGATCCTGAAGGGTGGACGGATCGTCGCCGAGTGGGGGACGACCGAGCGTGTCGACATGACCTTCAGCATCACCAAGAGCTACGTGTCGACCTGTGCCGGCCTCGCCCACGACGACGGCCTGCTGCCCGACCTGGACGAGCCGGTACGCGAACGGGTTCCCGATCCGGCCTTCGACACCCCGCACAACGCGGCCATCACCTGGCGGCATCTCCTGCAGCAGACGAGCGAGTGGGAGGGTGAGCTCTGGGACAAGCCGGACCTGGTCGATCGCAACCGCGACCTGACGACGGAGGGGGCGAACCCGAACAAGGGACAGGCGCGCCCGCTCCAGACGCCCGGCACCCACTGGGAATACAACGACGTCCGCGTCAACCTCGCCAGCTACGCGATCATGAGGCTGGTCGGGCGACCGCTGCCGGAACTGCTGCGCGAACGGATCATGGACCCGATCGGCGCATCGGGCAGCTGGGAGTGGAACGGGTACCGCAACTCCTGGGTCGAGGTGGGCGGACGCCGCATGCAGTCCGTATCGGGCGGTGGCCACTGGGGCGGCGGCCTGTTCATCTCCAGCCGCGACCATGCCCGGTTCGGGCTGCTGATGCTGAACCGCGGCCGCTGGGGCGACCGGCAGCTGATTTCGGAGCGCTGGATCGAACACGCGGTGACGCCCTGTGCGATCTGCCCCGAATACGGATTCATGTGGTGGCTGAACACGCCCGGCGACCGCTTCCATGCTGGAACAGCGAAGAGCTTCTTCGGCAGCGGCGCGGGCGGCAACGTGCTCTGGATCTGCCCCGAGCACGATCTGGTCGCGGTCTGCCGCTGGCTGCACAAGCCGGCCGTGAACGAATGGATCGCGATGGTCCGCCGGGCGATCGTCTGACGCCCCATCGCTGAGACGGGCCCGCCGACCGGCGGGGCCGACCCTCGGCCGTATTGGCGCGCGCCTTATAGGGCGTCCCCGGAGAATCTGGGCCGAGAGGCGCGACACATGCGACTGCTATCGACGATCGGGGCGAAGCTGCTGGGCGCTTCGCTCGCCGTCACGGCGATCTGCGGCCCCGCCGCGGCGACCGAATGGATGATGGCCACCGGCTATCCGGACAGCAACTTCTTCACCAAGAACGCGCGCCTGTTCATCGAGGACGTCGAGGCGCGGACGAACGGCGCGATCAAGATCACGCTGCCCACCAACGACTCGCTGATCAAGCGCGCGGTGCAGGCCGGGCAGATCCCGATCTGCGAGATCCGGCTCGGCGTCTACGGCAACGAAGACCCGATGTACATCCTGGACGGCCTGCCCTTCGTGGCCCCGACCTACGAGGCCGCCGGGGACCTCAAGGAGGCGCAGAAGCCCTATTTCGACGCGCTCTTCGCCAGGAACGGCATGCGCATCCTCTATTACGGCGCCTGGCCGGGCCAGGGCTTCTACACCAAGACGCCGGTCGCCACCCTCGACGACTTCAAGGGCAAGAAGCTGCGCATCTACTCGACGGCGACCCAGAAGATGGGCAAGACGCTGGGCTTCCAGGCCACCATCCTGCCGTTTGCCGAAGTGCCGCAGGCCTTCATGGTCGGCCGATGACGCAGCCGCGCGGCACGGGGGCCGATGCGCGTCGTTGCCCGAACGGCGCAGCCGGCCTTAGATGGTGCGGCGGCCGAGAGGGCCGCGCCACGCGCGGGAGCAGCGCCCCATGATGCAGCAGCTCGTCTTCGACATTCCCGGGCTCGGTCCGGCCACCCTGGACCTGCGGCGGGTCCTGGCCGCCGGCTACACCGGTCGCGACCGCGCGCTCGTGGACGCGCACATCCACGAACTGGAGGAGATCGGCGTGGCGCCGCCGAAGCACGTGCCGATGCTCTTCCCCCTGGCGCCGAGCCTCGTCACCACCGCCGACGAGATCGCACCGCTCGGCTTCGACAGCACGCCGGAGATCGAGTTCGTGCTCTTCCGCACCCTGGGCTTCGACTATGTGACCGTCGGCAGCGACCATACCGACCGCAAGGTCGAGGCGCAGTCGGTGGTCCTGTCGAAGAACCTCTGCCCGAAGCCGATCGCCAAGGCGGCGTGGCCGGTGTCCGCCGTCCGGGCGCACTGGGACCGCCTCGTGCTGAAGTCGACCTGCGACGGCGAGACGCTGCAGGAAGGTCCGCTGTCGATGATCATGGACCCCGGGGCCCTGATGGCCTTCGTCGACCGGCACGACGGCGATGCGGCGGAGGGACGCATGATCTTCAGCGGCACCGTGCCGACCACCCGCCAGCCGCCGCGGGACGGCGGCACGATCGAACTCACGCTCAGCGACCCGGTGCTGAATCGGCGCCTGCTGCACCGCTACACCGTCTCCCCCATGCGGGAGATCTTTCCGGAGTGACCCCACCATGCCCGGCAAGCTGCAGGACCGCCCCGCTCTCGTGATCGGAGCCGGCGCAGGCATCGGCCGCGCCATCGCGATCGCCTTCGCCCGGGAGGGCGCGGCCGTGCTGTGCGCCGATCTCGACGGCGGATCGGCGGCGGCGGTCGCGGCCGAAATCGCCGCAAAGGGCGGATGCGCCGCTGCGCAGCCCTGCGACGTGTCGGACAGCGCCTCGGCGCGGGAGGCCGTCGCGGCGGCGGTCGCGGCCTTCGGCGGGCTCAGGATCCTGGTGAACGGCGCGGCCACCTTCACCACGACCGCCAGCGTCGATGTGCTCGACGAAGCGGAGTGGCACCGGGCCATCGCGGTCAACCTGACCGGCGCCTTCCTCGCGAGCCGCCATGCCGTACCGCACATCCGCGCGGCCGGCGGCGGCAGTATCATCCATATCGCCTCGCAGATGGGACGCGTCGCCAACATGGGGCAGGCCGCCTATTGCACGACCAAGGGCGGTCTGCTCCAACTGGCGAAGACCATGGCGCTCGACCACGCGCAGGAGGGTATCCGGGTGAACACCCTGTCTCCCGGCGGCGTGGCGACGGCGCGCCTGACGAGACGGTTCGGTGACATGGAGACGGCGGAACGGCTATGGGGACCGAAACACCCGCTGGGGCGGCTGGGGCGGCCGGAGGAGATCGCGGCGGCCGCGGTGTTCCTGGCGTCGGACGATTCCTCCTTCATGACCGGCGCCGACCTGCTGGTCGACGGTGGCTATACCGCCTGGTAGCCGGATGAGCGGGGCAATCGTCGTCCGCTATCCCTGGGAGGCCCCGGCCGACCCGGCGACCCCGACCGAGGTGGCACCCGGCATCTGGTGGCTGAGGCTGCCGCTGCCCTTCGCGCTCGACCACGTCAACGTCTATGCGCTGGAGGACGGCGACGGCTGGACCGTGATCGACTGCGGCCTGAACAAAGACTCGGTCCGCGACATCTGGCTGCGCGTCGCCGACACGCTGTTCGCCGGACGCCCGGTGCGGCGCGTGGTGGTGACGCACTTCCACCCGGACCATATGGGCCTCTGTCGCTGGATGCTCGACCGCTTCGACGCCGAACTCTGGATGAGCGAGACGGAGTGGCTCTGGTCGCAGTTCGCGTTCGAATCGCGCGAACGCAACATGGAGGCGATGCTCGGCTTCTGGCGCAGCCACGGCATGGCGACGGAAACGATCGACGCCATGCGCGGCCGGGGCAATTTCTATGCGCAGAACGTGGTGCGCCCACCCATCGTCTATCGTCGCATCGCCGAAGGCGACACGATCGAGATCGGCGGCCGGGTCTGGCACGCCATCGTCGGACGCGGCCATTCACCCGAGCATATCTGCCTCGCCTGCCCGGACCACGGCCTGCTGCTCGGCGGGGACCAGGTGCTGCCGCGCATCACGACGAACATCTCCGTCCACTACCAGGAGCCGTCGGCCGACTCGCTGCGCCTCTTCATCGAGTCGACCCACAAATTCGGCCACCTGTCGGACGATACGCTGATCCTCTGTGCGCACGACCGGCCCTTCTACGGGCTGCACGAGCGTCTGGCGCAGCTGCGCGACCATCACGACGAGCGCCTGCAGGCCGCCTGGGAAGCGTGTACGACGCCGAAGCACGCGATCGACATGCTGCCCGTCCTGTTCCGCCGACGCCTGGACCTGCACCAGCAGTCCTTCGCCATCGGCGAGGCGGTGGCGCACCTGCACTATCTTTTCCATCAGGGACGCCTGGAGCGGATCACCGACCAGGACGGTGTCCATCGCTTCATCCGCGCCGACTGAAGCCCACGAGCGAAACGGGCGCCCGGACAAGCCGGACGCCCGCTGATGCCGACGAAGACCGGGTCAGCGCTGCTGTTCGAGCATGGCCACGATGCGCGCGTGGAGCTGCGGATCTTCCTGAGCCGCCTGCGAGATCGCGTTGAACTCGTCGACGGTCATGCCCTTGTCTTCCACCGCCTCGACCATCTCGTCCGTGGCCTGACGGCGTACCTCCTCGACCTCCTGCGTCGACTCGGTCGCGGCGGCGCGAGCCTGCCACTTCTCGCTAATGCTCTGCACCTCGGTGGCGGCTTCGATGAACGTCCGCAGCTGTTCGTCACTGACGTCGACCTGCGGCGCCATCGCGGCCGGCGGCGCCGCGGAGGGCGCACCCTGCTGCGTCTGTGCTGCCGCGGGGGCGGCGAAGCCGAGGGCGAGGGCGGCCGCCGCGACGGCGGTCAACGGGGCACGGGTCGTCATAGGCATATTCTTCTCCTGCTGCGGGATCGCATCGGATACCCACGTCGACGCGCGGGAGCGCCCAAGGTTCCGCCGCGCCACCGAAAAAACCCTGTTGCCACAAAATGGTACGATTTCACCGCTCCCGCGGCGGGGCGTCCGGAGCGCCCGTCGGTGAGCGCCGCGGGGTGCCGCCGGCAGCGTCCGGAAGTCCTTGTGTGGCCGAAGGGCCACACCACATTTTGCTTCGAAATACGGGTTCCCTGTCCGCCATGCCCATGCCGGGGTGGCGGACGCCACGAACGCCGGAGGAGCGACGAAATGGACCTCGAGAAGTACACGGAGCGCGCGCGCGGCTTCCTGCAGGCGGCGCAGCAGCTGGCCCTGGGCCGCGGCCACCAGCGCTTCACCCCCGACCATGTCCTGAAGGCCCTGCTGGACGACGATCAGGGCCTGTCGGCGAACCTGATCCGCGCGGCGGGTGGTGACGCGGCGGCGGCGAAGCAGGCCGTGGAGGCGGATCTCGCGAAGATGCCGCGGGTCGAGGGCAGCGGCGCCGGCCAGCTCTACATGGCACCCGAGACGGCTCGCCTGTTCGAGCAGGCGCAGGAGGTCGCGAAGAAGGCCGGCGACAGCTTCGTCACGGTGGAGCGGCTGCTGCAGGCGATCGGCCTCGCTGCCGGTACCACGGCGGCGAAGGCGCTGTCGCAGGCGGGCGTGACGCCGCAGAAGCTGAACGGTGCCATCGACGAACTGCGCAAGGGGCGGACCGCGGACAGCGCGTCGGCCGAACAGAGCTACGACGCCCTGAAGAAGTATGCGCGCGACCTGACCGAGGCCGCACGCGAGGGCAAGCTCGACCCGGTCATCGGCCGCGACGAGGAGATCCGGCGCTGCATGCAGGTCCTGTCGCGCAGGACCAAGAACAACCCGGTTCTGATCGGCGAGCCGGGCGTCGGCAAGACGGCCATCGCCGAGGGTCTGGCGCTGCGCATCGTCAACGGCGACGTGCCGGAGACGCTGAAGAACAAGCTCCTCCTGGCGCTCGACCTAGGTTCGCTGGTCGCGGGCGCCAAGTACCGGGGCGAGTTCGAGGAACGGCTGAAGGCCGTCCTGGAGGAGATCGAGAGCGCCGCCGGCGAGATCATCGTCTTCATCGACGAACTGCACACCCTGGTCGGTGCCGGCAAGGCGGAGGGCGCGATGGACGCGTCCAACATGCTGAAGCCAAAGCTCGCCCGCGGCGAACTGCACTGCATCGGCGCCACGACGCTCGACGAGTACCGCAAGTACATCGAGAAGGACGCGGCACTGGCGCGGCGATTCCAGCCGGTGTTCGTCGACGAGCCGTCGGTGGAGGAGACCGTCTCCATCCTGCGCGGCCTGAAGGAGAAGTACGAGCTGCACCACAAGGTGCGGATCGCCGACAGCGCCATCGTCGCCGCGGCCACACTCTCCAACCGCTACATCACCGACCGATTCCTTCCCGACAAGGCCATCGACCTGATCGACGAGGCGGCGAGCCGCCTGCGCATGCAGGTGGACTCCAAACCCGAGGAGATCGACGAACTCGACCGGCGCGTCATCCAGCTGAAGATCGAACGGGAGGCGTTGAAGAAGGAGCCCGATCAGGCGTCGCGCGACCGCCTTTCGACCCTCGAAGGCGAACTGGCCGATATCGAGCAGAAGTCGGCCGAGCTGACGGCGCGGTGGCAGTCGGAAAAGGACAAGCTGACGTCGGCGACCGCGGTCAAGGAACAGCTCGAACAGGCCCGCCTGGAGGTCGAGCAGGCGCAGCGTACGGGCAACTGGGCGCGTGCGGGCGAACTGACCTACGGCATCATCCCGGAGCTGGAGCGCCAGCTCGCCTCCGCGGCGGAGGCGGCGCAGAGCCATCTCCTGAAGGAGGACGTCACCGACGAGGAGATCGCATCGGTCGTCTCCCGCTGGACCGGCGTACCCGTCGACCGGATGCTCGAAGGCGAGCGCGACAAGCTGCTCCGCATGGAGGAGCAGCTCGGCACGCGGGTTGTCGGTCAGGACGAGGCGGTGAAGGCGGTATCCGAGGCGGTGCGGCGCGCCCGCGCCGGCCTGCAGGACCCGAACCGGCCGCTCGGCTCGTTCCTATTCCTCGGCCCCACCGGCGTCGGCAAGACCGAGCTGACGAAGGCGCTGGCGGAATTCCTGTTCGACGACGACACCGCGATGACGCGGGTGGACATGTCGGAGTTCATGGAGAAGCACTCGGTCGCGCGGCTGATCGGCGCCCCTCCGGGTTATGTCGGCTATGACGAGGGCGGCGCCCTGACCGAGGCGGTGCGGCGGCGGCCGTACCAGGTCATCCTCTTCGACGAGGTGGAGAAGGCGCATCCGGACGTGTTCAACGTCCTGCTCCAGGTGCTCGACGAGGGCCGCCTGACGGACGGCCAGGGGCGGACGGTCGATTTCCGCAACACCCTGATCGTGCTGACGTCGAACCTCGGCAGCGAGTATCTGGCGCATGCGCCGGAGGGCACGGCCGAGGGCAAGCTGCACGATCAGGTGATGGAGGTCGTCCGCGGCCACTTCCGTCCGGAATTCCTGAACCGGCTGGACGAGATCCTGGTCTTCCAGCGACTCAGCCGCGAGCAGATGAAGGGCATCGTCACGATCCAGCTGCGCCGGCTGCGCAAGCTGCTGACCGACCGCAAGATCGTGCTGGAACTGGACGACGCCGCCCTCGCATGGCTTGCCGAAGCCGGCTATGACCCGGTCTACGGCGCCCGGCCGCTGAAGCGGGTCATCCAGCGCGAACTGCAGAACCCGCTCGCCACGCTGATCCTGCGCGGCGAGATCAGGGACGGCGATACGGTGCGCGCGACCGTGGGCGACGGTGGCCTCGCCGTCGTCGGCGGCACGGCACAGGCCGCATGATCGGGTCCGCATAGCACACGGGCGAAGGGGCCGCGGCCGGAACGGCGCCGCGGCCCCTTCCCTTTTGCACGTTCCTTGCTTGGCGGCGCGGGCGGTGCTCTACCGAGGTCCCGGTCGCCAGGAACAGGCGGGGCCGGCACCAGCGGAGAACACCCGGCCTTGAACGGCATGCTCTGGCTCGTCCTCGGGGCGATGCTCATCCAGCAGACATTCACCACCTGGGGCAAGATCATCGTCTCGGTCATCGGGCCGGCGATGACGGCCGACCTGGGGCTGGCGCCCGAACTGGTCGGCGTGTTCGTCGCCATCTCCGGCATCGCCGGCACGATCGCCGCCGCCGGCTGCGGCGCCTGGATCCAGCGCCTCGGCGCGATGAGGATGAGCCAGGCCGCACTCCTGATCACCGCGGCCGGGCTCTGCCTGGCCCTGCCGGGCTGGATGCCCGCGATCGCGCTCGCCGCCGTCGTCGTCGGCATGGGGACCGTCATCTCCACCCCGGCGAGTTCCGAAATCCTCATCCGCTACGCGCCGCCGAAGCACGCCCCGCTCGTCTTCTCGATCAAGCAGGCGGGCGTGCCGGCGGGCACGATGCTGGCGGGGCTGGTCGGGCCGCTCTGCGTCGCCCTCTATGGCTGGCGTGCCGGGCTGATCGTGACGGCAGCCAGCATGCTGGTGCTCGCCATCGTCATGATGCCGCTCGTCAGGCGCCTCAATCGCGACGGCGGCGCCGCCGGCACCACGCGCCCCAGCATGCTCACCACCATGCGCGGCATCGTGCGCGACCGGGCCATGCGCGGCCTCGCAATGGCGCAGACGGCCTATGTCGGGCTGCAGAGCACCTTCTTCACCTTCTTCGTCACCTTCCTCGTGGTCCAGCTCGATTACGACATCGTCGCCGCCGGCCAGCTATTCGCCGCCTCCCAGGTGGTCGCCGTCGTGTCGCGCATCTTCTGGGGCTGGCTCGGCGGCGTGCTCGGCGGCCCGCGGCGGCTGCTAGGGCTCCTCGGCGTCAGCATGGCGGCGGTTTCCGCCATGCTCGGCTTCGCCACCACCGACAGGCCGGTCTGGCTGCTGACCGCCGTTGCGCTCGGCCTCGCCGGCACGGCGGTCAGCTGGCAGGGCGTTACGCTGTCGGAGGTCGCACGCAACTCCGGTCCCGGCATGGTCGGCGCCAACACCGGCGGCATCATCGCTTTCGGCAGCGCGGCCGGCATCGTCTATCCGCTGACCATGACGGCAGTGATCGCGCTGACCGGCGACTATGCCATCTGCTTCTGGGTGGCCGCGGTACCGCCGCTGCTCGCCGCACTGCCGCTCTTCCGGCGGATCTGAGGAGCGGTTTCGCGCCCGGGCGAGCCGGGTTATCCATAGGCACGGCAACAACAGGGGATAGCGGCGCATGCAGGGTGCGACGGCGAGGAGCGGCGAAACCGAAAGCCCGGCCGACACGATCGCGCGCATACGGGCACAGGCCGAGCGCGTCGAGACGCCGGTCGGCGGCGGCCGCATGGTCTGGCACGTCTGGGGCGAAGGCGAGCCACTGGTGCTGCTGCACGGCAGCTTTGGGGCGTGGACGCACTGGGTCCGCAACATCGAGGCACTCGCGGCACGCTACCGGGTGATCGCCGGGGACATTCCCGGGATGGGCGATTCCGACGAGCCGGCCCAGCCCTTCACCATCGACAGCCTCGCGGACGAGGTGTCGGCCGGGCTGGACATCGTCGTGCCGCCACCGGCCGGCTTCCATTTCGCCGGCTTCTCCTTCGGCGGCATCGTCGGCGGCCATGTCTGCGCGCGGCAGGCGGCGCGTGTGCGCACCTATACGGCACTCGGTTCCAACGCGCTCGGCCTGCCCCTCGGCGACCGGGCGACGATGGCGAAGCCCTCGAGCCGGATGAGCGAGGCCGAGATCCTGGACGTCCACCGGCACAATCTCGGCATCACGATGATCGCGGCACCAGAGCGGATCGACGATCTGGCGCTGCACATCCAGACCACCAACACCCGCCGCGCCCGCCTGCGCAGCGGCGACATCCCGCGCGGCGATTCGCTCGCCCGGCGACTGGCGGAACTGCCATGTCCGATCCAGGGCATCTGGGGCGAACGGGACCAGACAGCCGGCCCGCACGTCGGCGCGCGCCGCGACCTGTTTCGCGCCATCCAACCCGGCTGCGCCTTCCACTTCGTCCCGGGCGCCGGCCACTGGGTCCCGTTCGAGGCGGCCGAGGCGACCAACCGCCACCTGCTGGACTTTCTCGCCGCCCATCCGATTCGGCGCGGCGCGTGACCGGCACCATCACGATCGCACCGCGGTTCTGCGGTCCGCCCGGCATGGGCAATGGCGGCTATGTCGCCGGCCGTCTCGCGGACCATCTGGACGGCCAGGCGGAGGTCACACTGCGCCGCGGCACGCCGCTCGGGCGGCCGCTGACCGTCCTGCCGGACGGCGACGGCGTCCGGCTCCTGGACGGCGGAAGTGTGATCGCCGAGGCCCGGCCCGCCGCGCCCGTCCTGTGCGACGCCCGTCCCGCGGCGCATGCGGAGGCCGTCCTGGCCGCAACCGCCCCCGTGGTGCCGGAGGCGCTCCATCCGCTGCCGCACTGTTTCGTCTGCGGCCCGGCTCGTGCCCCGGGCGACGGCCTCTTCATCTATCCCGGCCCGCTGGCCGGGGCGGCGCTGCCCACCCTCGCCGCTCCGTGGATTCCAGAACGCGACCTCGCCGCAGCGGACGGGCTGGTGGCCCCCGCCTTCGTCTGGGCCGCCCTGGACTGTCCGGGCGGCTTCGCCGTCCTGTGGGGAGCGGCCGAAGGGGCCGTGCTGCTCGGCCGCCTCGCCGTGACGATCGAGCGGCGGCCGGCCGTCGGCGAGCCTTGCGCCGTCACCGCCTGGGCGAGCGGGCGCGAGGGTCGCAAACTGTATGCCGGCTCGGCCCTCTTCGGCTCCGACGGCGCGCCGATCGCCCGCGGTCGCGCCGTGTGGATCCTGGTCGACCCTTCGAAACTGCACGCCGGAGCGGGCTGAGCCCGCTCAGCGATCCGCGCGGATGTTGGCGTCGACCACGCGCAGTTCGGCGAGCAGGCGCTCGTCGACGACGCCCGTGACCGGAAAGCCCGCGTCGCGCTGGAATGCCCGGACCGCGGCCTGGGTCGCCGGCCCCGAGACGCCGTCGAGCGTCGAGCGATAGTAGCCGCGCACCGAAAGCTCGCGCTGCACGTCGAGAATCAGGCTTCGGCCGGCCGGCGCCTGCCGCGCCGGCTGGGGCTGTGGCGCCCGCTGCTGAGCCTGCGGCGGCGGCGGACCGGCGCGCCGCGGCGGCTCCGCCGCGGGCTGAGGCGTGGCAAACCGCAGATGATCCAGCAGCTCCTTGGTCGGCAGGCCGTCGACCCGCAGGCGCGCACGGCGCTGATAGGCCTGGATCGCGTTGCGCGTGCGGCCGCCGAAGACGCCGTCGACCGGCCCCGGGTCGTGGCCTTTGGCCCGCAGTTCCTCCTGGATCGCGCGCACCAGCGCCGCCCGCTGGGCGGGAGGCAGTTGGCGCGCGTCCTGCACCAGGATGGCCCCGCCCGGGCCGGTGCCGGGACGCGGCGCGGCGTGCGGCGCCGCCGCAGCCTGCCCGGCGAAGAGCAGGACCGCGGCCGCGACGGTGGCGCTGCGCAGGACGCTACCCCTCGCCGTCGCGCGCATCACGATACGATCTGCCAGGAGCCGTCGGGGTTCCGGCAGGCGACGCCGACACCCTGCTCGTACTGGCCGCCGACATAGATGCTGGACTGGTATTCGCGACAGTAGCGGCCGTCGTGCGCCCGACCCTCGCGCGACGGCGTGATGGTGCCGTAATTGCCGCTGTCGGGATTGCGCCAGGAGATCGTCTCGCCGACCGGCGCGGTATAGGCGCGCTCGTAGGCCCGAGCGGCATGGGCTTGATCCGCTTTGTCGAGCGACCGCCCGACCTCGCTGCCGACCAGGGCACCGATCAGGGTGCCGGCGCCGACGGCCCAAAGCCGCCCCTGGCCCCGACCGATCGTCGATCCGAGCAAACCGCCGCCGAGCGCACCGACGACCGCGCCGCCCGTCTGCTTCTGGCCCATGCCACCCATACCGCCCTGGGTGGTGTCGCAACCGGCCACCGCGAGGGCACCGACGATGGAGAGAACTGCAAACCTGCGCACATAAGCCTCCAATGAACTGCAGCCCGCTGCTGCCTTGTTCAACGCACCCGCTCGTCCGCGGGTCCGCCACGGCCAGCGGATTTCCCTGACGGCGCGGGAACCTGGGACACCCAGCCTGAATAGAGGCTGAACGGACCCGTCCGGGCCGAGCCCAAGGTAGGTAGCCGCCCCCGCGGGTCCAGGCAAGCATGATCCAGATACCGCAATATGTCGATCCCGGGGAACAAGCCGGCCACTAACTCGTTCCTAGGCGGGAGGCTTTCGCGACACCGGGAGAGATGTCTTGCCGGCCGTTACATGCGTCTACAACCTCTTCCCCACCCTGGCGGGGGAGATTTCCCGCTGGCCCGAGCACCTGCCCCGCATCCGCCGGATGGCGTTCGACTGGATCTACCTCAACCCTTTTCACTATCCCGGCTTCTCGGGCAGCCTCTACGCAGTTAAGGATTTCGGGGAGTTGCACCCGGTCGTTCGGGGGGCATCCGAGCGACCTGCGGACGCGCTCGTCCGCGATTTCGCCACTGCCGCCGCGGCGGACGGCGTGCGCGTCATGATGGACCTGGTGCTCAATCACACCTCCAAGGACGCGCTGCTGACCGCGGAGCATCCCGACTGGTACGTGCGTGAACCCGACGGAGCGCTGCGCTCGCCGCGCGCCGTCGACCCGGTGGATCCGCGCAAGACCACGGTGTGGGGCGACCTCGCCGAAATCGACTACAGCCGCCCCGCGCTGCGTTCGGCGCAGGTCGAGCACTGGGCGCGCTACGTCCTGCGCCATGCCGCGCTGGGGATCGGCGGCTTCCGTTGCGACGCGGCCTATCAGGTCCCGGCGGACTTCTGGCAGGAACTGATCGGACGCGTGCGTTCCGAAGCGCCCGATACCGTGTTCGCGGCCGAGACGCTGGGCTGCACGCCGGACGAGGCGGCCGCCCTCTCCCGGGCCGGCTTCGACCTTCTGTTCAACAGTGCGAAATGGTGGGATTTCAAGGCGCCCTGGCTGCTGGACCAGTATGAGCTCTACCGCCGGATCGCGCCGACGATCGCTTTTCCGGAGAGCCACGATACGGACCGGCTGGCGCACGAACTGCAGGGGTCGTCGCCCGAGGAGATCGAGGCCGCCTACAAGCTGCGCTATCTCTTCGCCGCGTCCTTCTCCAGCGCCGTGATGATGCCGATGGGCTACGAGTTCGGCTTCTCCAAGCGGCTGCACGTCGTCCAGACGCGGCCCGGCGACTGGGACTGGGAGGCGCGCGCCCGGCGGCTCGATCTGGTCGACTTCGTTGCCACGGTGAACCGGGCGAAGGCCGCGACGCCGGCGCTGCGGACCGAGGGTTTGCAGATCCGCGTGACGGCGCCGCATGCGCCGGTGGTCGGTCTGGCGCGTTTCGACCGCGCAGATAGCCGCATCGCCACCGATGCCACCCTGCTCGTGATCAATCCGGACCCCGCCCGCGAGCATGGCTGCGAGGTCGGTCCGCTCGTCGCCGCCATGGGCGGCCGCTTTGGAAGTTTCGACGAGACGACGCCGGGATCGGCCGGCGGCGCCTTCGCACCGGGCGACGTCCTCACCCTGCGGCCGATGGAGGCGCGCCTCCTCCATGCCCGGGCCGCGGAAGCACCGGCGGAGCCCGCCACCGACGCCCCGGCCCGGGCGGAGGAGCGCCTGCACGCCCTGGCCGCCGATCGGATCGCCATCGAGAAGGTCACGCCCGAGATCGACGGCGGGCGTTTCCCGGTGAAGCGGGTGGTCGGCGACGCGCTGACAGTCGAGGCCGACATCTTCGGCGACGGTCACGAGAGGATCGCCGCCAGCGTGCGCTATCGCGAAGCCGATCGGCCGACCTGGCGCGAGGCGCCGATGGTCCATGTCGACAATGACCGCTGGCGGGCACGCCTGCCGCTGACCCGCAACGCCCGCTACGAATATGTCGTGCAGGCGTGGCGCGACCTGTTCGCCTCCTGGCGGGAAGAGGTGTCGAAGAAGCGCGACGCGGGGGTCGGCGTCGCGCTGGAACTGATCGAGGGGCGCCAT
>JBKBLL010000053.1:0-17443 GCA_046296375.1 Alphaproteobacteria bacterium | reverse complement strand
GGAGATGATGTCCCGCGCGGCCAGCGAGGTGATGATCATGTTGCCGAGGATCGCGAACGCCACGGTCACGGTCGCGGCGGTGGCCGTTGCGCGATGCCAGTAGATGGACATGACCACCGGGCCGACGATCGCCGCCGCGAAGGCGGCCAGCGGCATGAGGGGTACGAGATACAGGGCGGCGAGCAGCCAGGGATGCCGCGCGGCCGTCCACCGTGCCGCCGTGACCGCCGCCTGGACCGAGATCGCTGCGCCGGTCGCGACCGCCAGCGGGGTCCTACCGTCGCGGCGAGAGCGCTGGGCGACCAGCGGCAGCAGCGCCAGGACGGCCATCGCCGGCGCCAGCAGGGGCAGGGCGAGCCGGTAATGCAGTTCGGCCCGCAGTCGGCTCGCCGCGTCGGGCTGGGTGCCGGGCGGGGCGTCGGGCAGCGCGCCGCCGGGGCGGAGAAGCCGGCCGGTGGGCAGTTCCGCCGGGTCGATGCGTCGCGGCGGTGCCGGCCCTGCGAGCGTCGCGATCGGGAAGAAAAGGCGCTCGAATGCGATGATCGTGGGCGGCGTGGTGGGGCCGCCTTCGTCCTGGCGGGTTCCGTCGAGCATGACCAGGGCCGACCCGTGCCGACCGTCCGCACGCCAGGCGAGGCGCGCCGTCAGGGTCATGCCGGCGCCGTCGCGATCGTCCCGCAGCAGGAGGCCGTGCAGGCGTCCCTCCGCATCGACCTCGGCCGCGAAGAGGGTCAGGCCCGGTTGCGGAGACTGGAAACTACCGGCCCGCAGCGCGCCCAGCGGAAACTGCGTGCGGAGTTCGTGGTTGAGCTGCCGCGCGGCCGTCGCTGCCGTGGGAGCGACCCACAGCGTCAGCAGGCCGATCAGCGCGGCCACGATCGCCGACAGGAGAAGGGGAGCGGCGGCCAGCGTCGCGTCGCTCAGGCCGGCCGCGCGCAGGGCCACGAGTTCGCTGTCGGCCGCGAGGCGCGCGACGACCAGCGACACTGCGCAGAACAGGGCGACGGGCAGTGCCGTCGCCAGGAAGCGCGGCAGGTTCAGCGCCATCAGCCACAGCAGGGCGGCGCCGCTCGCGGCATCGCCGGCCAGCAGGTCGAAGAACCGCAGGGAATAGACCAGCCAGACGACGGCGGCGATCGCGGCGGCGAAGCCGGCCGTCGCCAGGGCCGTCTGAAAAAAGATGTAGCGGTGCGTCTGTGGCCACATCGCCTGCCCCGCCGTCCGCGGCGACCCATCGGGCGACCGCTTGCCAACGCTCGTGTCATCACGCCGTGGGGAACCTGTCAAGCCGAGCGTCGCCGCGCGGCGACCGGCGTCGGCGGAAAGATTTCCGCGCGCGTGGTTGACGTGGTTCGGGGTTTGACCCTATCCAGACCCCCAGTGTCGATCAGGGAGAGCCGGATGAAGATCGAGTTCGCTGCGCCGACGCAACCAGAGAGCGGTGCACTGGTCCTCGGCGTATTCGAGGACGCGGCGCTGACGCCGTCGGCGGAAGAACTCGACACGCGGCTCGACGGGACGCTGCGCCGCGCCATCGGCGCCAGCCGCTTTTCCGGCAAGGCCCGCCAGTTCCTCGACGTGCTCGCCCCAGCGGGTGCGGGCGCCGACCGGGTCGTGCTGGTCGGGCTAGGCAAGCCGGCGGCGCTCGACCAGCGCGCGGCGGAGGATCTCGGCGGGGCGATCTACGGCCACCTCGCGGGCTCCGGCGCCAAGCGTGCGGCGGTCGCCCTGGACCCGGTCGAAGGGGCGCCGCTGGCGGTGGCGGAGATCGCCGCGCGCCTCGCATTCGGGAGCCGCCTGGCGAGCTACCGCTTCGACCTCTACCGTACGAAGCAGAAGCCCGAGGACAGGCCCAGCCTGGAGCGCCTGACCGTGACCCTCGACGGTCACGCAGCCGCCAAGAAGGCGTTTGCCGGGCTCGACAAGGTGTCGGAGGGTGTGTTCCTGGCGCGCGACCTCGTGTCCGAACCGCCGAACGTGCTCTATCCCGCAACCTTTGCCGACCGCGCCAAGGAACTGTCCAAACTCGGCGTCGAGATCGACGTGCTGAGCGAGAAGGACATGCGCAAGCTCGGCATGGGCGCCCTGCTCGGCGTCGGCGCCGGCAGCCAGCACGATTCCTTCGTCGTCGTCATGCAATGGAACGGCGGCAAGAAGGGCCGCCCCCCGGTCGCCTTCATCGGCAAGGGCGTGACATTCGACACCGGCGGCATCTCGATCAAGCCGGCCGCCGGCATGGAGGACATGAAGTGGGACATGGGCGGCGCCGCCGCCGTCGTCGGGTTGATGAAGGCGCTCGCGGGTCGCAAGGCGAAGGTCAACGCGGTCGGCGTCATCGGCCTGGCCGAAAACATGCCCTCCGGGACCGCGCAGCGCCCGGGCGACGTCGTGACGTCGATGTCGGGACAGACGATCGAGGTGATCAACACCGATGCCGAGGGACGGCTCATACTCGCCGACGTCCTGTGGTACACGCAGGACCGCTTCAAGCCCGAGGCGATGATCGACCTCGCGACCCTGACCGGCGCCATCATCATTGCGCTCGGCCATCACAATGCCGGCCTGTTCGCCAGCGACGACGCCCTGGCGGAGCGCCTGATCGCGTCCGGGCGGGCCGCGGGCGAGACCGTGTGGCGCATGCCGATGGACGAGGCCTACGACAAGCAGATCGCATCCGACATCGCCGACATGAAGAATGTCGGCGGGCGCGACGGCGGCAGCGTCAGCGCCGCCCAGTTCCTGAAGCGCTTCTGCAACGACGTTCCCTGGGCCCACCTGGACATCGCCGGCGTGGCGTGGGGCAGCAAGGCGAAGCCGACCGTGCCCAAGGGGGGCACCGGCTTCGGCGTGCGCCTGCTGGATCGCTTCGTCGCCGATCACTACGAGCAGTGAGGCCGTAGCGCCGGGGCCGCGATGGAGATCGAGTTCCGCAACCTCGCGGGCAACCGGCTCGAGGCCGGCCTTGCCGCCTTCCTGGAGCCGGAGGTCGCGGCCGGACGACGAGCCCTCGTTCTCTGCGGCTCGCGCGAGCGCCTGGACGCGGTCAACCTCGGCCTGTGGACCTACGATCCGGCATCCTTTCTCCCGCACGGCGCGGCGGCCGACGGCTATGCCGAGCGTCAGCCGGTCCTGCTGTCGACGGAAGACGCGAATCCCAATGGCGCGGCCGTGCTGGCGCTTCTGGACGATGCCGACGTCACCGATCCGGAGCGTTTCGAGCGTTGCTGCGTCTTCTTCGACCGGAACGATCCCACGGCCCGGGACGCGGCGCGAGCACGCTGGCGCCGGTACCAAGCCGCGGGGCGGCAGCCTATATACTGGGAGTATAAGGCGCAGGGCTGGGAACGCCGGGCTGGCTGATCCGACCTGCGGCGTTCGGTCCGATCAGACCCTTCCCGACCCAACGCGGTTGCCGCCCGGGCGGTGCACCGCTATAACGCCGCGCCGTTGATCCCCTAGGGAGGCAGGAGCCACATGGCTACCGAGCAGACACTTTCGATCATCAAGCCCGACGCCACGCGGCGCAACCTGACCGGAAAGATCAACGCCCGCTTCGAGGAGGCAGGGCTCCGGATCATCGCGCAGCGGCGGGTCAGACTGACGCGCGAGACCGCGGAACGCTTCTACGAGGTTCACCGCGAGCGGCCATTCTTCAAGGACCTCTGCGCCTTCATGACCTCCGGCCCCGTCGTCGTGCAGGTCCTGGAAGGCGAGAACGCCGTTCAGCGCCACCGCGACATCATGGGCGCCACCAATCCGGCCAACGCGGCGCCCGGCACCATCCGCAAGGATTTCGGCGAGAGCGTCGAGGCGAATTCGGTGCACGGTTCGGACTCGGTCGACAATGCCAGGCGGGAAGTGTCGTTCTTCTTCGCCGAGGTCGACGTCGTAGGCTGACCAAACCGACCGGCGGCAAGCCCTGGAACGGAGAACGGCGGCCCTCGGGGCCGCCGTTCTGCTTTGTCGGGAGCGGAACGCGGGTCAGGCCAGCGTGAACCAGAGGATCGCGAGAACCAGGATCACGCCGACGGTGGACCAGGTGCTCAACTTGATAAAGCGGTTCCAGTCCTGCCGGTGCCGCTCGACGTCCGCTTTGGCTGGCTGCATTTGGTCCCTCTGCCGTTGTACGGTGCCCCCAGGGCTCGAATGTTCGGATAAGCACGCCGGGCCGCTCCGTCAAGGACGGGAGCGCGAGGTGCGCGAGACGGACCTGCGCTGCGGCCGTGCGCGAAGCCGGCGATCGATCGGAAGAGGTGACAGGCTCTGCAGAACGCTACCGTAGCGCCGGTCCTGGTGGCGGGGTTCCGCTCCGCTCTATGGGTCACCTCCGACGGCGAGGCCCGCCGCGTCGCGCGGGGCGAGGCCGCCGATCTCGTCCGGCAGTCGCCGCCGCTGCTCGCCTGCATGCCGGCGGTCGCGCGCAGGCTGGGCCTCCCGCCCTTCCGGTCGTTCGACCTACTCGAACTGTTCGCCTTCGTGCGGCCTGCGCAGTTCTGCCTGCCGACGCCGCGCGGTCTGGCGACGGCACTGGGCCTGCCGCGGCCGCGCAGCCCGGAAGGCGAGGCCGAGATCCTCATGGCGGCGGCGCGGGTGCTGCTGCAGGAACAGGCCGGCAGCGTGGACGATCGGAACGCCCTGCCCATCGCGCGCGCCATGGCCGGGGGCGGATGGATCTGGGGAGCGCCGCTGCTACGGGTCCTGGATGCGGCGCAGGCGGACGCCACCGCATCGATCCAGCGCGCGCTGGCCGTCTGGGACCGGCTGCCGGCTTGGCAGGAGGAAGCGCCGCCGACGCCGCCGGCCTCCCATCCGGTTTCCGTCGTGGAGGCTCGCCAGCGGCTCGCCAGCCTGCTGGGCCGCGATGCCGAGCCCCGACCCAGCCAGGCCGACTTCGCGTCCGCCGCGGCCGGCGCGTTCCACCCGCGCGAGCGCCGGGACCAGCCCCACTTCGTCCTCGCCGAGGCCGGAACCGGTGTCGGCAAGACGCTGGGATACATCGCCCCCGCCAGCGTCTGGGCCGAGAAGAACGAGGCACCGGTCTGGGTCTCGACCTATACCCGCAACCTGCAGCATCAGGTCGATGCGGAACTGCGCCGGCTCTTCCCTAACGAGGCGGAGCGGCGCAGCAAGGTCGTGATCCGCAAGGGTCGCGAGAACTATCTCTGCCTGCTCAACCTGGAAGACGCGGTGCGCGCGATGCCGGCTCGGCCCGGGGACGCGGTCGCGCTCGGCCTGATGGTGCGCTGGACCGAGCGGTCGCGCGACGGCGACATGGTGGGCGGCGACTTTCCGGCGTGGCTGCCCGACCTCATCGGTGGCGGCCGCACGCGTGGTCTGGCCGACCGGCGCGGCGAGTGCATCTACGCCGCCTGCCCCCACTACCAGAAGTGCTTCATCGAACGGAGCGTCCGCCGCGCCCGCCGGGCCGAGATCGTGGTGGCGAACCATGCCCTGGTGCTGGCGCAGGCGGCACTCGGCGGGCTGGACGATTCCGTCCTGCCGACGCGCTACGTGTTCGACGAGGGGCATCACCTGTTCGACGCGGCCGATTCTGCCTTTTCGGCCGCGCTGTCCGGCTTCGAGACGGCAGAACTCCGGCGCTGGCTGCTGGGAGCCGAGGGCGGCCGAAGCCGGGCGAGGGGGTTGCGGCGCCGGATGGAAGACCTCGCGGCCGACGAGGACACCGCGGATGCGCTGGAGCAGGCGATCCGTGCCGCCGCCGTCCTGCCGGCCGAGGGCTGGCTGGCGCGCCTCGCCGAAGACCGTCCGCACGGCCCGGTCGAGGCCTTCCTGGTGCTGGTTCGCCGGCAGGTCCAGGCGCGGGCCGCGGGGCCGGAAGCCGCCTATGGCATCGAGTGCGATCTGGAGCCGCCGGCGGACGGCCTGCGCGAGGCGGCGGCGGTGCTCGCGGCTGCGTTCGACCGGCTGCTCGTGCCGGTCGCCGCCCTGCGCCGCCGCCTGTTGCAGCGCCTCGAGGACGAGGCGGACGCGCTTGAGACCGCCACCCGCCTGCGCATCGAGGGGCTTTGCCGCTCGCTCCAGCGCAGGGCGGAGGTGCAGGTGACGGCTTGGCGCGCCATGCTCGCGGCGATCGGGGCGCGGCCCGACGACCGTTTCGTCGACTGGCTGGCGATCGATCGGGTCGACGGCCGCGACACCGATGTCGGCATGCATCGGCACTGGGTCGATCCGACGCTTCCGTTCGTCGAGGCGGTCGGGGGCCACGCCCACGGGATCCTGGTCACATCGGCCACCCTGCGCGACGCGACGGGCGAGGCGGAGGCCGACTGGCTCGCCGCCGAGGCGCGCACCGGTGCGGTGCACCTGAGCGCACCGGCGACCCGCGCCGCCGTTCCGTCCCCGTTCGACTATGCCCGGCAGACCCGGGTGATCGTCGTGACCGACGTGCGCAAGGACGATCTCGGCCAGGTGGCGGCCGCCTATCGCGCCCTGTTTCTCGCCGCGGGCGGCGGCGGCCTCGGCCTCTTCACCGCCATTGGCCGGCTGCGCGCCGTCCACGAGCGGATCGCCGCGGCACTGGAAGCCGAGGGACGGATGCTGCTGGCCCAGCATGTCGACAGGATGGACGTGAACACGCTGATCGAGATCTTCCGGGCCGAGGCGGATTCCTGCCTGCTCGGCACGGACGCGGTGCGCGACGGCGTCGACGTTCCGGGCCGGGCGCTGCGCCTGATCGTCTTCGACCGCGTCCCCTGGCCACGACCGGATATCCTGCACCGCGCCCGCCGCGCCCGGTTCGGCGGCCGCGCCTACGACGACCGCATAACGCGCCTCCGTCTCCGCCAGGCGTTCGGCCGCCTGGTGCGCCGCGCCGGGGATACCGGCGTTTTCGTCCTGCTCGACCCGATGATGCCCTCGCGGCTGGCCGGTGCCTTCCCCGATGGCGTCGCGGTCGAGCGAATGGGGCTCGCCGCCGCGGTCGAGGCGACCCGCGGCTTCATCACCGACCGGGCTTCCGCTGCCGATATCACGGGGCTTTTGCTTGACCTGCCGGACGGGGCTGCTTAACAGCAGCCTCGAGCTTACGGAGGACGGAACATGTCGACCGCCAGCCCGATCACGCACCACACCGCGCTGATCTTCGTCATGGTCCTGGTCGCCGGGTCGGACGGCGGGATGCCTACGGCCGAGCTCCGCAGCATCGGTGAGGTCGTCCAGTATCTGCCGGTCTTCCGCGACTATGACCGCGACAGGCTGACGAAGGACGCGGCCGCCTGCGGCCGGATCCTGAACGAGGACGACGGCCTGGAGAAGGTCCTCGTCCAGGTCGAGGCGTCGCTGCCGGAGAAGCTGCGCGAGACGGCCTATGCGCTCGCCTGCGATGTCGCGGCCGCCGACGGGCGGGTCACGACCGAGGAAGCGCGGATGCTGGAGATCCTGCGCTACCGCCTGCAGGTCGGCCGGCTCGCGGCTGCGGCGATCGAACGCGGCGCCCGCGCCCGCCACACCGTGCTGTAGGGCGACCCTCAGTCCGGCTCGATCATCCCGGCGCGTTCGGTGATGATGCCGTAGAACTCCGGCCGCCGGTGCGCGGCGAAGTTGAAGATGGTCGTCTTGTTGAACCGGCCTTCGTCCAGGTCGCAGTCGTAGACGATCAGTTCGTCGGCGAGCGTGTGCGCCTGCGCCACGATCTCGCCCGAGGGGGCGACGATGATGCTGCCGCCCATCAGGTCGCAGCCGTCTTCGTGCCCGGCCTTGGCGACCGACACCGCCCATGTTCCGTTCTGGTAGCAGCCGGCCTGCACCGTGATGTGGTTGTGCAGCATGCGGACATGATGCGGTTCGGTGGAGGACAGGGCGTTGGCCGCGGGCGTGTTATAGCCCACCATCACCAGTTCCACGCCCTGCATGCCCATGACGCGCCAGGTCTCGGGCCAGCGGCGGTCATTGCACAGGCACATGCCCATGATCCCGCCCATGGTGCGGAACACGGGGAAGCCCAGGTCGCCGACCTCGAAGTAGCGCTTTTCCAGATGCTGCCAGGGACGATGGCCCTCGTGCTCCTTGTGCCCGGGCAGGTGCACCTTGCGGTACTTGCCGGCGATCCGGCCCTGGAAATCCACCAGGATGGACGTGTTGAAGCGGTGCAGCACGCCGTCACGCCGCTCGTGCTCGGCATAGCCCAGATAGAAGCCGATTCCGAACTCCCGGGCCGTGTCGAACAGGCGCTGCGTGTCGGGACCGGGCATCTCCTTCTCGAAGAAAGCGTCGACCTCGTCCCAGTCCTCCATGTACCAGCGCGGGAAGAAGGTGGTCAGCGCGAGTTCGGGGAAGACGACGAGCTTCGCGCCGCGTTCGTGCGCGCGCCTGAGCAGGCCGATCATGCGCTCCACGACCTGCGCGCGCGTCTCGTTGCGCGCGATAGGGCCCATCTGCGCGCCCGCCACCGTGATGACCCGTGCCATGTTTCACTCCGCAGTTCCGATGTCGCGCCGGCGGCAGCTCGCCCGGCTCCGCCGACGATGCCCGCAGCGCGCTCATGATCGCCCGACCGACGCACGATGCAAGCCATGGACCGCGCAAGCCTTCCACCGCAGAGGCCACGGGCCGCGCTTGGCGCCGGGGGCGGGCGCATATAGGCTCTGCCGGCGCAAAAGCGGTGACAGGCGATATCCATGGAGTGGTTGATAGTGCTGGCGGTCGTGGCCGTGGTCGGCGGCTACGTCATCGCCATCTACAACAGGCTGGTCAGCCTCAGCCGGCGCGTCGACGAGGCCTGGAGCGACATCCAGGTGCAGATGAAACGCCGCTACGACCTGATCCCGAATCTCGTCGAGACGGTCAAGGGCTACATGGCGCACGAGCGCGGCACGCTGGATTCCGTGACCCAGGCCCGCGCTGCCGCCGTTGCGGCCGGCGGCGGTCCGGCCGAACAGGCCCGGGCCGAGAACATGCTCCAGGGCGCGCTGCGCAGCCTGTTCGCCGTCGCCGAGAACTATCCAGACCTGAAGGCCAACCAGAGCTTCCTGACTCTCCAGCGCGACATCGCGGACACCGAGAACCGGCTGGAATCGTCGCGCCGCTTCTATAACGGCAACGTCCGTGCGCTGAACGTCACGGTGGAGCAGTTCCCCAGCAATCTCGTGGCGAAGCAGTTCGGTTTCGGCACGGCCCAGTTCTTCGAACTCGATACGCCCGACGCCGCTCAGCCGGTGCGCGTCGCCTTTTCCTGACCCAGCTCGTGCGCAGGATCCTCGTCTGCCTGCTCGCGCTGTTCATCGGCGCGGGTGCGGCGCTCGCCCAGGTGCCGCCCGACGGGCTGCGCGGCGGCACCATCCGTTTCGATCATGAGCGCATCGTCGACTTCGACGTGACCCTGGAGGTTGCGGCCGACGGCGCGCTCACCGTGACGGAGCGCATCGCCGTCGTCGCCCTCGGCCAGCAGATTCGCCGCGGCATCTATCGCGATCTGCCGCTCGTCCGGGAGACCCTGCTGGGCCGGTCCGAGCCCGGCTTCGATCTCCTCTCGGTCCGCCGGGACGGGGCGGACGAACCCTATCGGGTGGAACGGGCGAGCGGCGCGATCCGGATCTATGTCGGCGATCCCGACGTCATGCTGCGCCCGGGCTTCCATCGCTACGAACTCGTCTACAGGGTGGACCGTCAGGTCGACTTCCATGCCGAGTTCGACGAGATCTACTGGAACGCTACGGGCAACGACTGGGCCTTCCTGATCGAGCGCGCACGCGCGACGGTCGTGGCGCCGCCGGGGGCGCCCGTGCTCCAGACCGCGGGCTACACCGGTCCGATCGGCAGCCTCGAGCAGGCGGTCGAGGTGGGGCGTAACGCAGCCGGCGACGCCGTCTTCGTCACCACCCGCCAACTCGGGGCGGGGGAGGGGATGACGGTCGCCGTGGGCTGGCCGAAGGGCTATGTGGCCGAGCCGACAGGCGCCGAGCGACTGCGCCTGTTCCTGGAGGACAGCCGCCAGGCGCTGGTGGCGCTCTGCGTTCTGGGCCTCGTCCTCTGCTACTATCTCGTCGCCTGGTTTCGCGTCGGGCGCGACCCGGCGCCCGGGACGATCATCGCGGTCTACGCGCCGACCCTGCCGCCCGCCGCGATGCGCTACATCCGGCGCATGGGATACGACGACCGCACCATGGCCGCCGCTCTGGTGAGCCTCGCGGTCAAAGGCCACCTCGCGATCGTGGATGAGGACGGCACGCCGACGGTGGAGGCGCGCACCGGCGGCCACATCCCGCCTTCGCCCGGCGAGGAGGTCCTACGCCGCGCGCTTTTCAGGAGCAGCAATCGGGTGCGCTTCGACGAGAAGGCGAGGCAGACGCTGATCGGCGCGCGGCGCGCCTTCAAGAGCCATCTGGATGCGACTTTCGAAAAGGAATTCTTCCGGCACAACCGGCCCTGGTTCGTCGTCGGCGCCGGCCTCACCCTGCTAGGCTGGATCCTCGTCGCGATCAGCGCGCCGACGCTCCTCGATGCGCTGTTCATCTCCGTCTGGCTGGCGGCCTGGTCTTTCGGTGTCGGTTCGCTGGTCGGCCATCTGGTTCGTCAGTGGCAACTCGCCCTGTCCGGCGCCGGGCTCGCCTCGTCGGCGGGGGCGCTCCTGGGGACCATGTTTGCGATTCCCTTCGTCGGCGCATGGTTCTTCGGGCTTCTCATGCTGCACGAGGCGGTCGGGCCGGTCGCCGTGCTGTTCCTCGTCCTGGCGACGGCGATCAACCTGCTGTTCTTCCACCTACTGCGCGCACCGACCGCGCTCGGGCGCAAGGCGCTCGACGAGATCGAGGGCATGCGCCTCTACCTCACCGTGGCGGAGGCGGACCGGCTGCGCTTCCACCATGGCACGGCCGTCACGCCCGAACTCTTCGAACGCTTCCTCGCCTATGCGATCGCGCTCGACGTCGACACGCAGTGGAGCCGGCGTTTCGCGACGGCACTCGCCGATGCCAAGCGGCAGGGCGAGCCGGTCTACCGGCCGGTCTGGTATCGCGGCGCCGGTTTCGACCCGGCGCGCCTCGGCGCCCTCGGCACGTCGCTGTCGACCGCCATGGGTTCGGCGACCGCGCCGCGATCGAGCGGCGGAAGCGGCGGCGGCGGAAGGAGCGGCGGCGGGCGGGGCGGCGGCGGCGGTGGCGGCTGGTAGCGGCGCCTACCCCTCGGCCGGGGGCGGCGCGCCCGGTACGAACACGGTCAGGGCGCGCGGCACCACCCGGAAGCGGGCGGGCGTCGTGGTGGTCAGTTCGCCGTCGGTGTTGACCGGCATCGGCCGGCTGGTCTCGACCGCGATTTCCGGCGCACGCACGCAGTGCATCGCCTCGTTCGCACGGTGGCGACCGGCGCGGAAGGCCGGCAGCAGGGCGGCCATCCGGGCGAGCGGCCGCGGCTCCATGCAGTAGAGGTCGAGCACGCCGTCGTCGATCGCCGCATCCTCCGACACGGACATGCCGCCGCCGTAATACCGGCCGTTGCCCACGGCCAGCTGGAGCGAACGGAACGATTGCCGATCGTCGCCCGCCTCGATACGCGCGCGAAAGGAGCGCATGGCGCGCCAGGCGTCCACTGCGGCCAGGGGATAGCTGAAGACCCCCCACCGACGCTTGAACTGACGGGTCAGCCGCTTGGTCACCTCGACGCTGAGGCCGATGCTGGCGACGTTGAAGAAGAGCTTGCCGTTGACTTGGCCCAGGTCGATCACGCGCGTGGCGCCGGCACCGATGATCGCGGCCGCCGCCATCGGGTCCGGCGGGATGCCGAGCGTGCGCGCGAGGTCGTTGGCCGTCCCGAGCGGCAGAATGCCGACCGGCAGGCCGATGTTTACGACGGTCTCCGCGAAATGGTTGAGCGTTCCGTCGCCGCCGCCGAGGATGATCATGTCCGTACCCGCTGCCGCTGCGGCCACCGCGGCCTCGCTCGCCTCGCCGGCGAAAGGCAGCGCCTCGACCCCGCCGGCGGCGAGCGCGGCGACGATTTCCTCACGCGAGGTCGCGCCGGACCGGGCGTTCGGGTTCACGATCAGGACGGCGCGCCGGTTCGGCAACGGAATGCTCGGAGGGTGGAGGGGCTGCGCGGTGAAGCGCCAAGCAGCAACGCGACTCCCCGGGCGCGGTTCCATGCCGACCGCCTCCGGGGCTGCGGCGCCTAGTCCGTGATCACGCGCACCGGCGCGCCTTTCGCCCAGGCCGCGACGCATTCCACGGTGTCGGCGTAGAAGAGGCGGTAGGTGTCGTCCGTAACGTAGCCGAGATGCGGCGTCAGCACGACGTTGTCGAGCCGGCGCAGCGGGTGGTCGGCCGGCAGCGGTTCGGTGTCGTAGACGTCGAGCCCGGCACCCGCGATTCGGCGTTCCGTCAGCGCGGCGATGAGGGCGTCCTGCTGCACGATCGGCCCGCGCGAGGTGTTGACGAGATAGGCGGTCGGCTTCATCCGGGCGAAATCGGCAGCGCCGACGAGGCCGCGCGACCGGTCTCCCAGGACGAGATGGATGCTGAGGAAGTCGGCACTGGCGAACAGTTCGTCGCGGTCCACCCGCCGGACGCCCTGCTCGGCCGCCTTCTCGGCGGTGAGGTTCTGGCTCCAGCCGATCGCCTCCATGCCGAAGGCCTTGCCGAGCTTTGCGACGTAGCTCCCCAGCCGGCCCACGCCGAGCAGACCCAGCGTCGCGCCGTGCAGGCTGCGACCGATCGTCGTCTGCCAGCGTCCCTGCCGCATCGCCTGGTGTTCGAACGGGATGTGGCGGGCGAGGGCGAGGATCAGTCCCATCGCGAGTTCCGGCGTGGGCGGCGTCGTGCCCCGCGTCCCGCAGACGGTGACGCCGTGGGCGGCCGCCGCGGCCATGTCGACCGAGAGGTTGCGCATGCCGGTGGTCACGAGCAGGCCGAGCTTCGGCAGTTGGGCGAACACGGCGCGGGGAAACGGCGTGCGCTCGCGCATGATGCAGACGACCTCGAAGTCTGCGAGCCGCCGGGCCAGCGCCGCCGGTTCGGAGACGTGGTCGTTGAAGACCGTGACCTCGAACCCGGGCGGCAGGCTGGTCCAGTCCGCCATCGTGCGTGCAACGTCCTGGTAGTCGTCGAGTATGGCGACGCGCGGCATGCGTGTTCTCCCTCGAGTTGCGCCCGGCGGTTCTGCGATCGCGGAACATGGCCCGGGCGTGCGCCCGGCGTCCAGTCCGCCCCCCGTTTGCCGCCCCCTATTTGCCGTCGGCCAGGTACCAGGCCAGCAGCTCGACGCCGTGCATGAAGTCGTCGATCTCCATGGCCTCGTCGGGGTTGTGGCTGCCGTTGGCGTTGCGCACGAAGATCATCGCGGTCGGCACGCCCGCGGCGGCGAACGCCGCGGCATCGTGCGAGGCGCCGGACGGTATGTCCATCGCCGCGATGTCCATAGCCGTGGCGCCGGCACGCAGGCGGGCCTTGATGCCATCGTCCAGGATGCCGGGGGCGGCGCGCGTGAACCGGCCGAGGTCGAAGCGCACCCGCCGCCGCGCCGCGATCTCCAGCGCCATGTCCTGAATCCGCGCCTCCATCTCGTCCAGAAGGCCCACATCGAGGCTGCGCATGTCGACGCTGAAGTCGACCTGCCCGGCGATGATGGTCATGGCGTGTCGCGCGGCGTCGGTCGACATCTTGCCGACGGTGAAGGCGAAATCCCGCCCGTCGGCCTCGCACGCGTCCCAGATGCGGTCGAGACCCGTCACGAGGTCGGCGACGGCGATCGCGGCGTCGCGGCGGTGGCTGCGCGGGACGCCGCCGCAATGCGAATATTCCCCGATGCAGCGTGCAGCCGGTACCCGCAGGTTGCCGCGGATGCCGGTGACGATCCCGACCGGAAGCCGCATCTCCTCCAGCACCGGGCCCTGTTCGATATGGAGTTCGAGATAGGCCGCGAGACGCTGGGCCTCCAGATAGGGCGGCGCCTCGCGCAGCCCGTCCGGATCGCCGCCGCATTCCGCCATGTGTTCGGCCAGCGTCCGCCCCGTGTCGGCCCGCCGCGCTTCGTCCAGCGCCCCGGCGGGCAGCGTCCCCAGCGCGGAGCGGCTGCCGATGTAGGACACGCCGAACCAGGCGCTCTCCTCGGCACGGATGCCCATGACGCTGACGTCGCCGGCCGGCCGCCAGCCCAGGTCCGCCAGGGCGGCGAGCGCCGTCAGCCCGGCGATCACGCCGGCCGCGCCGTCGAAATTGCCGCCCTGCGCCACGGAGTCGAGGTGCGATCCGATCACGGTCCGCTTGGCGCTGCGGTCGCGGCCGGGGAGGGTCATGTAGCTGTTGCCGGCCGCGTCGGTCGCGATCTCCAGGCCGAGCTCGCCGGCCCGCCGGCGCAGCAGTTCGTGCGCGAACTGTTCGCCGTGTCCATAGGAGGCGCGCGTGATCCCGACGCCGTCGAACGTCGCGGCGCGCAGGGTGTCGAAGATGTCCTCCGCGAGCGCGCGCCGGGCTCGGACCGCGGCTGCGACCTGTTTCGCGTCCATATCCGCCTCTCGACTGGGAACCGCCTCGCCCGGCGGTCTGTTGGGGAAAGAGATTCGCAGCAATCGGTCAAAAAATGGAACAGTTTGTTGCCGCCTTCTGGGGTATCGCGATCTTCATCGGCCCGATCCTTCTCGGCGCCGCGCTCCTCTTCGGCACGATTCAGTGGCGCCGCCGACGGCGGGACCTGGCCCGGGACGGAATGACGCCGCGTACCGAGCCGCGGTCCGGGGCGATGGCGTCGAAAGACCGCTGACTGCCCGGTCGCCGCCCGTGCGCGCGGTTGCTTCCGCCGGAGGGCATCGCTATTGTCCGCGCCGTCGGCCGGAGCGTAGCGCAGCTTGGTAGCGCACCAGACTGGGGGTCTGGGGGTCGCGGGTTCAAATCCCGCCGCTCCGACCAACGAAATCAAAGGGTTAGGCTATAATTCGCCGGCCCCTGCTTCCCAGAAACCCCGATTGGGAAGCATATGGGAAGCAGATCGCGGAAACGAGAAAGCCCCGCCAGCAGCGCCGGCGGGGCCTTGGAAATAGGCAAATTTGCCGGTTTCAGCCGGGCGGGTCGGTCAGCCGGCGGGGGCGGTCCCGGCCTTCGCCGCTCGCGCCGCCTCCCGCTTCTTCCGCTTCCGGGTCACGGCGGCCTTGTACACGGCCTTGCGGCGGTTCTCGTGCTTCAGCCACCCGTGGACGCCATCGAACAGGGACGGCCCCAGCGAGTAAGCCCAGGACGGCGGGCGGCCCCCGCACTGTAGCCGAGCCGCGATCAGCGCCGCGAACTCCGCCTCGGTCTCCGTCACCTCCCGGCCGACAAACTCCCGCAGATAATTCCGGCGAGCCGCGCGCGCTTCGGCATCCTCCCGCATCTGCTCCCTCATGCGGACGGCCGTAGGGGCGGGTCCGAGGTTATGGTTCTGCGACAGGCGCCCGGCCTCCACCAGCATCGCGATGCCGTTGTCCACCAGCCGGTCGCGGGCCTGCGCCAGCGTCGCGCGCCGGTCGGCCTCGCACTTCTCCCGGCGCGCGGTCACGTCCTGCATGCGGATGATGGTCGCGCTCATGCCCGCACCTCGCCGGCCAGGGCGCGCAGATCCGCGACGATGGTATCGAGCCACGGCCGCCAGTCCGGATCGTCCACGGTCGCGGCTTCACCGTTCTCGTCGACGTCGTCGTAGTCGGTCCAGTAATCCACGTCATAGGCGTCGAGGTCGACGTTGCCGGCTACTTCCCCGTGCTCGCCGGCCCCCTGCGGGTCGGAACCGTAGGCGAGGCGGTAAAGCTCCACCTTCGCGAGGATGCCCGCGGGCGTGCGGGCGGGCGTCTTGAACACTTCCCGCAGCATCATGCCGGCGGCGCTACCGGCTCGACATGCGCGGTCGTACAGGTCGCCGCAGCCATTCGCATCGAGGTAGTCGCGATGCTTACGGTCCTGCGCCATCGCCTTGTCGCTATGGTCACGCGGATCGGACAGGGGCGGTGCGGACTTCTCCATCTCGGAGCGACGGACCTTGTAGGCAGTCCATACCTCCTGGTGCACCTCCTCCAGCCTGTGGAACTCGGCGACCAGCGCCAGCAGCTCGGCATCGTCGGCGGCATACTGGGGAAGTTCCCCAGTATCGAGGGGGACCGCAGCGAGGGCGGCGACGGGTGCGATAGTGGCGACGGTCGCCAACATGGCGCGGCGGGTGATGGTCTTCTTCATGACCGCGCATCCTCGATGCCGAGCGCCGCCTCGATGCGGTCGAGCGATGCCAGGATGCGCCGCAGGTCGTCCTGCATCGTGCTCAGGGCGTCGCGGCGGGTGACGCTGGCGGATGACGCCAGCACGGTTTCGCCGACGACATAGAGCCGGCGACGCACATTTCGGGTATTATCAAAATCAGCCATGATCCGGGTCCTCTCCGGTGATCGGTTAGGGCGTTCCGGGAAGTTCCCGCTTCCCGGTCGCCTGCTATCGTGGTATCACGATGCGAGACGCCGCGTCAATATCACGATACCGAGATTTCAGATGGCAGACGAGAAGTCCACGCCGGTCATGGTTCGCCTGTCGCCCGAACAGGTGGCGAAGGTCGACGGGTGGCGGCGGGCGCAGCCCGATATTCCGTCCCGGCCGGAAGCCATCCGCCGCCTCGTTGACCAAGCCCTAACCGGAGTGAGGTAGATGGCAGAGAGATCGCCCGGACCGAGCGCCGCCTACATCGCCGCGGCGAAGGCGGCTGCGCAAACCCACGCCCGCGCCGTGCTGGACGCAGCCACGGCCCGCGACGATGCCATGGTCGGCAGTGCCGTCAGGGTCGAGCCGGCTATCAAGAAAGCCCTGGAGCGCGCCGCGAAGGCCGACGACCGTTCCGTCTCGTCGCTGGTCGAGCGCATCCTAAAGGCGTGGCTGGTCGAGAACGGCCACCTGTCAGATCGGGGAGCGAAAGATGCCTGACCAGCGGGAGAACGAGGAAAGACTAATGGCGGCGGTCCGCGAGTTCATTGAGGGCCTGGTTGCGGAAGGTGTGCCGCTCGAAGAGGCGAAGAAGATCGCGAAAGCGCAGGTCGCATTTACTGACCAAAGCAGGCGGCAAGCCGTTGCTGCGAAACGCAGCGCGATCCGACGCGTCAAGTAGAAGTCGGCGTCGAGTTCATCGCGCATCGAACCTTGTACACGTGTACAAGGTTTGTCGGTTGAGGAAGTGATCGCGGAAAACCTGCATCGCGCCGAACTGACCGTTCTGGAGCGGTCGGAACAGGTTGCGCGGTATGCCGAGCTTGAGGCGAAAAAGAAGGATGAGGAACGGCGCTTAGTGGCTCAAGTTGAGCCACTAAAGCCCGGCCACGGACAGGGGGCGAAGGGCGGCGAGCGGAAAACCACCGCCAATTTGTCGTTCGTTTCAGACACGGCCACAAAGACCGGCGCGGACAGCGCGGCGAGGGCATGGAAACTCAAATTCCCCAAATTTGGCGAATTTGCGCCCAGCCGCTCGGCTATTTGCATGAACCGCCGTGCGA
>JBKBLL010000052.1:0-17727 GCA_046296375.1 Alphaproteobacteria bacterium | reverse complement strand
ACGCCCGCGTCGTCGCGGGCCAGGCGATAGGCGGCGTTGATCTCCTCGGTCAGCTGGTGATTGATCGCGTTGACGGGCGCGCGGCGCATGGTGATCTCCGCCACGCGGTCGGTGACCGCGTAGTCGATGGTCTCGAAAGGCATGGCGTTTCCTCGATGATGTTGGAAGGCGCACAGCTTGACGCGGCGGCGCGAGAAAGGCGAGAAGCCCTCCTTGATCGGCCACCCGCAATTTGCTATCTCCCGCGCCTGCCCCGGCGTGCCGGGGACTTCGGATGCGGTCGTGGCGGAATTGGTAGACGCGCAGCGTTGAGGTCGCTGTGGGGGAAACTCCGTGGAAGTTCGAGTCTTCTCGACCGCACCATGAGCGATGAAAAACCCCGGTCCCTGTAGCAGGGACCGGGGTTTTTCATGGTCTCCGGATCAGAGGATCAGCCACGCGAGCGTACCGCCGACCAGCGAGATCGCGGCGAGTATCGCCGCGAGGCCCAGCGTCGCGGACTGCAGGCTGTCGCCCATGACTTTCCGCGCGAGCGCACACCCCGTCATCGTTCCTCTCTCCCCTGATGCTCGGTCCGCGCCGATCCTATCCGGTCGCCGCCGTCATGGGTACCCGGGCGGTGCCCGCCGCTATCCATCTTCGCCATGGCCGCGGGCGGCGTGTAATATCATTTCAAGAACGGGCTCACGGGGATGGCATCTATGGCGCGCGTCAGGCTGGACCGGATCGACCGGCGGATCCTGCACGATCTGCAGGCGGACGGGCGCATGACCAACGTCGACCTCGCCGCCCGGGCGGGGATTTCGGCGCCGCCCTGTCTGCGGCGCGTCCGCGCCCTGGAGGAGGCGGGCTACATCCGCGGCTATCACGCGGACATCGACCCCGAGAAGCTGGGCTTCGAGGCGGTGTTCTTCGCCATCGTCGGTCTCGACAGCCAGTCGATGGAACGGCTCTCCGCGTTCGAGGCCATGGTGGAGGAGTGGCCCGAGGTGCGGGCCTGTCACATGGTCCGCGGCGGCGGCGACTTCCTGCTGAAGCTCGTCGCGCACAGCACGGCGCACGAGAACCAGATCACGACGCGGCTGACTTCGTCGCCCGGCGTGGTCCGGGTCACGACCTTCCCGGTGATCCGCACCGCGAAGGAACTGCCGGGCGTGCCGATCGACACGGAGTGAACTGCGGACCGCCTCCGCTCGGCAGCCTCGATCCCGAACCCCGGATCCTCGGTCAACGGCCCCCCTCCCCCAACGTCGGCTTTCCGGTCTATGCTCGTGCCAATCGTGCGAGAACGCGCGGATGTACGAGGGGAGAGACCGCAGATGGCCGACCAGTCCGTCACCTATGATCATATCGTCGTCGGCGCCGGTTCGGCCGGCTGCGTGCTGGCTGCACGCCTGAGCGAGGACCCTTCCGCGCGCGTCCTGCTCCTCGAGGCGGGCGGAAGGGACGACAGCATGTGGATCCACGTTCCGGTCGGCTTCTCCAAGCTCCTCAATCACCCGAGCTACAACTGGTGCTTCGCGACCGAGCCCGAGGACAACGTCAAGGGCCGCTCCATCCCGATCCCGCGCGGCAAGACCCTCGGCGGGTCCAGTTCGATCAACGGCATGCTGTATGTCCGCGGCCAGCCGCTCGACTACGACACATGGGCGCAACTGGGCAACCGCGGCTGGTCGTGGGAGTCGGTGCTGCCCTATTTCCGCAAGTCCGAGCATTACGAAGGGGCCGGCGACGAGACGCGCGGCAAGGGCGGGCCGTTGAACGTCGTCGAGATGTACGAGCGCCACGAACTGCTCGACGCCTTCATCGAGGCGGGTGCGGCCGAAGGCTGGAGGCGCAATCCGGATTACAACAACGGCGACCAGGAGGGCTTCGGCTACTATCAGTGCACCCAGAAGAACGGGAAGCGCTGGTCGACCGCCAAGGCGTTCCTGGAGCCGGCACGGGGCCGGCCGAACCTCCGCGTGGAAACCAACGCCCAGGCGACCCGGCTCCTTTTCGAGGGCAAGCGCTGCGTCGGGGTCGCCTTCGTCCAGAACGGCCAGCAGCGCGAGGCGCGCGCGGCCGGCGAAGTCGTGCTCGCCGCCGGCGCGGTCCAGTCGCCGAACCTGCTGGAACTCTCCGGCATCGGCCGGCCGGACCTGCTCAAGGGCCTCGGCATCGAGGTGCGGCATGCGCTGCCCGGGGTCGGCGAGAACTATCGCGACCACTACGCGACCCGCATGAACTGGCGCGTGAAGCTGCCGATCACGCTGAACGAGCAGACGCGCGGGATCAACTTCCTGAAGGAGCTGGTCAAATACTACACGACCGGCCGCGGCATCCTCACCTTCACGGCCGGCATCGTGTACGGGTTCGTCAAGACGCGGCCGGAACTGGCCGGCCCCGACATCCAGTATCACTTCGCCCATGCGAGCTATGCGACCGCCGCCGACCGCAGGCTCGACAAGGAACCGGGGATGACGGTCGCCGTCTGCCAGCTGCGGCCGGAGTCGCAGGGCAGCATCCACATCCGCTCGGCCGATCCCCTGGCGCCGCCGGCCATCCGGCCCAACTTCCTCGCCGAGGAGGGCGACCGCGCGTGCCTGGTCGCGGGCATGAAGCTCGCCCGGCGCATCGTGGAGAACCCGCGGATGGACAGGTACCGCGCCTTCGAGATGAACCCGGGTGCCGCCTGCCAGACCGATGCGGACTGGCTCGACTGGGCGCGGATCAACGGCCAGACCGTCTACCACCCGATCGGCACCTGCAAGATGGGTAGCGATCCGATGGCGGTGGTCGACGACCAGCTGCGCGTGCACGGCATCGACGGGCTGCGCGTCGCCGACGCCTCGATCATGCCGACGCTGGTTTCGGGAAACACCAATGCGACCGCCATCATGATCGGCGAAAAGGGAGCCGACCTGATCCGGGCGGCGGCGAAATCCGGTGCCGCGAAGGCCGCGGCCTGACGGGAGAGGCGGCATGGGCTACAGTTTCAACTTCGACGCAATTCGTCTTCCGCCCGAGGCGGAGGCGCTGCGGCATGAGGTGCGGCAGTTCCTGCGCGAGGAGATCGAGCGCGGCACCTTCGATCCCGGCCCGGAGCGCGAATCGTCCTATTCGCCGGAGTTCAGCCGCCGCGTCGGCGCACGCGGCTGGATCGGCATGACCTGGCCGAAGGAGCATGGCGGTGGCGGGCGCAGCCACCTGGAACGCTATGTGATGATCGAGGAGATGCTGGCCCATCGCGCGCCGGTGAGCGGCCACTGGGTCGCCGACCGGCAGAGCGGCCCGGTCATCCTGAAATACGGGACCGAGGAAGCGAAGCAGAAGGTCATCCCCAGGATCCTGAGCGGGGAGGCCTATTTCTGCATCGGCCTGTCGGAGCCGAACTCCGGTTCCGACGTCTTCGCGGCCTCCACCAAGGCGACGAAGACCGACGGCGGCTGGCTGATCAACGGCCGCAAGATCTGGACCTCCGGCGCCCACAACGCCAACTGGATGATCGGTCTGTTCCGCACCTCGCCGTCGACGAGCGATAACCGCCGCCACGGCCTGTCGCAGTTCCTGGTCGACATGACCACGCCGGGCATCAAGGTCACGCCGATCCGCAACATCACCGGCCGCGCCGACTTCAACGAAGTCGTCTTCGACGACGTGTTCGTGCCGGACAGCCACCTGATCGGCGAGAAGGACATGGCCTGGAAGCAGGCGACCGACGAACTCGCCTACGAGCGCAGCGGCCCGGACCGCATCCTGGAGACGCTACCCGTCCTGGTCGAACTCACCCGCGCGGCCGGGGCGGCGCCGTCCGACCGGGTCGCCGGGGGCATCGGCCGCGAGATCGCCCACCTGAAGACGCTGCGCCGCATGTCGGTGTCCGTCGCCGGCATGCTCCAGGCGGGACTGGCGCCGGCGGTGGAGGCGGCGGTGGTCAAGGACCTCGGCACCAACTGGGAGCAGGCGCTGCCGGGCAAGGCCCGTCTCCTGATGGCGCCCAGCGATGCGGCCGGGTCGGCCAATGCCAGCGGCTATGCCGAGGCGATGTACTTCAACACGCTCATCGCGCCGAAGCTGACCATCCAGGGCGGCACCCGCGAAGTGCTGCGCGGCATCATCGCACGGGGCTTGGGCCTGCGGTGACGGCGCGCGGCTAGTGTCCCGTCTCAGAAATGCCTTGCCAAATGGCCGATGGCCCGATTCGCTCCATCCCGCAAGGCTTATGGGAGGCGGGAATGGCGTGGGGTAAGGCGGTCCGGATCGAGCTGAGCGCGGACGAGCGCAGCGAGTTGGAGAGGCGGGTGCGCGGCCGGAAGGTCGCGCGGTGCGACGCGATGCGGGCGGCGATCGTGCTGCTCGCGGCCGGGGGCATGACCAACGTGGCGATCGCGGACCGGCTCGGGATCACGCGGCCGACGGTGGCGACCTGGCGCAGACGGTTCGCGGCCAAGCGCCTGGACGGCCTCAGCGACGAGCCGCGCCCCGGGGCGCCGCGCAGGATCGGCGACGAGAAGATCGCCGAGGTGGTGACGGCCACCTTGGAGGCGATGCCCGCCGACGCGACGCACTGGAGCACGCGCTCCATGGCCAAGGCCGCGGGCCTGTCGACCTCGACGGTGCACCGCATCTGGCGGGCGTTCTCGCTGCAGCCGCACCGCAGCGAGACATTCAAGCTGTCGACGGACCCGCTGTTCATCGAGAAGGTCCGGGACATCGTCGGCCTCTACCTCGACCCGCCGGATCGCGCCGTCGTGCTCTGCGTCGACGAAAAATCGCAGATCCAGGCTCTCGACCGCACCCAGCCCTTGCTGCCGATGCGGCCGGGGCAGGTCGAGCGGCGCACCCACGACTACAGGCGCCACGGCACGGTCTCGCTCTTCGCCGCCCTCGACGTGAAGGCCGGAACCGTCATCGGCCGCTGCATGGGCCGTCACCGGGCACAGGAGTTCCGACGGTTCCTCGACCAGGTGGAAAAGAACGTGCCCCACGGTCTCGACATCCACGTGGTCATGGACAATGCCTCAAGCCACAAGACCAAGCTCATCCGCGACTGGTTCGCCAAGCGGCCGTGCTGGCACATGCACTTCACGCCCACCTCCGCCTCCTGGATCAACCAGGTGGAGCGCTTCTTCGCGCTGCTGACCGACCAGCAGATCAAGCGCGGCGCCCACCGGTCGACCAAGGAGCTGGAGGCCGCGATCACCACCTATATCGACACCCGGAACAAGGATCCGAAGCCCTTCCGATGGACCAGGTCGGCCGACGATATCCTGGCGTCCATCGAGCGGTTCTGCCGCCGCACGCTCGCCGGGAAGGCACAGTGTGTATAGAAACTTCGGAATCGGGACACTAGACCTTAGCCTCGGCGGCTCTCTTGGATCTTGGCAGGCGCTCGACGGCGTATGGCGCGTCGTTGCGCCTGAAGGGCGCGGCCCGGCTGTGGCTACTGTTTCGGCACGGCGAAGGCCGACGATGCCCGAACCGGAGCGCCACGCCGCCCGGCCCTCTCCAGCGTGGCGAAACCGGCCGGCGTGACGGCGACGCCGGACCGCCCGTCCGGTCCGGTGCGGCGGATCAGCAGCCCGCGATCGAGCGCGTTCTCCCAGACGGTGAGGCGCGGACAGGATGTCCGCCATGCCTCCATGACTTCGCCGTAGCTGCGCGGCTTCGCCGCCACCCACTCCACGAGATCGAGCACGAGCGCGTCGGCGGGATCGTCCATGGCGATGCTCCAGGCGGGAGGACGATCCTCACGATAGGACCGCCGACGCACCGGGCCAAGCGAGACCGCCGGTCGCGGCGATCATTGGTGATCCACCGTGCATCGGGGTGCGATCTGTGGCACTAGGGGGTTACCGCCGCTGTCCGGTGTCCTCCCATGCCCGATCCGATCGTCCTGCTCGAACTCGCCGCGATCCTGGCGCTGACGGGCGTCGTGGCCGGTGTCCTGGCGGGGCTGCTGGGTGTCGGCGGCGGCATCGTCATCGTGCCCGTGCTGTTCCAGATGTTCGCGCTGATCGACGTGCCCGACGCGATCCGCATGCACCTGTCGGTCGGCACGTCGCTCACCACCATCGTCGCCACGTCGGCGATCTCCACCCGGGCGCACAACCGGCGCGGCGCCGTCGACTGGGCCCTGCTGCGCGCCTGGTGGGTCTGGATCCTGCTCGGCACGGTCGCGGGCACCGCGGTCGCGGGCTATGTGCGCAGCGCGGTGCTGATCGGGGTGTTCGCCGTCGTCGCCCTCCTGGTGGCGCTGTTCATGGCGACCACCCGGCCGGATTTCCGCCTGCGTGAGGGGCTGCCGCGCGGAGTGGGCCGGGCAGTCTCCGGTGCGGTGATGGGCGGGCTGTCGGCGATGATGGGTATCGGCGGCGGTACGCTCGGCGTCCCCTTCATGGCGGCCTGCGGCTATCCCGTGCACCGGGCGGTGGGGACGGCGGCGGCGATCGGCTTCATCATCGCGGTGCCGGCGACGCTGGGGTTCATGCTCGCCGGATGGGGCGACGAAGCGCTGCCCGAACTCAGCGTCGGCTTCGTCAGCATCCTGGGCGTCGTCCTGATCACGCCGCTCAGCACCGTGGCGGCACCCTGGGGGGTGCGGCTCGCCCACGCGGCTTCGCCGCTGACGCTGCGGCGGCTGTTCGCGGTTTTCCTGCTTCTGACCTCGGCGCGGATGTTCTGGAGCCTCCTCTGACGGTGGCCGTGTATGCTGTCCGCCTGGGTAAAGGAGAAGAGGAGGCCGCGATGGCGAGGGATCCGAACGTGCCCGTCACCCTGGAAGAACTGAAGGCCGTAGGGCAGGCCTTCGCCCGGCGCGACGTCGAGGCGATCGTGGCGTGCTTCGACGCGGAGGGTGAGTTCAGGAACGCCAAGGGCCCCGACGTCTGGGGCCAGGCCTATCGCGGCAAGGACGCGATCCGCGCCTTCTTCACCGCGCTCTTCTCCGGCAGCCCGGACATCCGCTGGGAACACAGCGCCGACTTCATCGCGGGCGACCGCGCCGTCACCGAATGGCGCCGCACGGCGACACTGCCGGACGGCACCCGGCAGGACTGGCTCGGCTGCGACCTCTATATCTTCCGAAACGGCAAGGTCCTGCGGAAGGACACCTTCATCAAGGTCGTCGGATGACAGCCGGCGGTCCAGGGCGCCGGCGCCCCGGACCGCCGCGATTTCAGCCGAAAGCCTGGATGCCCGTCTGGGCGCGGCCCAGGATCAGGGCGTGCACGTCGTGCGTGCCCTCGTAGGTGTTCACGGCCTCCAGGTTAATCACGTGGCGAATGACGTGGTATTCGTCCGCCACGCCATTGCCGCCGTGCATGTCGCGGGCGGCGCGGGCGATGTCGAGCGCCTTGCCGCAATTGTTGCGCTTGATCAGCGAGATCGCCTCGGGTGCGGCGATGTGGTCGTCGAGCATCCGGCCGACGCGCAGCGCCGCCTGGAAGCCCAGCGCGATCTCGGTCTGCATGTCGGCCAGCTTCTTCTGGATCAGCTGCGTCGCTGCCAGCGGGCGGCCGAAGGCCTTGCGGTCGAGCGTGTACTGGCGTGCGGCGTGCCAGCAGAACTCCGCCGCACCCATCGCACCCCAGGCGATGCCGTAGCGCGCCTTGTTGAGGCAGCCGAACGGACCACCCAGGCCGCGCACGTTGGGCAGCAGGTTCTCGTCGGGGACGAAGACGTTCTCCAGCACGATCTCGCCGGTCGGCGAGGCGCGCAGCGAGAACTTGCCCTCGATCTTCGGCGTCTTGAAGCCCTCATAGCCGCGCTCGACGATGAAGCCGCGGATCGTGTCGTCCTCGGTCTTCGCCCAGACCACCGCCACGTCGGCGATCGGCGAGGAGGTGATCCACATCTTCGCGCCGTTCAGGCGCCAGCCGCCGTCGACCTTCACCGCGCGCGTCTTCATGCCGCCGGCGTCGGAGCCGCTGTCGGGCTCGGTCAGGCCAAAGCAGCCGACCCATTCGCCGGACGCCAGCTTCGGCAGGTACTTCTCGCGCTGCTCCTCCGAGCCGTAGCTGTAGATCGGAAACATGACGAGGCTCGACTGCACGCTCATGGCGGAGCGATAGGCGCTGTCGACACGCTCGACCTCGCGCGCGATCAGGCCGTACATCACGTGGCTGCCGCCGGGGCAGCCATAGCCCTCGATGCCGATGCCGAGGAAGCCGTTGGCGCCGAGTTCCAGGAAGGTCTTGCGGTCGAACGTCTCGTTCCGGTGCGCCATCAGCACGCCCGGGAACAGGTTCTCCTGGCAGTAGCGGCGGGCGCTGTCCTGGACGATCCGCTCGTCCTCGCTCAGCTGCTCCGACAGCAGGAACGGATCCTCCCACGTGAACGGGGCCAGCTTGGCCTTCTGGGCGGGGCTGCTGGTGTCTGCCTTTGCGGCCATCGCGCTGGACATCTCGGTCTCCGTCGTTGGGCGGTCGTTAATCCCGCCGAAAGCTGCGGGCTTATATAGCGGCGGGTGCCGGCGGGGAACACCATCGGCATCCCGTGAGGCAGAAGCCCGGAGGCGCGCGACATGCCTTCGCCAGTACCCGGCGACGACTATATCATCGAGTTCCGGCGCCTCGGCAGCGCGGTGAAGGTGTCCGCCTGCGACCCTGCGACCCTGGTCGAGGTCTGCATCGTCGGCTCCATCCACAGTCCCGACTGGATGCTGGAGCGCACGGCGGTGCGCAAGCTCGAGGCGGCCCTGGCAAAGCGTCGGGGCTAGGCCCGCATCCGGGCGGCCCCTTCTGTCCTGGCGCGTTTCTTGCCGTGACAGCGCGCCGTGCCCAGGGGAACTGGGCGACGACGAGGCCCGCCGCTCGGTGGGTTTCATGATCGGCGCCGTGGCCCCGTTGGACCTCGACGGCTACATGACGGCGCTGGCCGAGCGCAGCCGCCACGTCCGCGCGTGGGCACTCTTCCTGGAGCGCTACCCCATCGTGCTGACGCCGGTGAGCGCGGAACCGCCCTTCGCGATCGGCTTCGACACCGACAGCGCGGAGAGCATGGAGCGGACGATCGTGGCGCAGCGCGTGCAGACCGCCGTTCCCCTGATCGGGATGCCGGCCGCCTCGGTCCCCGTGGGCCATGTCGGCGGGCTGCCGCTCGGCGTCCACCTGATCGGCCCGCGCTTTCGCGAGGATCTGGTCCTCGACGCGGCGGAGGTCATCGAGGCGCGGCACGGGCTGGCGACGCCGATAGATCCCGTCTGGTAGGGTGGCCCGCTGGCAGGGGCGGCCGGACCGGGCCGGGTCAGTCGGGCTCGCGCAGATAGGGTTCGACCTTGCCGTTCAGCTTGATGGTCAGCGGGTTGCCGGCGCGGTCGCGGGTCTTGCCGGCGGCCACGCGGACCCACCCCTCGCTGATGCAGTATTCCTCGACGTTGGTCTTTTCGGCGCCGTTGAAGCGGATGCCGACGCCACGCTGCAGCAGCGCCTCGTCATAGTAGGGACTGCTCGGATTGTTGCAGAGGCGGTCGGGCAGGGTTTCGGTCATCGCTCTCGTCCGTCGGCCGTTGCGGAGGCTCGCAGATAACTAACGATCCGCGCCCGCGATGCAATCCTGCCCCGGGGTGCGCCCGCGCACGGCCCCTGCGGCGGCTACCCCGTCTGTTCGCGCGTCTTGAGGAACTTCACCGCGGGCCAGTTCTCGGCCGTGTGGTTCAGATGCCAGGGATTGCGCGCGAGGAAGACCGGCTGGCCGTCATGGTCCTCGGCATAGGCGCCGCGGTTGGCCTCCATGAACTTCTTCACCTCCCGCGGCTCGGCTTCCAGCCAGCGCGCCGTGTGGATCGGCGCCGGCTCGAAGTGCACGGGAATCCCGTATTCCGTGCGCACCCGGTCGGCCAGCACGTCGAACTGCAGCGCACCGACGACGCCGACGATCCAGGCCGAATCGATCAGCGGCTTGAAGACGCGTGCGACGCCCTCCTCCGCCAGCTGCTCCAGGGCACGCTGGAGATGCTTCGCCTTCAGCGGGTCGTCGGGCCGCACGCGCTGCAGATATTCGGGGGCGAAGCTGGGGATGCCGGTGAAGCGAATCGCCTCGCCCTCGGTCAGCGAGTCGCCGATGCGGAGCTGGCCGTGATTGGGCACGCCGATGATGTCGCCGGCCCACGCCTCCTCGGCGACCTCGCGGTCCTGGGCCAGGAAGAGCAGCGGGCTGGTGACGTTGACCGCCTTGCCGGTGCGAGTCTGTACAAGCTTCATGCCGCGCCGGAACTGGCCGGAGCACAGTCGAACGAAGGCGATACGGTCCCGGTGCTTCGGGTCCATGTTCGCCTGGATCTTGAACACGAAGCCGCTGACCTTGGTTTCCGCCGGGTCGATCGGCCGTGGGGTGGCGGGCTGGACGCGCGGCGGCGGCGCCAGGTCCACCAGGCCGTCGAGCAGCTCGCGCACGCCGAAATTGTTGATCGCCGAACCGAAGAAGACCGGGGTCATGTGCCCGCCCCGATAGGAGTCGAGGTTGAACGGATGGCACAGGCCGCGGGCCATCTCGACGTCCTCGCGCAGCTTCGCCGCGGCGTCGGCGGGCAGGGCACCGTCCAGCCTCGGGTCGTCGAGGCCCTCGCACACCTCGCCGATATCCGGCATGCCGCCCTTGCTGCGGGCCATCAGCACGAGCCGGTCGTGGAACAGGTCGTAGCAGCCCAGAAAGTGGCGTGCCATGCCGATCGGCCATGAGGCCGGCGTGGCGTCCAGGGCCAGCCCCTGCTCGACCTCGTCGATCAGGTCGAACGGCTCGCGGCTCTCGCGGTCATACTTGTTGACGAAGGTGACGATCGGCACGTCGCGCAGGCGGCAGACCTCGAACAGCTTGCGGGTCTGCTCCTCGATGCCCTTGGCGCCGTCGATGACCATGACGGCCGAATCGACCGCGGTCAGGGTCCGGTAGGTATCCTCGCTGAAGTCCTCGTGGCCCGGCGTGTCCAGCAGGTTGAACGTGCAGCCGCGATACTCGAAGGTCATGACCGACGAGGTGACCGAGATGCCGCGCTCGCGCTCCACCTTCATCCAGTCCGAATGGGCGCGCCGCTGTTCGCCGCGCGCCTTCACCGCGCCGGCGAGCTGGATCGCGCCGCCGAACAGCAGCAGCTTCTCCGTCAGCGTGGTCTTGCCCGCGTCCGGGTGCGCGATGATCGCGAAGGTGCGCCGACGCGAGACCGCGCCGTTCAGTCCGGCCATTGTGATGCTCGGAATCCATAGGGGCGCCACGAAAATGGGCACGATGGCGCCGGATGTCAAAGAAGCGCGGCACCACGGTCAGTCAGTGGTTGGCGACGGTCGCGCGCACGGATAGCTTGCGCCGCAGACCAAAGCCGCCCGAGCGAGGAGCGAAGCCCGATGAGCGACTTCCGCTTCACCGACATCGAAGCCTGCGTGTTCGACGCCTACGGCACGCTGTTCGACATCCAGGCACCCATCGAGCGTCGGCGCGCCAAGATCGGCCCGAAGGCGGACGAACTCGCGGCACTCTGGCGCCGCAAGCAGCTGGAATATTCCTGGCTGCGCACCCTTATGGGACGGCACGCCGACTTCTGGCGCGTCACCGGCGACGCCCTCGACCATGCGATGGCCGCGCTCGGCCTGCGCGATCCGGTGCTCCGGGCCGACCTGATGCAGACCTATCTCAACCTCGATGCCTATCCCGACGCGAAGCCGACGATCGAGCGGGTCAAGGCGGCGGGGCGTAAGGCCGCGATCCTCTCCAACGGGTCGGAGACGATGCTGACCGCCATCGTCAACCGGGCGGAGATGGCGCGCACGCTGGACCATGTCATCTCGGTCGAGGAGAAGGGATCGTTCAAGCCGCATCCGAGCGTCTATCTGCTGGCTGTCGAGAAGCTTGAGGTCGAGATCCCGCACATCTGCTTCGTCACGGCGAACGGCTGGGACGCGGCCGGGGCGGCTGCCTTCGGCTTTCAGGTGGCCCTGATCGATCGGCAGGGCGCCACGCCCGAATACCTGCCGCACCATGCCAACGTGACGATCGCGAGCCTCGCCGACCTGCTGCCGCTTCTGGGGCTTCGCACCTGATGAACGACGACCCCCTTCCGACGATCGACCCCCTTCCGACGATCGAGGACGTGCGGTCCGCGGCCGATCGGCTGCGCGGCCAGGCGGTGCGCACGCCGCTGCTCGAATCGGCACTGCTCAACGAGGAACTGGGCTGCCGGCTGCTGCTGAAGGCCGAGTGCCTGCAGCGGACGGGCTCCTTCAAGTTCCGCGGCGCCTACAACGCGATCAGTCGCCTGTCGGACGAAGAGCGCCGGCGCGGCGTGGTCGCCTTTTCGTCCGGCAATCACGCCCAGGGTGTCGCCGCGGCGGCGCGAGCCCTCGGCGTCGCGGCGACCATCGTGATGCCGCACGACGCGCCGGCGATGAAGATCGCGAACACGCGGGCCTACGGCGCCAGGGTGGTTCCCTACGACAGGCTGAAGGACGATCGCGAGGCGATCGCGCGGCGCGTCGCGGCGGAGGAGGGGCTGGCGGTGATCCCGCCTTACGACCATCCGCACGTCATCGCCGGCCAGGGTACGGTCGGCCTGGAACTGATGGAGCAGGCGACCGGGATGGGGGCCGTGCCCGACGCCGTGCTGGCCGCGGCGAGCGGCGGCGGTCTGGTGGGAGGTGTCGGCCTGGCGGTGAAGGCGGCGCGGGCGCAGGCCGAGGTCTGGTGCGTCGAGCCGGAGGGCTATGACGACCATGCGCGGTCGCTAGCCGCGGGCCGGCGGGTCGCCGTGGAGATCGGCCGCCCCTCGCTGTCCGACGCCCTGCTCGCCGCCGAGCCCGGTCGGATCACCTTTGCCCTGAACCGGTCCCTGCTCGCCGGCGCCCTCGTGGTGTCGGACCAGGAGGCACAGCACGCCATGGCGGTGGCCTTTCGGCATCTCAAGGTGGTGCTCGAGCCGGGCGGCGCGGTGGCGCTGGGGGCGGTCCTGGCTGGAAAGCTGCCGGTCGCCGGGCGCACGCTCGCCGTCGTGGCCTCCGGGGGCAACGTCGATGCGGAAACCTATCGCGCCGCGCTGATTGCCTGAGGCGGGAGCGCTTCGGCCGTGCGGTCCATAAGGTGGGCGACAATGGCGCGCCGCACCGGCGGCAGGGCGCCGCACGCCAGCACGGCGTCGCGCAGAAGCCGCGCCGGCGGGGTGTCGGTGGTGTAGAGCAGGGCGGTCGCATTGGTCGCGAGGTAGAGCGGCCGGGTCGCGCGCCGGTGCTCCCGCTCGTAGCGCACGAGCGCTCCGGCATCGGCGACGTCGCGGCCTCGGCGCATCGCCTCGGCGATCGACCGGGCGAGCAGGTCCTGACCGGCCAGACCGAAATTGAAGCCGTGCGCGGTGACCGGGTGCATGCCGACGGCGGCATCGCCGATCGCGGCGAAGCGACGGCCGGCGAACCGGTCGGCATAGGTGGCGACGAGCGGATAGGCGTGGCGCGTGCTGGCGAGGTGCATCCTGCCGAGGCGGCCGCCGGCGCGTTCGGTCAGAGCCGCACCGCACGCCGTTTCGTCCATCGCCATCAGCGCGGCGATTTCCGGCGGCGGCAGGGTGACGACCGCCGACGACATGCGCCCGCGCAGCGGCAGCATGGCCAGTGTCTGGCCGTAGCCGAACCACTCGACCGCGGACGCGCCGTGGGCCGCTTCGTGCGTCACCCGGCAGACCATCATCGACCGGCCGAAGTCGCGCCGCGCGGCACCGATGCCGCGCATGCGCCGGACGGGCGATAAGCGCGAATCGGCGGCGACCAGAAGGCGGGCCTCCAGGCGGCGGCCGTCGGCCAGCGCGACGGTGGTCGCCACGGCTCCGTCGTGCAGGGCCGTGACCGTCGCGTCGGTGAGCAGGTCGATGCCGGCCGTCTTCGCGGCGACGGCGTGCATTGCCGCGCGGATGCGGTGATTGGGGACGAGTCGGCCCAGCACGTCCGGCCCGTCATCGGGCGGCGCGAAGTGGAGCGCCGCGCGGCCTTCGCCGTTCCGCACCTGGGCGGTCCGCAGCGGCGCAGTATCGCCCTCGGGGAGGTGATGCCACGCGCCGAGGCGGTCGAGCAGGTGTTGCGAGCGGTGCGTGAGGGCGATTTCGCGCCCGTCGAACGCGGGCGCGGCGAGCGCTGTCATCGGCTGGCGCTCGACGACGGCTATACTCAACGCGTGCGGCGCGGACCGGGCGAGCGAGGCCGCGAAGGCCAGCCCGACCGGCCCGCCGCCGGCGACGACGACGTCGTAGGCGCTCTGGTTGCTGCTCATCGGCCGATCGAACCTTTCTCGCCCAAGCCCTGACCTACATATATTGTGACGTTGCCGTGAAACGGACACGGGGAGGGTGGAAGAGAGCGGGCGGCCGGCGCGCGTCGCTCATCGCCCGGGCCCGGCCGTCGAGAACGACGGGGCCACGGATCCGCGATCGCACTGACAGAGTGGAATCTGATGACGGACGTAGGAACGCGACAGACGGACGGCGGCCCCGGGGCCGACACGCGCCAGGAGTTCGGCACGAAGGGCATTGCGCCGTTGGAGCGGCCAGGCTTCGTCGTGCGGACCCTGATGGCCGTGGTCGCCTGGGCCGAGCGGCTGAACCTGCGCTATTCGAAGGTGCCGAATCTGCCCGTCTATGCCAACGAGATCTTTCCCTGGTCGGCCGAGATCGAGAAGGAGTGGCGCCTGATACGGGCGGAATTGGATCAGGTGCTGACGCGGCAGGACGAGCTTCCGAGCTTCTCGGACATCTCGTCGGACGTGAAGACGATCAGCCAGGACAAGCACTGGAAGACCTTCATGATCGCGGGCTACGGCCTGAAATCGGACAACGCGATCCGGCAGTGCCCGGAAACCTGGCGGATCGTGCAGAAGATTCCCGGCCTCAAGACGGCGATGTTCTCGATCTTCGAGCCGGGCAAGCACCTGCCTCCGCATCGCGGCCCCTACAACGGCGTCCTCCGCCTGCATCTCGGCCTGATCGTGCCGGAGCCCCGCGACAAGCTGGGCATCCGCGTCGCCGACGAAGTGTGCAACTGGGAGGAGGGCAAGGTCCTTCTGTTCGACGACGCTTTCGAGCACGAGGCCTGGAACCACACGGACCGGACCCGCGTCGTCCTGTTCGTCGACTTCGTGAAGCCGCTCCGCTTTCCGGCCAGCCTCGTCAACTGGCTGCTGCTCAATGTGGCCGTCTTCACGCCGTTCATCCGCGAGGGCGTGGACAAGCAGAAGGAGTGGGAGAAGCGCTTCTACGCCCAGGCGGAGGCTATGCGAAACGCGCCCGGCGCCTGATCTGGCCGGATTTCCGGCCGGAGACGGGGCGGCGGGAACGGGGCTTGCATAGGCGCGCCCTTCCGGCCGCCGCGCGGCCCTGATCCGGAGTCCGCCCATGTCCGACCTCTCGCGCCTGCCGAACGCGTCCCTGCCCAGCAAGTCGTCGGTGGCGATCTACCGCTCTCCGGGTGGCGGCGGCCTGTTCTGGGCGGTCGCGACGGCCCAGGACAAGTCGCTCGACTTCGTGGGCCAGACGCCTGCCCAGGTCCGGTCCGCGTGGATCGTCTGCCATCGATCGATCTCCTCTCGTTCGGTGGCGGACCGTTATGGATGGGCCTGCCTGAACTCGCAGTGAACCGATCGCGGCGCCTGTCAACTCCTTGAACTACGGCCGAGCAGCCGGGGCAGTTCGCCGGCGGCGAGGCCGAGGGCGAACAGGATCGTGGCGGCGACGACGATCGACGGACCCGAGGGCGTATCCCAGGTGAACGACCCCCAGATCCCGGCCGCTACCGAGACGCAGCCGATCAGCGCCGCCGCCACGGCCATCTGTTCCGGCGTGCGCGAGAGCCGGCGCGCCGCCGCGGCCGGGATGATGAGCAGCGAGGTGATGAGGACGATCCCGACGATCTTCATGGAGATGGCGATGACGAGCGCGATCAGCAGCATGAAGGCGAGGCGCACGGCCTGCACGTTGACGCCTTCGGCCTGTGCCAGGTCGGCGTGAGCCGTGATCGCCAGCAGCGGCCGCCAGAGACAGAGCAGCGCGGCCAGCGCAACCGCGCCGCCGCCGTAGATCCACGCGAGATCAGTGGGCATCACCGCCAGGATGTCGCCGAACAGATAGGCCATGAGGTCGACCCGGACCGTGGCGAGCAGGCTGATGGTGACGAGGCCGATCGAGAGCGATGCGTGCGACATGATGCCGAGCAGCGTGTCGGTCGCGAGCCGCCGCTGCCGCTCCATGAGCGCGATCAGCAGCGCCAGCGAAACGCAGACGACCAGGATGCCGAGATTGACGGCGACGTGCAGCGTCAGGCCCAGGGCGACGCCGAGGAGCGCGGCGTGCGCCAGACTGTCACCGAAATAGGCCATGCGGCGCCAGACGATGAAGCAGCCGAGCGGGCCGCCGACCACCGCGACGCCGAGCCCCGCGAGCAGCGCCCGTACAATGAAGTCGTCGAGCATCGATCGGGGGCTCAGCCGTGGTCGCGGCGCGCGGCCGGCAGGGGGACGACTTCGCCGTGCAGGTCGTGACGATGGTCGTGGTCGTGATGGTAGACCGCGAGTTCGCGTGCCGCCCGGGGGCCGAACAGGGCGATATAGGCCGGATCGCGGCTCACATCCTCCGGGTGGCCGGCGCAGCAGACGTGCCGATTCAGGCAGACCACCCGGTCCGTCGCGGCCATCACCAGATGCAGATCGTGCGAGATGATGAGCACGCCGCAGCCCCGCCGGTCGCGGATGCGCTTGATCAGATCGTAGAGTTCGAACTGGCCGTTGAAATCCACGCCCTGCACCGGCTCGTCGAGGATGAGGAGGTTGGGATGGCGGACCAGGGCGCGGGCCAGCAGGACGCGCTGCAGTTCGCCGCCTGAGAGTTCCTGGAGGGCGCGGTCGGCGAGCCCGCCGGCGCCGACCTCGGTCAGGCACGCCTCGACCGACCCGCGCGACCCCCTGCCGACCAGGGTGAGGAAGCGCCGGGCCGTCAGCGGCAGAACCGGGTCCACCGTCATGCGCTGGGGGACATAGCCGACGACGCAGCCGCGCATGCGGTCGACCGTTCCGCTGTCGCCCTTCTCGAGCCCGAGCAGGATGCGCGCCAGGGTGGTCTTGCCCGCGCCGTTCGGACCGACCAGGGTCACGATCTCGCCGGCATGCACCTCGAGGTCGACCCGCTCCAGGATCGGGCCGCTGCGCCCCGTCATGCCGATGCCGCGCGCCGCGATCAGCACGTCCCCGCTCGTTGCGGGGGACGCCGGCCGGACCGGGGGGATGGAAGGCGCGCCCGTCCTCACGTCCGGCACTGCGCGCACCGTCCGCGGACCTCGACCGTCTGCCCTTCGACCGCATATCCGGCGGCGAGGGCGGCGCGCTGGATCGCCGCCGGCAGGGCGGGGTCGGGCATCTCGTCCACGCGGCCACAGGCGACGCAGATCAGGAACTGGCCCTCGTGCGGCGCAGTGGGATGTGGGCAGCCGACATAGGCGTTGAGGCTCTCCACCTTGTGCACCAGTCCCTGCTCGATGAGAAAGTCGAGCGCGCGATAGACGGTCGGCGGCTTCGCCGGCTTCTCCGCCGTGCCCAACTGGTGCAGCAGGTCGTAGGCCTTCACCGACCGGTGGCTGGCCCAGATCAGTTCCAGCACGCGCCGTCGCAGCGCCGTCAACTGGGCGCCGCGTTCGGCGCAGACCCGGCCGGCAACGGCCAGCGCGTCCTCGACGCAGACACGGTGGTCGTGGCCATCCCCGCCCGGGCCGGGCGGGGTGATCCGGGCGTGCA
>JBKBLL010000051.1:0-17958 GCA_046296375.1 Alphaproteobacteria bacterium | reverse complement strand
GCTCCAGCACCAGCACGCTGTCGGCATGGGCCGAGGCCAGGGCCAGATCGTGCAAGGACACGATCACCGTCGTCGGCAGTCGGGAGAGCAGGTTCAGCACTTCGAGCTGGTGTCGGATGTCGAGGTGGTTGGTGGGCTCGTCGAGCAGCAGGATGTTGGGCGCGTCGCGCGTCACCGTCGCGAACAGAAGGCGCGCCTTCTCGCCGCCGGACAGGTCCCCGATGCGCACGTCCGCGCGCTCCTGCGGGAAGCCGAACCGGCCGAGATGGGCGCGGACCTTGGCTTCCGGCACATCGCCCATCTCGCGCGCCATATGGCGGAAAGCGGTGATGGAAAGGTCGAACGCGTCGGCCTGCTCCTGCTCGAAATAGCCGATCCGCACCTTCGGCGCGCGGATGACCTCGCCCGACAGCGGTTGCAGGCGTCCGAGCAGCAGCTTCAGGAAGGTCGTCTTCCCGTTGCCGTTGGCGCCCAGCAGCGCGATCCGATCGTCTGCGCCGATGCTGAGGTTCAGCTTGCGCAGGACCGGCCGGCCGTCGTAGCCGACGCTGGCCCCGTCCATGGTGACGAGCGGCGAGGGCAGGGGATCGGGGTCGGGGAAGGCGAATCGCGTTTCCGGCTCACGCAGGATCGGGCTGATCTTTTCCATCCGCTCCAGCGCCTTGATGCGCGACTGCGCCTGACGCGCCTTCGAGGCCTTGTACCGGAAGCGGTCGATGAAGGCCTGCATGTGGGCGCGCGCCGCCGCCTGCTTGGCCGACTGGGCCTCCTGGAGGCGCAGGCGCTCGGCGCGCGTGCGCTCGAACGTATCGTAGTCGCCGCGATAGAGGGTGAGCCCGCCGCCGACCAGATGCAGGATCGAACCGACCACGCCGTTCAACAGGCCGCGGTCGTGGCTGACCAGCAGGATCGTGCCGCGATAGGCGTTGAGATAGCTCTCGAGCCAGATCCGGGTCTCGAGGTCGAGATGGTTGCTCGGTTCGTCCAGGAGAAGCAGGTCGGGCGCCGAGAACAGGGTCGCGGCGAGCGCCACCCGCATCCGCCAGCCGCCCGAGAAGTCGCCGAGCGGCCGCGCCTGCATCGCCTCGTCGAAGCCGAGGCCCGCGAGGATGGCGGCGGCCCGGGCTTCCGCGGAAGCCGCGTCGATGTCGGCGAGCCGGGTATGGATGTCGGCGATGCGCTGCGGGTCCGTCGCCGTCTCGGCCTCGACGAGAAGGGCGTCGCGCTCGGCATCGGCCGCCAGCACGAACGCCAGCGGCGTCCGGCGCGCTTCTGGCATCTCCTGCTGGACCGATCCCACGCGGGTGCGCTGGCCGACCTCGATCGTGCCGCCGTCGGCGGTCAGCTCGCCGGTCAGCAGCTTGAGCAGGGTCGACTTGCCGGAGCCGTTGCGGCCGACCAGCCCGACTTTGTGGCCATCGGAGATCGCGACGGAGGCGTTGTCCAGGATCGTCCGTCCGGCGACGCGATAGGTGAGGTTTTCAATACGCAGCATGGCGCGGCGAGGGATAGCACGGCGACGCCCTCACTGCACGACCGGAGACCGCCCGCGGCGCGTCACCAGCGTGCGGCGAAACCCCGGCTGCGCCGATCCGTTATCAGCATCGACCCGGGCGTGTGCGTGATGCACAGCGACGGCCGCGCCTCCCGCACCGCGTTCTGCGGGGTGACGCCGCAGGCCCAGAACACGGGCATCTCGTCCGCGGCGATGGTCTGGACGTCGCCCCAGTCGGGCTCTCCGATGTCGGCGATGCCGATCCGTGCCGGATCGCCCAGATGGATCGGCGCCCCGTGCGCGGCGGCGTACTGGGAGGTGATCTCGACCGCACGAATGGCGTTCGCGGCGGTCATGGGCCGCATAGAGACCACCATGCCGCCGCGGAAAGGCCCCGACGGCGCGGTTTCGATCCCCGTGCGATACATCGAGACCGTGAGGTTGCGTTCGATGTGCTGGAGCGGAATGCCCTCGTCCATCAGCGCTTCCTCGAAGGAGAAGGAGCACCCGAGGACGAACGTCACGAGGTCGTCCGTCCACAGGGATCGGAGGTCCGTCACCCGATCGACCAGTTCGCCGTCCCGATAGACGCTGTAGCTGGGAACGTCCGTCCGGATGTCGATGTCGGCGCCGAGCGTCGGCAGCCGTGGGTCGCCGGCCTCGGACATGCCCACCAGGGGGCACGGCTTCGGATTGCGGTGGCAGTAGTTGGCGAACGCCAGGGCGTAGGTCTTGGGCAGGATGACGACGTTGCCCTGCAGGCAGCCGAGTGCCAGGCCCGCCGTGTGCCCGGTATGGGCGCCCGAGCGGATGAGGCGCCGCGCCGCCGCCGCGGATCGCCGGGGATCGTCCGCCACCTGCTCCAGAGCGACTGCGCGCATCGTCACCTCCCTGCCGCTTTCAGGATTATCGCTCCGCCGGGTCCGATGTCGAGGGCGCATGGCGCCGGTTGCCCCGCCCGGCTAGAGTGCGTCGATCGGACGGGAGCAACGGAGTACTGAACGTGGCGGAGACGCTCGGTTTCATCGGTCTCGGCGCGATGGGCGCGCCCATGTCGAAGCGGCTCATCGAGGCCGGCTACAAGGTGATCGTGGCGGACCTGAACAAGCAGGCCGTCGACAAGGCCGTGGCGCTCGGCGCCGAGGCGGCCGCTTCGCCGGCCGAGGTCGGCTCCAGGGTCGAGACCGTTCTGGTCAGCCTGCCGACCCCCGACGTCGTCCGCCATGTCGCGCTGGGCCCCGACGGCGTGGCGCAAGGCAGCCGCGTACGGACCTTCGTCGACCTGTCGACGACCGGTCCGCGAGCCGCGATCGAGATCGCCAACGGCCTGAAGGCGAAGAACGTCGTGCCGATGGACGCCCCCGTCTCCGGCGGCGTGGGCGGAGCGGTCAAGGGGACGCTGGCCGTCATGGTCTCGGGCGACCGCGCGACCTGGGATCGGCTCGAGCCGGTGTTCAAGGTGATCGGCAAGCCCTTCTTCGTCGGCGAGGAGGCCGGCCAGGGCCAGACGATGAAGATCATCAACAACCTCCTGTCCGCGACCGCCATGGCGGCCTCGGCGGAGGCCTTCGTGATGGGCGCGAAGGCGGGGCTCGACCCGGACGTCATGGTCGACGTCATCAGCGCCGGCAGCGGCCGCAACACAGCGGTCACCGACAAGTTTCCGAGTGCGATTCTGACGCGCAGCTTCGACTACGGCTTCCGGACCGAGCTCATGTACAAGGACGTGAAGCTCGCGATCGACGAGGCGGAAGCCCTGGGCGTGCCCATGTGGATCGGCCAGATGGTGAAGCAGTGGTGGAGCTACGCCTATTCGCGCGGCGGCAAGACCGAGGACTTCACCAACATCATCCGCTACGTCGAAGAGCCGGTGGGGGTCGAGGTGCGCGGCCGCCGGAACACGAAGCCGGACTGATCGGCGGCGAGCGAAGGGTAGCCGTCGGGAAGGCAAGGGGGGCGCCGGCCACAGCGTCCCCTTGCCTTACCGCAAGCCGGTCGCGGTGCGTCGCTCCGGGAGCGCCTGGAACGCGGCGACCGCCAGCAGCAGAACCAGTCCGACGGCGGTCGTGGTCCAGCCTGGATAGAGCAGCCCGAAGGCTGCCGGCAGCAGCAGCGCCCGCTCCCAGATCCGCATCGGCCGGACGAGATGCCCCTCGATCGCGACGTTGAGGGAGAGGACGGCGATGAGCGCGATCGCCGCCACCAGCGCCTGGGTGCCCGCGCCTACGCCGATACCCAGAATTTCCGGGTGCACCACGAACAGGAAGGGCAGCAGGAAGCCGGGCAGGCCGAGCTGCATGCTGGTGAAGGCGGTCGTCATGAACCGCCCGCCGGCGATATTGGCCGCCACCAGGGCTGACACCGCCACAGGCGGCGTTATGGCCGACACGTTGGCGAAGTAGAAGACGAACATGTGCGCGGCGAGTTCCGGCACGCCCAGCTTCATCATCGCGGGCGCGCCGAGTACCGCCACGATGATGTAGGCGGCCGAGGTCGGCAGGCCGAGCCCGAAGACGAGGCAGGTGAAGGCGGCGATCAGCAGCAGCAGCCAGAGGCGCCCGTCCGCCAGGTCGAGCATCATGTTCGACAGCTTCTGGGCGAATCCCGTAACCGCCAGGATCTCCACCATCACCCCGATGACGGCGATGACGACGGCGACCTGGGCGCCGCCCCGGGCTCCCGTGTTGAAGCCGGCCACGACCATCCGCAGTATCCCGGCCAGCGCGCCCAGCGGATCGCGATAGCCCGCGAGCAGGCGGCGCGTCCCGTCGAGCGCCAGGAGCGCACCGATCGAATAGAGTGCCGCGGTTCCCGCCGGCATCTGCTGGATCAGCAGCGTCACCAGGACGGCGATGCCCAGCAGCAGGTGCCCGTAGCGCCACAGGGCGACGCCGATCGGCACATCCTCCAGCCCCGGGCTCGCGGCGGCGATGGTGCGCGTGTCGATGCCGAGCGCGACGGTGCGCAGATGCACCGCCAGCATCAGGTGGACGTAGTAGATGAAGGCGGGAAAAGCGGCCGCCAGCATCACTTCGGCATAGGGGATGCCGGTGGTGCCGACGATCAGGAAGGCGGCTAGACCCATCACCGGGGGGGTGAGCTGTCCGCCGGTCGAGGCGACCGCTTCCACCGCCCCGGCGAACTCCGGCTTGAAGCCCGAGCGCTTCATCATCGGGATGGTGAAGGCACCGGTCGCGGCGACGTTGGCGACGCTGCTGCCCGAGATCATCCCCATGAAGCCGCTCGAGATCACCGCGACCTGGGCGGGGCCGGCGCGGCTGCGGCCGCCGAGCGCACGGCCGATGGCGATGATGAACTCGATGCCTCCGGTGACCTGCAGGATGCCGGCGAACAGCATGAAGATGAAGATCGTGCCGGCGGAGAGTTCGGTCAGGCCGCCCAGCAGGCCTTGGAAATAAGGAATCGAGGCATAGCCGATCAGCCGTTCGAGCCGCAGGCCGCCGTGCCAGAAAAGCTCGCCGGGGATGAGGTTGCCCCAATAGCCGTAGGCGAGGGCGGCGACGGCGAGCGCCGGTATGGTCCAGCCCCACTCGCGCCCGCAGATGTAGAGGGCGGCCAGGAGCAGGGTCACGCCAATCCAGAAGTCGGACGGCTGGGCGAGGAAGGTCCGCGTGGTGACGAGTTCCTCGTACTCCACATGGATGAAGACGAAGGACACGAGGACCGCGGCCAGTGCCACCCCGAGCAACGCCCGGTCGACCCGGCGCCCGGCCGGGGCCTTCGCGATCATCACCAGGGCGCACAGGGTCAGGCCGAATCCCAGATGGACGTTCTTGAACTGCCCGGACGGCAGAACGAAGCCCCAGATCTGCACCAGATGGATGGCGGCCATCGAGAGGGCCACCAGCAGCGCCGCCGCGGCCGCGGCGAGCCCGACCGCGCCGTTCGCGGTCGGCAGGTCCGAGAGTTCGCGGAGGAGGCGCGCGACGCGCCCCGAACCGGCACCGCCGCCGTGTTCCGACGCAGGCGCCGGATGCGAGGTCATACGTCGCCGCCCCTCCAGCCGGTCAGGACGCGATCGTCAGATCGTCGCGCCACACGCCCTTCTCCTTGAAGTAGCGCGCGGCACCGGCATTCACCGGGAAGCCGGGCAGCAGGAAGCGTGTCGCGAAGTCGGGTGCGACATCGCGCAGCTGTGCGCCGCTGGCACGGATCTCCTCGGCATTGTCGAACACCGCCTTGGTGATCGCGTAGCCCGCATCGTCGCCGAGCCGCGGCGTCGTGGCGAGGATGCCGGACTCGGTGATGAGCTGCGCCGGTTCCGTCAGCGTGTCCCACTGGGCCGGCTCGACCGTGCTGACCAGGATGCCGGGGTTCTGCTGCTGGGCCGCCGCCACGAGATCGTCGGTGATCTGGACCGGCCGCATCGCCATGCCGGCGGTCAGTTCGGTCATCACCGGCGACATGCGTCCGTTGGTCATGAGGGTCGGGATGCAGTCGACCGCGCCGGCCTTCATGGCGTCGTACGTCTCGCGCCAGGAGCCGAACGTCCAGTTGATCTTGCCGCCGACGCCGCCGGCTTCCATCAGGATGCGGAACATCAGCGCCGTGGCGCCGCCGGCGCCGGCGGGCATGACGCGCCGGCCGGCGAGGTCCGCCACGGTGTTGATCGGCGAGTCGGCGCGCACCATCGGCGAGGTCTGGAAGATGGTGTAGGAGAACATCTGGACCAGCGGCACCTTCTCGACGAAGGGCTTCTCGCCGGCCGTGGCGAGCGACCAGCCGCTCGACGTGGTCTGGCCGAGGTCGAGCTCGCCCTTACCCATCAGCACGATGTTCTCGGTGCCGCCCTGGGTCGAGATGGCCGAGTTCCGCAGGTCGGTCGACTTGTTCACGAAACTCGCGAGCGTGGTCAGGATGACGTAGCCGGTGGACCCGAGGCTCGACGAACCCCAGGTCAGCGGCTTGGCGTCCTGCGCGAAGGCGATGCCGGCGCGTCCGAGTGCGGCCGTGCCGCCGACGGCGGCGATCCCCGCGAGCACGTCGCGGCGGGTGACGATCGGGCTCCGACCCCAAATTCTGCTCATTGTCCTTCTCCCCTCTCAGGCGATCGCCGCCTTTTTCGGCGCCGCTGCTGCGAGCGCCTTGTCTACGGCCGGGATCACGTCGCGGCCGAACCTTTCGAGTACGTCGAGGGCGTGCCGGCCCTCCATCCCGCCAAACTGGACGAAGCAGCTCATATGGCTGTGTCCCAGCAGGCGGTGATCTTCCACGATCCGCTCGGCGCAGGTTTCGGCATCGCCGAAGACGAGGCGCTCCAGGATCTCCGCGTCGGTCGGTTCGCCCGTGCCCGCTTCGGGCTCGCTGACCCATGCGCCGTCGAAGCGGGCGGAGCGCGCCTTCAGCCCGCCGGCCACGCGCTGGCCGTAGCGCAGCTGCTCGAGCGCCACGCGCGTCTCCGACCTGTCGGCCGCCACGTGGACGTAGCGCTGCACCGCCAGCGGCATGCTGCCGGGCGCATGGCCGGCCGCGACATGCGCAGCCGCGAGCGTGTCGCGTGTCTCGACGAACGCCTCGACGGGTTTCCACTGCGGCGAAAGGAACGGCACATAGCCTTTCCGGGCGACGCGATCGACGACGGCCGGAACGTGCGCCATGCCGCCGATATGGACGGGCGCGGCCGGGTTGCGGCGCGGCCGAACGACGATCTCCGTCTCTGGAATCTTGAAGTGCCGTCCCTCATACGCGATCGGCCCGTCGCCGAAAGCGATGTCGAGGATGTCGAGCATTTCCGTGAAGCGCTCGGGCAGGTCCTCGCCGCGGGTCCCGAACCGGCGGGCCTCATGGTCCTGGTTGCCGGAGCCGACGCCGACCGTAAGCCGCCCGCCGGTCAGAATATCGGCATATGCCATCTCTTCGATGAGGCGGATCGGCTGATAGAAGGGCAGCACGAGGATCGCCGTCCCGACCCGGATCCGCCGCGTCCGGGCGGCGCAATGCACGGCGAGCATCAGCGGCGAAGGGCAGACGCTGACGTTGCTCAGATGGTGTTCGGCGAACCAGACGGTCGAAAAGCCGAGGTTCTCGGCCAGTTTCGCCTGCGCCTCGATCTCGGCGATCAGCGTCGCGATCGGTTTCGCCCGGTCGCGCATCGGCGAAAGGATGAATAGGCCGTAGTCCATGGGTCCGTCGCGCTCCCGCTTCGGTTTCGTTCCGCTGCGGCGGGCAGGGGCCGCCGGGGCGTGGCCGCCGCCGTTCACCGCAAGCGACGTGCCAAGTATGCAGCCTTCCCGATGTGCGTACAGGGGAGATTACGTGCCGACCAGGGTGCGTCCGGTCCCCGGCGGACGGCTCCCGTCGGCGGCTCAACCGGCGGACGGCTCCCGTCGGCGGCTCAACCGGCGCGAGCGTAGCGCACGGCGGCGTCGCGTTCGAACAGGTAGAGGAGCGTGCGCAGCGCTTCGCCTCGGGGAGAGACGAGATCGGGGTCGCGCGCGAGGATCAGTGCGACATCGTCGCGGGCGGTCGCAAGCAGATCGGCATGCTGCGCGAGGTCGGCGAGACGGAAGGCCGGCATGCCGCTCTGCCGCGTTCCGAGAATCTCTCCGGCGCCGCGCAGCCTGAGATCCTCCTCCGCGATGCGGAAGCCGTCCTCGGTTTCCCGCATCACCTGCAGGCGCGCCCGCGCCGTCTCGCCCAGGGGCGGCGTGTAGATCAGGATGCAGGTCGAGGGCCCGCCGCCGCGTCCGATCCGGCCGCGCAACTGATGGAGTTGGGCGAGGCCGAAGCGTTCGGCGTGCTCGATCACCATGACGGTCGCGGCGGGCACGTCGACGCCGACCTCGATCACGGTCGTCGCGACCAGCAGGTCGACCGGGCCGGTGGCGAAGGCGGCCATGACCGCGTCCTTCTCCGCACCCTTCATCCGCCCGTGCACGAGGCCGACACGGGGGCCGAAGGCGGCGTACAGTTCCTGATGCCGCGCTTCGGCGGCCGCGAGGTCGCTCTGCTCCGATTCCTGTACCAGAGGGCAGACCCAGTAGACCTTCGTGCCCCGCGCGAGCGCGCGGGCGACGGCTTCCTTCACCATGTCAAGCCGGGCTGCCGGCGCGACGCGCGTGTCGACCGGCTGGCGGCCCGCAGGCTTTTCCCTCAGGAGCGAGACGTCCATGTCGCCATAGGCCGTGAGCGTGAGGGTCCGCGGGATCGGCGTGGCCGTCATCACCAGGACGTGCGTGCGCATGCCCTTGGCCGCGAGCGCGACCCGCTGCTCGACACCGAACCGGTGCTGCTCGTCGACCACCGCCAGCGCCAGGTCGCGGAAGCGGACCTCGTCCTGGAACAGGGCATGGGTGCCGACGACGATCGGCGCCGACCCGTCCGCGATCCGCTGCAGCAGCGCGGCGCGCGCCGCACCCATTTCCCGGCCGGTCAGCAAGGCGATGTCGATCCCCGCGGGCTCCGCCAGCCGGGCCAGGGTGGCGAAGTGCTGGCGCGCCAATATCTCGGTCGGCGCCATCAGGGCGGCCTGGGCGCCGGCTTCCACCGCGTCGAGCATAGCCGCCAGTGCCACGACGGTCTTGCCGCTGCCGACGTCTCCCTGGAGGAGCCGCAGCATGCGGTCGCCGCTCGCCAGGTCGCGCCGGATCTCCTCGCCCGCACCGACCTGCGCCGCCGTGAGCGCGAAGGGGAGGGCAGCTTCCATCCGGCGACGCAGGGCGCCGCTCGCCCGCACCGGCCTGCCGGCGAGGCGGCGCTGGCGTTGCCGGACCAGGGCGAGGGCGAGCTGGTTGGCGAGGAGTTCGTCATAGGCGAGGCGAGCGCGGTGCGGCGCCTGCGGCACGAGGTCGGCCTCCTCGGCCGGGGCGTGCGCGGTCTCGAGCGCCTCCTTCCAGGAGGGCCAGCCCTCCCGTGCGACGAAGGCGGGATCCTGCCATTCGGCGAGGTCGGGAGCCCGGTCGAGAGCGGCGCGGATGGCCCGGCGCAGCAGCTTCGGTGCGATCCCGGCGGTGAGGGGATAGACCGGTTCCACGGGCTGGATCGCGTCCGCCTCCTCAGGGGGGGCGACATGTTCGGGGTGGACGATCTGGACCTCGGCGTTGAAGCGCTCGACCCGACCGCTGACCACCCGCTCGGCGCCCACCGGCAGCAGCTTCTCGAGATAGTCCCGGCGCGCGTGGAAGAAGACGAGGTGCAGAAAGCCCGTGGCGTCGGCGCAGCGCACCCGGTAGGGCTGGCGCCGTCCGGCACCGGGGAAGTGCCGCTCGACCGTGACCGTCAGCGTCGCGACGGCACCCGTCACGGCGTCCGCGATGGTCGGCCGGTTGCGCCGGTCGATCAGTCCGGTCGGAAGGTGCCAGCACAGGTCGACGACATGCGGGCCCGCCAGCTTCTCCAGCAACGCCGCCACGCGCGGGCCGACGCCGGGCAGGGCGGTCGGCGGGGCATAGAGGGGAAAGAGCTGCTGCGGTCGCATGGAACCCCGTTCGGGCGCGGCACGCCTCCTGCTGACAGCGGCGCGCCCCGCCTCTATATCCTGTCGCACAGGCATGGAGAACCCGATGGCGCACCCGACAGAGATCCGGCGCAAGCGGCTGAAGTTCCAGAGCTGGCATCGCGGCACCAAGGAGTCGGACCTCATTTTGGGGCGCTTCGCGGAACGCTATGTGGACAGCTTCGACGCGGAGGAACTCGACGCGTTCGAACGGCTGCTGGACTGCCCGGATCCGGAAATCTTCGATTGGATCAGCGGACGGTCCCCGGTCCCGGCCGAGATCGAGAGTCCGGTCACGAAGCTCCTGTTGAAGTTCGATATTTCGGCGCAAACCTTTGCTTGAAATCGATATTACCCGAGCCAAGCGGACCCGGCTCGAAGGTGCGCCCGAAGGGTTCGTGCCGATCCTCGTCGCGGACGCGGTGCGCCGGGCGGGACGACCGGTCCTGTTCGTGGCCCGCGACGAAGAGCGCATGGTCCGCCTGCGCGAGGGCCTCGCCTTCTTCGCGCCGGACATGCCCGTCCTGACCTTTTCGGCATGGGACTGCCTGCCCTATGACCGGGTTTCGCCGCATGGCGACGTGGTCAGCAGGCGGATCGAGACGCTGTCGCACCTGGCGGCCCGGCGGGACCAGGGGGGCGGCGACCCGCTGATCATGCTGACGACGGTCAACGCCCTCGTCCAGCGCGTACCCCCCGCCGCGATGTTCCGCGCCGCACGGTTCGCAGTGAAGACCGGGGACCGGCTGGACCTCGACGCGCTCACGGCCTTTCTGGGCCGCAACGGCTATGCCCGCACCGAGACGGTGATGGAGCCGGGCGAGTTCGCCGTGCGGGGCGGCATCGTCGACATCTTCCCGCCGGGTTCGGCCGAGCCGGTTCGCCTCGACCTGTTCGGCGACGAGGTCGACGGCATCCGCGGCTTCGACCCGCTGACCCAGCGAACGATCGCCAAGCGCGATGGCTTCGCACTCATGCCGGTCAGCGAAGTCCTGCTCGACACGGCCTCGATAGAGCGGTTCCGAACCGCCTATCGCGCGCTGTTCGGCGCTGTGTCCGGTGCCGACCCGCTCTATGAAGCCATCAGCGCCGGCCGCCGGCATGTGGGGATGGAGCACTGGCTCGCCTTATTCCACGACGGGCTGGAGACGCTCTTCGACTATCTCCCCGACGCGGCGGTCTTCCTCGACGATCAGGCCGAGGCGGCGCGCGACGCGCGGCTCGACATGATCGCCGACCACTATGCCGCCCGCCGTTCGATGATGGGCAGCGACGCCGGCGACGGCGTCTACCGCCCCGCCCCTCCGGACGGCCTCTACATGGACGCGGCCGAGTGGGGGGAGGCGGTCGCCGCCCGTGCCGTGGTGGCGCTCGCCCCTGCGATGAGCGGAGAGGCGAACGCGGTCGACGCCGGCGGTCGCCCGGCGCCGGATTTTTCCGCGGCCCGGGCCGATCCCAAGGCCAACCTGTTCACCGCCGCCGCCGAGCGGATCGTCGGCGAGACCGTGGAGGGCCGGCGTGTCCTCGTCACGGGATACTCGGCGGGCTCGCGCGACAGGCTGGGCAACCTGCTGCGCGAACACGGGCTGGAGAGGGCGGCCCCCGTCGCCGGGTGGGGCGAGGTCGAGGCGTTGCCCGCCGATACCGCAGCCCTCGCCGTGCTCGACCTCGACAGCGGCTTCCGCGCCGCCGGGCTGACCGTCGTCACCGAGCAGGACATACTCGGCGAACGGCTGGGCCGCCGGCCGCGCTCGCGCCGCCGTGCGGAGCGTTTCCTTTCGGAACTGTCGGAGATCACCGAGGGCGACCTCGTCGTCCACATCGACCACGGCATCGGCCGGTACGAAGGCCTGGAAACGATCGACGCGGGCGGCGCGCCGCACGACTGTCTGCGAGTGGTCTATGCCGGCAACGACAAGCTGTTCGTGCCGGTCGAGAACATCGAGGTCCTGTCGCGCTACGGCTCGGAGGAGAGCGGCGTCCAACTCGACAGGCTGGGCGGGGCGCAGTGGCAGGCGCGTAAGGCGAAACTGAAGCAGCGCATCCGCGACATGGCCGACCAGCTGATCGCGGTCGCGGCCCAGCGCCTGGTGCGTTCCGGTGAGACACTGGCGCCGCCCGAAGGCCTGTGGGACGAGTTCTGTGCCCGCTTCCCCTACCCGGAGACCGACGACCAGCTGAAGGCGATCGAGGATGTCCTCGAAGACTTCGCCTCGGGCCGTCCGATGGACCGGCTGGTCTGCGGCGACGTCGGCTTCGGCAAGACGGAGGTCGCCCTGCGCGCGGCCTTCCTCGCCGCGATGGCCGGCCTGCAGGTCGCGGTCGTCGTGCCCACCACGCTGCTCGCCCGCCAGCACTACAAGACCTTCGCCGAGCGCTTCGCCGGGCTGCCGATCCGCGTGGAACAGCTGTCGCGCATGGTTTCCGGCAAGGACGCGACCAAGGTCCGGAAAGGTGTGGCCGACGGTACCGTCGACATCGTCGTCGGCACCCATGCGCTGCTGGCGAAGACGATCCAGTTCAAGCATCTGGGCCTGCTGATCGTCGACGAGGAGCAGCATTTCGGCGTCTCACACAAGGAGCGGCTGAAGCAGATGCGTGCCGACGTGCATGTGCTGACGCTGACCGCGACGCCGATCCCGCGCACCCTTCAGCTCGCCCTATCGGGCGTGCGCGAGATGAGCATCATCGCGACCCCCCCGGTCGACCGCCTCGCGGTGCGCACCTTCGTCGGGCCGTTCGACCCGCTGACCGTACGCGAGGCGATCACGCGCGAGCGGTTCCGCGGCGGCCAGATATTCTATGTCTGTCCGCGGGTCCGCGACCTCGCCGAGGTGGTCGAGGAGATCAGGAAGCTGGTGCCCGACGCCAGGATCGCGGTGGCGCACGGGGGCCTCGCGCCGACCGAACTGGAAGCGGTGATGAGCGGCTTCTACGAGCGCGGCTACGACATCCTGGTCTCGACCAACATCGTGGAATCCGGCCTCGACATTCCCACCGCCAACACGCTGATCGTGCATCGGGCCGACATGTTCGGCCTCGCCCAGCTCTACCAGCTGCGCGGGCGGATCGGGCGCGGCAAGGTTCGGGCCTACGCCTATCTCACCCTTCCGCCCCGACGCCAGGTGAGCAAGGCGGCGGAGAAGCGGCTCCACGTCATGCAGACGCTCGACACGCTGGGCGCCGGATTCACCCTGGCGAGCTACGACCTGGACATCCGCGGTGCCGGCAATCTCCTCGGCGACGAGCAGTCGGGGCATATCCGCGAGGTCGGCATCGAGCTCTACCAGCAGATGCTGGAGGAGGCGGTGGCGCAGGCGCGCGCGGGCGAGGCCGAAGCGGTGCGCGAGGAAGCCTGGTCGCCGCAGATCAACATCGGCAGCTCGGTCCTGATTCCCGAGGCCTACGTGAAGGACCTGTCGGTCCGGCTCGGCCTCTACCGCCGGGTCGCCACGCTGGAGGACAGGCGCGAGATCGACGCTTTCGCCGCCGAACTGGTCGACCGTTTCGGACCGCTGCCGCCGGAGGTCGAGAACCTTCTGGAGATCGTGGCCATCAAGCGGCTCTGCCGGATCGCCGGGGTGGAGAAGATCGACGCCGGCCCGAAGGGCACGGTGGTGGCCTTCCGCAGCGACCGCTTCGTCAACCCGGCCGGGCTCATCGACTTCATCACGCGCCAAGCGGGCTCGGCGAAGCTGCGGCCCGACCACCGCCTCGTCTACCAACGCGCCTGGGACGACGCGAAGCAGCGGCTGAAGGGGGTCAAGAAGCTGCTGCAGACCCTCGCCGCCATCGCCAGGGCCGCCGGGGAGGGAGAGGGCGAGAGGCAGCCGCAGAAGCGCCGCGCCGCCTCCTGACGGGCGGCGGCTCCACTACTCCGCGGCGCCGCGCGTTTCCTCGTTGAGCGCGAGGTCGAGTACGGGCAGGAAATACTCCGCCTCCTGGGCCCCGGAGATGACGTAGCGGCCGGCGACGATGAAGAGGGGGACGCCCTGTACGCCCATGCGGCGCGCGCTCGCATCCTCGGCCAGGACGGCATCGCGGTCCTCGTCGCCGGCCAGCCAGACTGCCGCCGCTTCGGCGTCGAGACCGGCGGCGCCGGCGATCGCAGCCAACTGCCCGATGCTGCCGATGTCGCGGCCCTCGACGAAATAGGCCTGGAACAGGGCCTCCACCACCGCGTCCTGTCGTCCCGACCGGCCGGCCAGGCGGACCAGCCGATGCGCGGCAACGGTGTTGGGGGTGCGCGGGATCCGGTCGAAACGGAACGGGATGCCCTCGGCCGCGCCGACGCGCGCGATGTTGGCGTAGGTCGCCTCCGCGTCCGCACTGCCGAACTTGGCTGCCAGATAGGCGGCCCGTTCCATGCCCTCGGGCGGCATCCAGGGGTTCAGCTGGAAGGCGTGCCAGCGCAGCGCGACCGGGATGCCGGGGCGCTGCGCCAGCGCCCGCTCCAGGCGCCGCTTGCCGATCAGGCACCAGGGGCAGATCGTGTCGGAGACAATGTCGATGTGCATGGCGGGCTCCCGGCGGCGCCTGCCGCCCGGCGACAAGCTAGCTCGGTTGCGGCGCCCGGCAAACTCGGTTATCGCCGCGTCGACCGCTCGCAGGGATGAGGATCGACGATGGACACGCTCTTCCGACTGGACGGCAAGGTCGTCGTGGTGACCGGCGCGTCGCGGGGCCTGGGGGCCGCCTTCGCGCGAACCCTGGGCCGCGCCGGCGCGCGCATCGCCCTGATGGCGCGCGACGCGTCGCGGCTCGACCGTGTCGCCGAGGAGATCGCCGCGGCCGGCGGCAAGGCGCAGGGCTTCGCCCTGGACGTGACCGACAGGGCACGGGTCCGGGCGGCGTTCGGCATGGTGGAAGCCAGCATGGGGACGCCCGCCGTGCTGGTGAACAATGCCGGGATCGCCGTCACGCGCCGCATCCTGGACGTCGACGAGAACGACTGGCGCAGCGTCATCGACACGAACCTGACCGGCGCCTGGTTCGTCGCCCAGGAGGCGGCGCAGCGCATGGCGGCGGCGGGCCGCGGCGGCAACATCGTCAACATTGCCTCGCTGCTGGCGCTGCGGACCGGCATCGGGACGGTCGCCTACAACGCCGCCAAGGCCGGCCTCGCCCACTTGACCCGGACCATGGCCGTCGAGCTGGCGCGCAACGACATCCGCGTCAACGCGCTGGCCCCCGGCTATTTCGAGACGGACATGAACCGCGACTATTTCGCGACCGATGCGGGCAAGGCGCTGATCGCGCGCGTGCCGCAGCGCCGGCTCGGCCAGGACGCGGACCTGGACGGGCCGCTGCTCTTCCTGTGCGCCGACGCCTCGCGGTACGTGACCGGCCAGATCCTGCACGTCGACGGCGGGCACTCGGTCTCGCCGATCTGACCGGCATGCCGGCGGACGCGCCCCGGATCGACGTCGGCCCGGAGCTCGCGACGGCCCTGGTCGGGCGGCAGTTTCCGCAGTGGGCGCACCTGCCGGTGCGGCCGGTGTGCCCCGGCGGCTGGGACAATGCGACCTTCCGCCTGGGCCCCTCGCTGCTGCTGCGCCTGCCGCGCGCCGTCCGCTACGCCAGCCAGGTCGGCAAGGAGCAGCGCTGGCTTCCCTGGCTGGGCGAGCGGCTGCCCCTGCCGGTGCCCGAACCGCTCGGCATCGGCGCGCCGGACCGGGGTTATCCCTTCGCCTGGTCCGTCTTCCGCTGGATCGACGGGACGCCGCTGGCGGCGGCCGGGCCGGTGGACGACATGCGCCTCGCCGACGATCTCGCTTCCTTCCTCGCCGCCCTGCAGGAGCTGGCGACGGCCGCCGCGCCGGTAGCCGGCTCGCACAGCTTCGACCGCGGCGGCGATCTCGCCGTCTACGATGCCGAGGCGCGGGCGGCGCTGGCCGCGCTCGGCGGCCGGAGCGACGGGATCGACATGGCCGCGGCGGTCGCAGTGTGGGAGAGAGCGCTCGCCGACCGCTGGACCCGGTCGCCCGTCTGGGTGCACGGGGACGTCGCGGCCGGCAACCTGCTGCTGCGCCGGGGACGGCTGCATGCCGTGATCGATTTCGGCTACTGTGCGGTGGGCGACCCCGCCTGCGACCTCGCCGCCGCCTGGACCCTGTTCGAAGGTCCGGCCCGCGCCCGCTTCCGCGCCGCCCTGCCGCACGACGACGCCACCTGGCACCGTGCCGCCGGCTGGACCCTGTGGAAAGCCGCGATCACCCTGGCCGCGGCCTCCGCCCCAGATCCGGCCCCAGATCCGGCCCCGGCCCGCCGCGCGCTGGCCGCCGTTCTCGCCCAAACGGAATGACGCGTTCGCCGTCGATCGGGGGCGGAGCGGGCGAGGGGGCCGGATTTCACCGGAAATGGGTGAGATTCCCAGCTCATCCCGCTCATGACGGGCGGTCAGCGACGTCGGGGTTGGGCGGCCCCGTCCGTTCCTGCCCCGCATCGGCGGCGGCGGCGAACGGTTGTGCGGCCGCCACGATAAGACGCCTCAGCCAGACGTGACGGGGTGCGTTTTGGTGTCGGGCATGCCAGAGGAGGCCGACCGCGATCCGGCCCGGATCGACGGGCGGCGGCAGCATGAGGAAACGTGCGGCGCAGGCCGCGGTCCGGGCGAGGCTCGCCGGCAGCGTCACCACGAGATCGGACCCGGCGGCGATTTCCATGGCGGCGAAGAAGTTTGGAACGCGCACGCGTACGCGCCGGCTGCGGGCCATGGCCGAAAGCAGTTCGTCGACGGGCGCCCGCCCCGTGCCGGTGATGCTCACCACGATGTGGTCGAGGGCCAGATAGTCATCGAGTGCGAGGTTTCGTCCGGCGGCTGGATGCCCGGCGCGCATGAACGTCACGAACCGGTCGTCGAACAGCGTTCGGCGGCGGATCCCCGCGGGCGCTTCGTCGATCACCCCCACGACCGCGTCGGCGGCATCGCTCTCCAGTGCCTCCATAAGCGCCCGACGGGGCGGGAGGATGTCGAGGTCGAGAGCCGGCGCCTCTATGGCCAGCCTGGAGAGCAGACGCGGCGCGAGCACGGCCGCGTGAAGATCGGTCATCAGGAGGCGCAGTGAGCCGGTCGCCTCTGCGGGATCGAAGGGGGTCGCCGCCAGCATCCCGCCGATCCCGGCCAGCATCTGCCGCAAGGCGGGCCGAAGCTCCTCGGCGCGGCTGCTGAGCAGGTAGCCTCCCGGTCCATCGACCAGCAGCGCATCCGAAAACATCGCGCGCAGCCGCGCGAGCGCGCGGCTCGCCGCCGGCTGGCTCATGCCGAGACGGGCAGCGGCGCGCGTGACGTTCCTTTCCTCCAGCAGCGCGTTGAGCGCCACGAGCAGGTTGAGGTCGATCCGGCGAAAATCCACTTCACGCATGGGTGATATATATTTCATGCATTGGACGCATGAAAGCCCGGTCGCTAGCGTCGGCGCCCGGATCAAGCAGCCAGGGAGAACCATCATGCACGTGGTGTTCGGAGCGAACGGCAGGGCGGGCGGCGAGACGGCGCGCACCCTGATCGAGCACGGCGAAACCGTGCGCGTCGTCCTGCGCCGCCCGGAGCAGGGGGCGCGCTGGAGGGAGATCGGAGCGCAGGTCGCCGTCGCGAGTATCGACGATGCCGGGGCGGTGGCCGCTGCCTTGGAAGGCGCATCGGGCGCGTTCCTGCTCAACCCGCCGCCGGTCAGCGGCGATCCCTATGCGCGGACCGAGGAAATCGGTGCGGCGCTGGCCGAAGGCGCGCGGCGCGCGCGCCTGCCCAAGGCCGTCGTGCTGTCGTCGGTCGGTGCACAGCACGCGTCCGGAAACGGGGTGATCGGCACCTTGAACCGGCTGGAGGCCATGTTCGATGGGGCGGCAGCCGCGACCGCCTTCCTGCGGCCCGGCTATTTCGTGGAGACGTGGAGCGAAGTGGCGGACGCCGCGATCGCCGAGGGTGTGCTGCCGATCTTTCTCGATCCGTCGCAGAAGATCCCGATGGTGAGCACGATCGATGTCGGACGGGCCGCCGCTGAACTTC
>JBKBLL010000050.1:0-18026 GCA_046296375.1 Alphaproteobacteria bacterium | reverse complement strand
CCAGGCCGGAATGGGTCCCGAACTTCTCCCCGGCCGGCCGCTCGCTGTAGAAGCGCTCGAAGATCGCCTCCTCCTTGCCCGGCGGGATGCCCGGCCCCTCGTCCTCGACGGTCACGGTCACCACCCCACCGTTGCGCCGCCCGTGCAGTGTGATGTGCCCTTCCGGGGGGCTGAACGAGATCGCGTTGCCGAGCAGATTGCGGAAGACCTGGACCAGCCGGTCCTCCATCCCGGCCACACGCAGGTCGCCGTCGCCGCCCTCCAGCCGCAGCGACGGCCGCCCGTCGGCTCCGTCGCCCGTCGTGCTGTAGATGTCGACGAGCGTCTCCAGCATCCGCGCCAGGTCGACCGGCTCGCTCTCGGCGCGCGACAGTTCGGCGTCCAGGCGCGAGGCGTCGGAGATGTCGGAAATCAGTCGGTCGAGTCGGCGGACGTCGTCGACGATGATCGCCATGAGGTGGCGCTGCTGTTCCGGGTTCTTGATCCGCGCCGCCGTCTCGACGGCGCTGCGCAGGGAGGTCAGCGGATTCTTGATCTCGTGCGCGACATCGGCGGCGAAGCGCTCGATCGCGTCCATCCGCTGCCACAGCGCCTCGGTCATGGCGCGCAGTGCCGCCGAGAGTTCGCCGATCTCGTCGCGCCGCGCCGTCATGTCCGGAATCTGCACCTTCCGGCCCTGGCCGCGGCGCACCCGCTCGGCCGCGATCGCCAGGCGCAGGATGGGCCGCGCGATGGCGCCGGACAGATAGACGGAGAGCAGGACGGTGACCGCGAGCGCGATGCAGAACAGGGCGAGGATGTTCAGCCGGACGGAGCGCACCGAGTTCTCGATCGCATCCCCGCGGGCGGAGAGCAGGAGGGCGCCGACGACCCGCTTGTAGTGCTGGACGGGCTCGGCGACGCTGAGCATCAGGCCGCCGTCGGTGGTCGCGCGCGCCGTCCGCCCGACATCGCCCTCGAGAGCGACGCGCAGCTCCGGGAAATCCTCCGTCGGCCGCCCGTAGGACTCGGTGTACACCTCCTGCGAGGTAAGCGGCGTCAGCAGGTGGAGGATGCCGTCATAGGCGTCGTTGACGAGCCGGTGCAGCGGATGGACGGGCGCGATGGGCGGCAGTTCCTCCATCTCGACCAGCCCCCCCGGCCCGATGAGCCGGCGGCTGTCGGCCATCAGCGTCCCGTCTCCGGCATAGAGGCGCACGCGTGCTGACGCCGGCTCGGCGAGGCGCCGGACCAGGCGGCTGGCGACCTCCGGGACCAGCACCGGCTCCCGGTCCGGATCGGCCTGGACCGCCCCCTCCCCCAACGCCATGGCGATCAGCCGGCCCTGCGCACGCAGGACCTCGAGTTCGCTCTGGACGAGGCCGCGCTTGTACTGGCCGAGCCAGAGCAGCCCGGCGGCGAGGATGCCGATGGCGATCAGGTTGACTGCGAGGATCCGCAGGGTGATCGGCGAAAGCAGGCGACGGCGGCGGCGCGGCGGTACGGTACGGCTCCCCGCGGTGCCGACCGGCGCCTCCGATCCGCCCCGCAACCGCGCCTCAGGCCGCGCGATAGCGGTAGCCGACGCCATAGAGGGTTTCGATCTCGGCGAACTCCCCATCGACCGCCTTGAACTTGCGCCGGACACGCTTGATGTGGCTGTCGATCGTACGGTCGTCGACATAGACGTGCTCGCCGTAAGCCGCATCCATCAGCAGGTCCCGACTCTTGACGAAGCCGGGCCGCGCCGCCAGCGCTTTCAGCAGGAGGAACTCGGTGACGGTCAGCGTGACCTGCTGCCCCTTCCAGGCGCACATGTGGCGGGCGCTGTCGAGCACGAGATCGCCGCGCACCAGCAGGTCGTCGGGCGCGCGTTCGCCGGTCGGCTCGCCGAGTTCCGTGCGGCGCAGCAGGGCGCGGATGCGCTCGATCAGCAGACGCTGGGAGAAGGGCTTGCGGATATAGTCGTCGGCCCCCATCCGCAGGCCGAGCACCTCGTCCACCTCGTCGTCCTTGGAGGTGAGAAAGATGACCGGCAGGCGGCTCTGCTGGCGCAGGCGCTGGAGCAGTTCCATCCCGTCCATGCGGGGCATCTTGATGTCGAGAACCGCGAGATCGACCGGCTGAGTGCGCATGCCGCGCAGCGCCTGCTCGCCGTCGCCATAGGTATGCACGGCGAAGCCTTCGGCCTGGAGCGCCATGCTGACGGAGGTCAGGATGTTTCGGTCGTCGTCGACCAGGGCGACGGTGGAGGTCATTGTCCCGTGTCCTCGATGCTGCGGCGGCGCGACGCTGTGCGGCGTCCGACGCTGGCCGCCGTTTGTGGCCGATTTGCGGTATTCTCGCGCCGCAGGCGGCTACGCCGGAGATTGGTCCGCGGACGGCCCGTCGCAAGACGCCGCGGCGATCCGGCAGCGACCGTCGGGAACGGTCCGCCCGGACGATCGCCGGCGAACCGCCGCCCGGCGAAAGCGTTTACGACGACCGACAAGCTTACCGAACATCCGATCGCTCCGAATGCGAGGACATGCATGAGCCTGCCCCTGTCGACCGAGAAGCGCATCCTCAAGCAAGCCGAATTCGAACTGGTCGCGCGCACGCACCATCCGCAGATCGGCGAACTCTCGCGGAACGAACTGAGGGACGCGGCCCGGCGGCTGCGCGACTACCGCAACAAGGCGCGCGACACCGCCCGGCAGCAGCGGCGCGAGATGCGCGGCAAGGCCGATGCGCGCGGCGCCCGCGCCGCCGCGGACGACACCGGCACCAACCTGAAGAAGACCGTCTTCAGCGCGGCTCTGAAGCGGGTCAATCGCGAACTCGGCCGGCTGGAACAGGCCGGCACGGCAGAAACGCAGGTCGACATCGCCCGGCGCGCGCTCGCCCTGAAGCGGGCCAACCGGGTGCGCCACCATCCGGCCGGCGGCCGCACCGCCCACGAGGGCATGAACCCCGTCACCAGCGACATGCCGACCGTGACTGTGGACCCGCGCGAGATCGGGCGCGTGTCGCAGTTCGTGAAGAGCGGCCAGGCGCGGCGTGACGGCTGAGCCCGCCTCGGACGACGCGCGCGAGGCCCGGCACCTGGTGCGGACCGGCGGAGGCGCCGTCCTGTCCACCCTGGCGGCTGCGGACGGCTGGCCGTTCGCCTCACTGGTCCTGACGGCCTGTTCCCAGGCAGGAGAGCCGCTGATGCTGCTGTCCGATCTCGCGGAACATACCCGCAACCTTCGCTCGGACGCGCGCGCGACGCTGCTGTTCGCGCGATCGACGGCGGCGGCCGACCTGGCCGCGGCGCGGGTCGCCGTCTCCGGGCGGGTGGTCGTCGAGCCGGCACCCGAGGCGCGCAGCCGTTACCTCGCGCGCAACCCTTCGGCCTCGGACTATGCCGCCTTCCGCGACTTCCGGCTCTGCCGGATGGCCGTCGAGCGCGCGCATCTGGTCGCGGGCTTCGGCAGGATCCGGCCCCTCGCCCGATCCGACCTCATCGTCGCCGCACCCCCGGAACTCGCCGCCGCCGAAGCCGGTATCGTGGCGCACATGAACGAGGACCACGCCGACGCGCTGGCGCTCTACGCGACGGGGCTGCTCCGCCTGCCGCACGGGAACTGGCGGATGACGGGCATCGATCCGGAGGGCATCGACATCGCCGACGGCCCTCGAACCGGGCGGCTCGACTTCCCCGCGCCGATCGACGGGCCCGCCGCCGCACGCACAGCCCTGGTGCGCCTGGCGGCGGCCGCTCGCGAGGCGTCCTTAAGCGACGCGGGGGTTGCGTGCCGTCCAGCGGAGCCCGAAACGACGCCTCGCCGATCCCCGTGACGATCCGCCGCGGCGGTTTTCTTGTAACGCGACCGTCGCCTATCTATCCTGCCAACAAAACCAGACGGGGAAGGCCCGGTGCCCGCGGAAGCGCGCTTCCGTATGGCAGGGCCTTCTATCGTTCTGTCCCGAAACGCCTGCAGCGGGTGACGGTAGTGTCGAAGATCAGCGAGCTGGAGAAACACGGTCTCACCAATCCGCGAGCCGTTCACTGGAACCTTGGGGTCGCGGCTCTGTACCAGGCGGCGCTGGAGCGGCGCGAGGGCGAACTCGCCGAGGGTGGCGCGCTCGTCTGCACGACGGGCCAGCACACCGGCCGATCTCCCAACGACAAGTTCGTCGTCGAGGATGAGAACACGGCCAAGACGGTGTGGTGGGGAACCGTCAACAAGCCGATGAAGCCCGAGACGTTCGGGCGCCTCCGGCAGCGCATTCTGAGCTATCTCCAGGGACGCGAACTCTTCGTTCAGGATCTTTTTGCCGGCGCCGATCCGGCGCACCGCCTGTCGGTGCGCGTCGTGACCGAGCACGCCTGGCACAATCTTTTCGCGCGCAACATGTTCATCCGCCCGGACGCGCAGAGCCTCGCGCGGTTCGAGCCGGACTTCACGGTGATCCAGGCGCCGGGCTTCCGCGCTGTCCCGGAACTGGACGGGACGCGGTCGGAGACCGTGATCGCAATCGATTTCACCCACCGCATCGTGCTGATCGCCGGCACGAGCTATGCGGGCGAGATCAAGAAGTCGATCTTCACCGTCCTCAACTATATTCTTCCGGCCCGCGGCATCATGCCGATGCACTGCTCCGCCAATATCGGGCCGAAGGGCGACACGGCCCTGTTCTTCGGCCTTTCCGGCACCGGCAAGACGACGCTGTCGGCCGACAGCACGCGCACGCTGATCGGGGACGACGAGCATGGCTGGACCCCGGACGGCATCTTCAACTTCGAGGGCGGCTGCTACGCCAAGGTTATCCGCCTGTCTGCCGAGGCCGAGCCCGAGATCTACGCGGCGTCCAACCGCTTCGGGACGGTGCTCGAAAACGTCGTCATGGACCCGGTCTCGCACCGGCTCGACCTCGACGACGCGTCGCTGACCGAGAATACGCGCAGTTCCTATCCGCTCGACTTCATCCCGAACGCGAGCGAGACCGGCCTCGGCCCGTATGCGCGCAACGTCGTCATGCTGACGGCCGACGCGTTCGGCGTGCTGCCGCCGATCGCCAAGCTGACCACCGAGCAGGCGATGTACCACTTCCTGTCGGGCTACACCGCCCGGGTCGCCGGCACCGAGAAGGGTCTGGGCATCGAGCCGCAGGCGACCTTCTCGACCTGCTTCGGTGCACCGTTCATGCCGCGGCATCCGACCGTCTATGCCAAGCTGCTGGGCGAGCGGCTGGCGCGCGGCGGCGTCGACTGCTGGCTGGTGAATACCGGCTGGAGCGGCGGCACCTATGGCGTCGGCGAGCGGATGAAGATCGCCCACACCCGCACGCTGGTGCGGGGCGCCCTGGACGGGAGCCTCGCGGGACTCGAAGCCAAGCGCGACCCGTTCTTCGGGCTGCATGTTCCCGTCGCCTGCCCCGGCGTCCCCGCCGATGTTCTGAACCCGCGCAATACGTGGGCCGACAAGGACGCTTACGATGCAACCGCGCGGGCGCTGGCGGCCCGGTTCGAGAAGAACTTCGGCCAGTTCGCCGACGCCGTCACGCCGGCGGTGCGCGAGGCGGCGATCCGCGCCGCGTGACGACACGGCGGCCCGAGGCGGCATCGGCCGTGGGGACGGCAATCCCGGCCCCGCGCTCGAAATCCGCGGGCCCTTCGCCTATATCGTGGAAGCCCGCCGAGCGTGGGCCGGTTCCGCCGCCTCCGATCGTGAATGCGGGAGACGACAATTCCAAGAGTCGGCGCCGTAGATTGCGGAACCGGGGCGGCCTGGGGGGCAGCGGCCGTCGCGGCATGTTCCGTTCGCGGACGTGTTGGGCCGGCCGGCTGCGAAGCCTCCGCCGTCCTTCCAGTCGGACCCGGCTGCCGGCTGACGGCAGATTGACGCGTGCAAGACGGAAACTGCGCCCGATGGACCTGATCTCGATCCAAGCCGCCTACCGCCGCTACGCGCGCGTCTACGACGCCACCTTCGGCGCGATCTTCGCCGCCGGACGGCGCCGTATCCTGGCGCAACTGAACCGCCATGGCGGGCAGAGGATCCTGGAAGTCGGCGTCGGAACGGGCATATCGCTGCCCGGCTATCGCCGCGACAACACCATCGTCGGGATCGACATCTCCAAGGACATGCTGGACATCGCCCGCCGTCGGGTAGAGCGTCGCGGGCTGACCAATGTCGAGACGCTGCGCGAGATGGATGCCGAGCAGCTCGACTTTCCGGATGGGAGCTTCGACACCGTCGTGGCGATGTACGTCATGACGGTGGTGCCGCATCCCGAGCGGGTGATGGCGGAACTGCGCCGGGTCTGCAAGCCGGACGGCGACATCTACCTGCTGAACCACGTCATGGACGACGACGAGGGCCTGCTGCAGGCGACCGAGCGCCGTCTCGCGCGCTTCTCAGCCCGCATCGGCTGGCGTCCGGACGTGACGCTCGACTCCCTGGTCGACATTGCCGCGGTGGAACTGGTGTCGGTCGACGTGGTGCCGCCCTTCCGCCTTTTCAGGCTGATGCGCTTCCGCAACCGGCCGGCGCCGGTTCGTACCGAAGCCTACCGCGTGACGGCGCCGGGCGGCTCCCATGCCGGTCCGCGGCACGGCCAGCCCAGCCTGGAGAACGGTCCGCGCTAGATCCGGCTGCCGATCGGATCGCTCCGTCGCGCGGCGCCGGGCGTCAGCCCCCCGTCGCCACGACCGCCTCCATACCCTGCCTGGCTTTCGCCGCGTCGAACAGGCGAAGCCGCCGGGCGAGCTTGGCGCTCGCCCCGCCGAGCGCGGCCGGGTCGGCCGCATAGGGGATTTCCTCGAAGAAGTGGCAGGCCACCTGGTGGCCGGGCACCGCGTCGCGCAGCGGCGGCTCCTCCTCGCGGCAGCGCGCCCGGGCGTGCGGACATCGCGTGTGGAAGCGGCAGCCGGGCGGCGGATTGAGCGGGCTGGGCACGTCGCCGGTCAGGATCGCGCGCACCCCGCCGGCGCGGGGATCGGGCTTCGGGATGGCCGCGAGCAGCGCCTGGGTATAGGGATGCAGCGGCCGGGCGAAGAGCGCCCGCTTGTCCGCCGTCTCGACCAGCTTGCCGAGATACATGACGGCGACGCGGTCGGCGATGTGGCGCACCACGGCGAGGTCGTGCGCGATGAACAGGTAGGACAGGCCGAACTTCTCCTGCAGGTCCTGCAGGAGATTGACCACCTGGGCCTGGATGGAGACATCCAGCGCCGACACCGGCTCGTCGCAGACGATGAAGGCGGGATCGACGGCCAGGGCCCGGGCGATGCCGATGCGCTGGCGCTGTCCGCCGGAGAACTGGTGCGGATAGCGCCGCGCATGTTCCGGCGCCAGCCCGACCACGGTGAGCAGTTCCCGCACGCGGTCCGTCCGGTCGCGCCCGCGCGCCAGACCGTGCACGTCGAGCGGCTCGGCCAGTATGTCGCCGACCGTCATGCGCGGGTTCAGCGAAGCGAACGGATCCTGGAAGATGATCTGCAGGTGACGGCGCATGCGGCGCATCGTCTCCCGGTCGACGCCGGCGATGTCGGTGCCCTCGTAGAGGATGCGCCCGCGCGTCGGCGCGAGCAGCCGCAGGATGAGGCGGCCGGTGGTCGACTTGCCGCAGCCCGATTCGCCGACCAGCGCGACCGTCTCGCCGCGCCCGACGCTCAGCGACACGCCGTCCACGGCCTGTACCGTTCCGACCGTGCGCTTGAGGATGATGCCGCGCTGGATCGGAAAGTGCTTGGTCAGATCCTCGATCCGGACCAGAGGCTCCGCCGCCGCCGTCTGCGGCGCGGCCGTCACCGTGTCACGGCTCATTCCGCCGCCCTCCCGACCAGATGTTCGGCGGTCTCCACCGGCGCGTACCAGCATGCCGCCGTATGGCCGGGGGCGATCTCCTCCAGCGGCGGCGGCGCCTGGCGGCAACGGTCGGTGGCGAAGGGGCAGCGCGGATGGAAGCGGCAGCCCTTCGGCATGGCCTGGGGACTGGGCACCGCGCCTTCGATGGTGGAAAGGCGCCGCCGCTCCTCGCCGAGGCGCGGGATCGAGCCGAGCAGGCCGATCGTATAGGGATGCTGCGGATCGTCGAACAGCGCATCGACGGGCGCGCTCTCGACGATCTGGCCCGCATACATGACGACGACGCGGTCGGCGATTTCGGCGATGACGCCCAGATCGTGCGTGATGATCAGCACGGACGTTCCGGTGCGCGCCTGGAGGTCGCGCAGGAGGTCGAGAATCTGGGCCTGGATGGTGACGTCCAGCGCCGTCGTCGGCTCGTCGGCGATCAGCAGGGTGGGATCGCAGGCGAGCGCCATGGCGATCATCACGCGCTGGCGCATGCCGCCCGAGAGATGGTGCGGATAGTCGTCGAGCCTCGCCGCGGCCGAGGGAATGCGCACCAGATCGAGCATCTCGATCGCGCGCGCACGGACCTTCTGGCTGTCCCAGTCATAGTGCGCGCGGATGATTTCGCCGATCTGCCTGCCGATCGTGTGGACAGGGTTCAGCGAGGTCATCGGCTCCTGGAAGATCATCGACATGCGGTGGCCGCGGAACCGGCGCCGCCGCTCTTCGGGCAGCGGTACCAGGTCCTGCCCTTCGAACAGTATCTGCCCGGCGGCGATCTGGCCGGGCGGGTTCGGTATCAGACCCATGATCGACAGGGACGTGACGCTCTTGCCGCATCCCGATTCGCCGACCAGGCCGAGTGTCTCGCCGCGACCGACGGAGAAACTCACCCCGTCGACCGCGGCGACGCGGCCGCGGTCGGTGTTGAACACCGTCCGCAGGCCGCGCACCTCCAGCACCGGGGGCTTTCCGCCTTCCTGGCTCATCACCCGGACCCTGCCTTGCCGCTCAGAAGGACCAGTCGAGGGTCTTGTAGGCGAGCGAGGTGTAGAAGGCGTGCGCCTTCACGTTCTTGATCTTGGCGTTCGCCACCATCACCAGGCCCTCGTGCACCAGGGGAACCCAGAGGGCGTTGTCCTGGACGATGGTCTGCACCTCGGCCAGCAGTTTCGCCTTCTCCGCCGGGTCGTTGGTCGCGAGCGCGGCGTCGAGCAGGCGGTCGGTCTCCGGATCCTTCCAGTTCATCCGGTTCGGGGTCGGCACATTGGTCGAGTGGAAGTAGAGGCGCAGCGCGTCGCCGGCGCTCGAATAGGGGAAGGCGATCGACCAGATGTCATAGTCCTGCTGCGCCAGCTTCGAGAAGACGATCGTGCCATCCCACATCTGGAGCTGCAGATCGACGCCGATCCGCCGCCAGAAGCCCTGCACGGCCTCCGCGACCTTGGGCGACCGCCCCGCGGCGAAACCGTAGAGCTGCAGTTCGAGCCGCTGGCCGTCCTTCTGGCGGAACCCGTCCGGCCCCATCGTCCAGCCGGCTTCGTCGAGCAGTTTCGCGGCACCTTCCGGGTCGTACTTGCCCAAGTGCTGCGGCGCGTCCGGCGAGAAGTCGAGGGCGCTCGGGTGGATGAACCCATAGGCCGGCTCGGCATTGCCGAAATAGATCGACTGCACGATCTGGTCGCGGTCGATCGCCTGGCTGAGCGCGGTGCGCACCCGCTTGTCGGCGACGTTGTCGCGCGTGATCTTGAAGCCGAGATAGAACAGGCGCTGGTTGGCCACCGGCCGATAGACGCTGACGTTGGGCGCCTTCTCCATCATCGCCAGCGACTGGTCCGGCATGGTGTAGGAGTAGTCCATCTGCCCGCTGGCCATCGCGGCGATGCGGGCCGACTCCTCCGGCACGATCCGCATGACCTGCCGTTCGAACTTCGCCGGGCCCTGGTTCTCGTAGAAGGAGGGTCCCCAGGTATAGGCGTCGTGCCGCCGCATCGAGAGCTGACTGCGCGGCTCCCAACTCTCCCAGCAGTAGGGGCCGGTACCGTCGAAGCCCGCGACGCCGAAGTCCTTGCCGAGCTCCTCGACGACTTCCTGGTTGATGATCGTACCCTGGTAGTTCGCGAGCTGCAGCGGCAGATCGTTGTACGGCTCCTCCAGCTCGTACTCTACGGTGTAGGGCCCGGTCGCCCGGATCTCCTTCACCTTACCCATGCGCCAGCGGAAGGGCGAGCGGACCTCCGGGTCGACGGCGCGTCGGAAGGAATAGACCACATCGTCGGCCGTCATCTTCTTGCCGCTGCAGAAGCTGACATCCTCGCGCAGCTCGAAGGTGTAGAGCTTGCCGTCGTCGCTCACCGTCCAGGACTTGGCGAGGTGGGGCTTCACCGTCTGCAGGTCGAAGTCGATGGTGGTCAGCGTGTCGCCGAGCAGGAAGAGGATGTTCGCCGTCGTCCCGGCCGAGGTCCGGTGCGGGTCGTAGTGCGGCGCGTCCAGGTTCATCATGAAGTTGAGCGTCTGACCGGCGGCGGGTGCCGCCACCAGTGCCGCCGCGAGTGTCGCGGCGATCGTCAGGCCGGTACGCATGCTTCCTCCCCTTTCCTTGTGTCGTTGGTCATAGCGTCGTTGCCGTCGTTCAGGGCTGCAGCCGCGGATCGAGCACGTCCCTGAGCGCGTCGCCGACCAGGTTGGCGGCGAGCACGATCAGGAAGATCACGAGGCTGGGGATCGTCGCGATGTGCGGCGCCATGAACAGGAAGTCGCGGCCCTGTGCCGCCATCATGCCGAGTTCCGCGGTCGGCGGCTGTGCGCCGAGGCCCAGGAAGCTGAGTGCCGAGCCGATCAGGATGATCTGGCCGAAGCGCAGCGTCAGGAACACGAAGATGGTCGAGATGCAGTTCAGCGTGAGATAGCGCCAGATCAGGACGCGGTCGCGCACCCCGACGGCACGGCCGGCGGTCATGAACTCCTGTCCCATCACGCCCACGGCGGCGCTGCGCGCGACGCGTGCGACATCCGGTATGGTCGCCACGACGAGCGCGATCAGGACCGCGCCGAGGCCTGGACCGAAGATGGCGGCCACCGCGAGGCCGATGAGAATCGCCGGGAAAGCGAGCAGGATGTCGACCACGCGCATGATCACGCCTTCGATCCGACTGTAGAACGCCGCGAAGATCCCCATAACGCCGCCGATCAGGCCGCCGCCGATCACGCCGACCAGGCCCAGCATCAGCGTGTTGCGCGCGCCGTAGATGCAGCGGCTGAGGATATCGCGGCCGGTCGTGTCGGTGCCGAGCCAGTGCTCCGCGCTCGGCTCCTGCATGACCTTCGACAGGTCGGTATAGTAGGGATCGTAGGGTGCCACCCAGGGGGCGAACAGCGCGGCGAGGCCTATGGCGGCCAGGATCGCCGCGGCCGTTCCGGCGATGGGATCGCGCGCCAGACGCCGGAGCACGCCGGCGCGGCGCGATATGCTCGCTTCCTCCTCCGCCGGCAGCGCGCCGGCCGCACCCTGAACCGCCGTGGTCATCCGTGCTGCACCCTGGGATCGAGGTAGACGTAGAGGACGTCGACGATCAGGTTGATGATGAGGAAGGACAGGGCGAGGATCATGATCGCCCCCTGCGCCACCGGAAAATCGCTGGAAATGATGGCGCCCACCGCGAGGCGGCCGACGCCCGGCCAGGAGAACATCGTCTCCGTCACCACCGTGCCGCCGAGCAGGTAGGCCGCCTGGAGCCCGATCAGCGTCACCACAGGGATGAGCGCGTTGCGCAACGCGTGGTCGACGATGACCGCCCGTTCCCGGATGCCCTTGGCCCGCGCCGTGCGCACGAAGTCGGCACCCAGAACCTCCAGCACGGCGGTGCGCGTCATGCGCGCGATCGGCCCGATCAGCACGCTCGCGAGCGTCAGGCCGGGCAGGATCAGGCCGCGCAACCCCTCCACGGTCCAGAAGGGCGCGGTGCGGCCGGTGAAGGGCAGCAGGCCCCAGCGGAAGCCGACCCACTGGATCAGAACCAGCCCGACGAAGAAGATCGGCAGCGAGACGCCGGCCACCGAGATCGCCATGATGACCCGGTCGATCGAGCGACCGCGCCGGACCGCGGCGAGCGTGCCGAGCAGGATGCCGATGGGCACCGCCACCACCATGGCCGCCACCATCAGTTCGACGGTCGGCCCGATCGTGCTGCCCAATTCGGCGAGGACGGTGCGGTTGCTGATGATCGAGCGGCCCAGATCGCCCTGCGCGACCCGGACCAGATAGTCCGCGAACTGTGCCAGAATCGGCCGGTCGAGGCCAAGCTCGTCACGGATCGCGGCGATCGTCGCGGCGTTCGCGTCGGGACCGGCGATCACCGCCGCCGGATCGGTCGGCACGACCTGAAGCAGGAGGAAGCAGGCGAACAGGACGCCGAGCAGGGCCGGGATGGACACCAGAAGACGGCGCAGGATATAGCGCCCCATCAGCGTCTCGCCCCTTCCGGGCGCCCGCCAGGGTGCAGTACCTTTTTGCCGAACGCGACCGCGCTCGCCATCCTTGCACTCCTCCCGCTGCGCACGCCCGACGGCGTGCCGTTCCGGACCGGGGTCTTACGCCCCTTTCGCTCCGAAGCGGGTTCAAGGATCGCCGCAGCGGCGACCGCGTGTCAACGATGTCGGTTGCAATCATCACGACCATTCGATGCGACGGCCCGATCCTGCATACGAGGGTGCCGCCAGCGGCCGGGCGCGCAACCGATCAGGCGCCGTCCGGCGTAACGGTCCCAATGAACCGGTCGAGATCGAAAAGCGGCCCGCAGCCGCAGCCGGCCGCCGCCTGCCCTTCGCCGCCGATCGGATGCGCATGGCCGCGCGCCGGGACGAAGGTGGCGGTCTCGGCGTCGAAAGCCAGCAGCTCGCCTGCCCCGATGTCGAAATACCAGCCGTGCAGGGACAGGTCGCCCTTCTCCAGGCGCGCCCGCAGCCAGGGGAAGGTGACGAGATTGCGCACGGAGCAGAGGACGGCGGCCTTCTCCAGGGTCGGAAGGCGTTCGGCTTCGGGAAGCCCGGCGCGCATCACGGCGTCGCGTGCTTCGGCCATGAGGTCGACCCAGTCGGACATGAACTCGAGGCGCACCGCCTCGGGCTCTGCGAGGGCACGCATGCCGCCGCACATTCCGTGCCCCAGGACGACCACATGCTCGACCGCCAGCACGCGGATCGCGAACTCGATCGCCGAACTGGTGCCGTGGTGGCTGCCATCCGGCGCATAGGGCGGCACGATGGCCGCCACGTTGCGCACGATGAACAGATCGCCCGGTTGGGCGCGGGTCAGGATCGCCGGATCCGCCCGGCTGTCCGAGCAGCCGATGATCAAAACCTTGGGGCGCTGGCCGACGCGCAGGGCTTCGAACAGGGCCGTGTGCTGCTCGAAATACTCCCGGCGGAAATCTTCGAATCCGTCGATCAGGCGCTGGAGGGGGTTCGGCATGGCCGGGAAAATACACCAGCCGCGGTGTCAGCCAAGCCCCGCAGGCTCAGTCACGCCTCGGGCCCGGCCTGCTCGCGGCGCGAGACCGCATTCTCGACGGTGACGCTGTCGTCCATGGCACTCTGTCCTGCGTGGGCCACGGCTTAGGCGTTCGGCCCGCGCGCCGCCGTGACATAGATCAAGGCCCGCGGGCGGCGGGCCGGGAGGGAGCCCGGGGCGGGAGCGCCGGGCGGCACGCGCCGGTTCAACCGATGCTTAAGACTCGGCGCCTACACTTGCGCGGAGCGACCGCGGGTGGAGAGCGATACGGATGCAGATCGGAGAGATCCTGGTCGCCGCGGGAGCGGTGACGGCCGAAGAGGTCGAAGAGGCCCTGCGCCGTCAGCGTTCCGCGGGCGGGCTTCTCGGCGACAATCTGGTGGCCCTCGGCCTGATCACCCAGCAACGGCTGGAAGCGATCCTGAGGGAGATGCCGCCGCCGCCCCGCTCGCTGGCGGAGACCGGCATTGCCGAGGCGGAACTCCTCAACCTGATGCTCAAGCTGATGTATGCGCGCAGCATCGACACGCCGTCCAAGATAGCCGAAGGCCTCATGCTGCCGGCGCGCCTCGTCGGCATCCTCATCACCGACGCCGAAAAGCGCCAGCTGGTCGAATCTATGGGCATGCTGGAAGGCGCGTACCTGTCGGAAGTACGCTACGCGCTCAGCCAGGCGGGCCGGCGCAAGGCGCTGGAGGCGCTGGAGGCAAACCAGTATATCGGCCCCGCGCCGGTCTCCCTCACCGACTATCACGCGCGCATCCTGCGCCAGCGGATCACGAACGAGCGCATCGGCCGGGACCAGGTCGAGGCCGCCTTCGCCGACCTGACGATCCCGGGGGACTTCATGGACCGGCTGGGCCCGGCCATCAATTCGGGCCGCGCGCTGCTGCTCTACGGTCCCGCCGGCAACGGCAAGACCTCGATCGCGGAGCGGATCGGCGGCATCTTCGGCGACATCGTCTACGTGCCCTACTGCATCGAGATCGATGGCCAGTACATCAAGGTGTTCGATCCCGACCTGCACGAGCCGGCGTCCGTCCAGCCCAAGCCCGACCGGATCGAGGCCATCCGGCGCCAGGATCTGGACCGGCGCTGGGTCCCCTGCAAGCGACCCATCGTCATCACCGGCGGCGAACTCTCGCTGGAGATGCTCGACCTGCAGTGGAACGCCCAGGCCCGATTCTACGAGGCGCCGCTGCACATGAAGGCGATCGGCGGTACCTTCATCATCGACGATTTCGGACGCCAGCTGATCAGCCCGGAGCGGCTTCTGAACCGCTGGATCGTGCCGATGCAGAGCCGCTTCGACTATCTGAAGCTTCATACCGGCAAGAGCTTCTCGATCCCGTTCGACGAACTCCTGATCTTCTCGACCAACATGGCGCCGCAGGACCTGATGGACCCGGCCTTCCTGCGGCGCATCCCGTACAAGCTGGAGACGCCGGCGCCCAGCCTCGGCGTCTATCGCGACATCTTCGTCTCGGTGGCGGAATCGGCGGGACTGCCGTTCGACGAGGACATCTTCGACCACATCGTCGACCGGCTGACCAACACCGAGAACCAGCATCTCGCCTGCTACCAGCCCCGCTTCATCGTCGACCAGGTGGTGGCGGCCTGCAAATACGAGGGCGTTCCGCCCTCCTTGAGCCCGGCGCGCGTCGCGGTCGCCATCGACAATCTGTATGTCCGCGCCAAGCCGGCCGCGCCCGGCCACCACACCCCGTTCACGCTGGCGCGCGCGGGCTGAACCCGGCGGTCAGCCCGCCAGCGCCTCTGCCAGGAGCCGGCGGTAGGAGACCTTGACGGCGCCGTCCATCAGGATGGATTCGCCGTTGAGGTAGCGGCCGCGCGCCGAGGCGACGAAGACGATCATCTCGCCGATCTCCTCCGGCGTTCCCCAGCGTGCGCCGCCCCGCCCGGAAGGATCGAGCGCGGCACGTACCGCCGCGGCGGCGGCGCCGGCCTCGCGCTCCCACTTCTCGAAACGTTCCGGCGAGGCGACGACGCCGGGTACGATGCAGTTGACGCGGATGTTCCGGTCGAGAAGCTCGATTGCGAGGTCGGCGGTGAAGCGCAGTTCCGCCGCCTTGGCCGGGCCCGAAGCGGTCGACCCGGGCGGGTGCAGGGTCTGCAGCGCGGTGCGGCCCGAGACGTTGACGATCGCGCTGCCCGGCGGCATCAGCGGCACGATCCGCTGACAGAGGCGAAACTGGGCGAAATAGTTGATGTCCATGGCATAGCGCAGTTCCGCGTCCGTCACCTCGAGGAACGGCTTGTAAGTGCCGGTGCCGGCATTGTTGACCAGCACGTCGACGCGGCCGTGCCGCTCGCGCATCGCCGCCGCCATCCGGTCGAGATCCTCCGCTCGCGAGACGTCGGCGGCGACCGTCTCGACCCGCACGCCCGTCGCCGCGGCGATCGCGTCCGCCGCCTCGGCGAGCGCATCCGGCCGTCGGGCGGCGATCGTCACGTCCGCGCCCTCCGCCGCGAACAGTTGCGCCGCCGCGAGGCCGATGCCCTTGCTGCCGCCCGTCACTATCACGCGCTTGCCCGTCAGCCCCAGATCCATGACCGTTCTCCCTCGTTCCGGTTCCGCCCGCAGTAGACCCCGCCGATCGGGACCCGGAAAGACCGCGACGCGTTCCCGTCCGGGGAGGGGGTGGCCGCGACCGGTCCGGCGGGCGTTCCGAAGGGGGGAGCATGCGCTTCGACATCGACGTGACGACGACGCTCCTGGTCGCCGTGCTCGTGCTGCTGGTCGGCCGCACCGTCATCGCCCATGTCGGTCCGCTGCGGCGCTACAACATCCCGGAGCCGGTGGTCGGCGGGCTGATCGCCGCCGCCGTGATCACGGCGGCCCGCGCCGGCTTCGGTACGGAGATCCATTTTGACATGTCGCTGCAGGCCCCGCTGATGCTGGCCTTCTTCGCGACCATCGGCCTGAGCGCCGACCTGCGCACGCTGATCCGCGGCGGCCGGAGCGTCGTCGTCTTCCTCCTCGCGGTGGTCGCGATGCTCGTGCTGCAGAACATGGTCGGCGTCGCGGCAGCCTGGAGCCTGGACCTGCACCCGCTGACCGGCCTCCTCGCCGGATCGATCACCATGTCGGGCGGGCACGGCACCGGCGCGGCCTATGCCGCGCGCTTCTCCGAGGTCGAGAATCTGCAGGGCGCGATGGAACTGGCGATGGCCTGCGCCACCTTCGGGCTCGTGCTGGGGGGCCTGCTGGGCGGGCCGGTGGCGCAGCGGCTGATCGCGCGGCACCGGCTCACGCCGGCGCGCGATCCCGACGGCGCGGCCGCGCACGACGCCATTCCGGGCGAGATCGCGGCGGGAACCCGCCGCACCCTGTCGCCGGAGAGCTTCGTCGAGACGCTCCTGCTCATCGTCTTCTGCATTCTGAGCGGGCGCTATCTGGCCCAGCTGTTCGACGGCGCCTGGCTGACCCTGCCGGCCTTCGTGTGGACGCTGATGACCGGCATCGTCCTGCGCAACCTGCTGAGTCTCACCGGCCTGCGCCGGGTCGACGACGCCGCGGTCGACCTGCTGGGGACGGTCGCCCTGTCGCTGTTCCTCGCCATGGCGCTGATCGCGCTGCGCCTGTGGGAACTTGTCTCGCTGGCGCTGCCCATCCTGCTGATCCTGGCGGCGCAGTTGGCGGTCGTGGCGCTCTACACCAGCTTCGTCACCTTCCGCTTGATGGGGCGCGACTATGACGCGGCCGTGATGTCCGCCGGCCATTGCGGCTTCGGCATGGGCGCCACGCCCACGGCGATCGCCAACATGCAGGCGGTGACCGCAAAATACGGCCCGTCTCGGCAGGCCTTCCTGATCATCCCGATCGTCGGCGCCTTTCTGATCGACATCACCAACGCGCTGATCATCCAGGGCTTCCTCACCCTGCCACTGTTCGGTTTCTGAGCGGGAGGCCCGGCCATGGCGTCAGCGATCTCCCGGCTCTTCGCCTCCGCCGCCGCCCTGCTGCTGCTCGGGCTCGCCGCCTGCAGTCCGGTGCCCGATGCGGAGACCCTGCGCGCGACGGTGAAAGCGCGGCTCGCCGCGGCCTTCGCCGAGCCCGTGCTGGAGATCGAGACCTTCAGGCGCCTCGGCAGTGGCCCGCTGCCACAGGGCGACGACGGGGTGGAACGGCGCATCGTCTACTACAACGCCACGCTGCGCCTCGCCGCCGACCACGCCTTCGCCGACTGGGAGGCGCTGAACGCCGCGGCACTGGCGGAACTCCTCGGCGCCGCCGACCGCGGCCTCGAAGGCGTCCGGCCGGAGGGGAACGTCCGCGGCGACCTGCTGCACGTGCGCGGGTCGGCGACCTTCGCGCACACGCCGGAAGGCTGGCGCGCGGCCCCCTTCGCCGCACCGCCGCCGCCGACGGCGCCGCCGACGGACAATACCGGGCCTCCGGCGCTGGCGCGCAGTCTGATCGAGCGCATCAGCGCCCTGTTCGACGATCCGCCCGGGCGCGAAACGGAGGCGCGCGCCATCATCACCGAGGAACTGGTCGACGCCCACCGCAAGATCGATCTGCGCCTGGAGAGGCTGCAGCGCGCCTTCGTCATCGCCGGCGGGCCCGGCGGCGGCGAGTACGACCTGGTCGCGCGCAGCATCGCCGCGGCGAGCAGCGCGGCAGGCATCCGAGCCGTCGCGGTCGCCACGCAGGGCAGCGTGGAGAACGTGCGGCTGCTGCGCGAGGG
>JBKBLL010000049.1:0-18049 GCA_046296375.1 Alphaproteobacteria bacterium | reverse complement strand
TCGCGCCGCGCACGACGAGGCCGACCGTCGGATCGCGGCGGCGCGCGAGGCGACGGCCTGCAGGCCGGCCTGCACCTTCTGCTGCCATCAGCAGGTGTCGGCGACCGGCGCGGAAATCCTGGTACTCGCGGCGCGTCTGGCCGCTCTGAGGCCGGCCCGGCGCGGACAGCGCCGCGCGGCGATCCGACGCGCCCTCGCCAGGACGCGCGGGCTCGATCCCGTCGGGCGCTGGCGCCTGCGCGAGCCCTGTCCGCTCCTGGGCGAGGACGGGCTCTGCACCGCCTACGAGGACCGGCCGTTCGGCTGCCGCGGCTATGCGAGCCGCGACGTGGGCGCCTGCCGGCAGGCGTTCGAGACCGCGGCGACCAGCTCGCCCGCGGAGATCCCGCGGCCCGAGGGGACGCGGCTCGGCGCGGTGATGCTGAACGCGGCCCTGGACCGCGCGCTGCGTGCGGCCGGCCTGCCGCATCAGGCCTACGACCTGATCCATGGGCTGGAAATCGCGCTCGGCCTCGGCGCGGGGATCGCGACCGCGCGCTATCTCGCCGGGGAGGACGTGCTGGCGCCCGCGCGTATCGGTACGCCCAGCCTCGCGGCCGAATCCGCTCGCGCACGCAACGAACCGGCGGCGGGCGGGGCATAGCGGGGCCGCCGACGCCGGTCTATTGTCGCGCCGATCGGGGAAACGGCGCGGACGGCAAGGCGCGCAGGCGGGGAGGAAACCATGAAGCTCGGATTGTCGATCGGCTATTCGGGCGCCGAGATGGCGCTGCCGGTCGAACGGGTGCAGCGGGCGGAGGCGCTCGGCTACGACATCGTCTGGACGGCCGAGGCCTACGGCTCCGACGCCGTGACCCCCCTCTCCTACCTCGCCGCGAAAACCGAACGCATCAAGCTCGGCACCGCGATCATGCAGCTGGCCGCGCGCACCCCGGCCAACGCCGCGATGAGCGCCGCCACGGTCGACGCGATGGCCGGCGGCGGCCGCTTCGTCGTCGGCCTCGGCGTCTCCGGCCCGCAGATCGTGGAGGGCTGGTACGGCCAGCCCTGGGGCAGGCCCTATCATCGCATCAAGGACTATGTCGCGATCATGCGGAAGATCTTCCGCCGCGAGGAGCCGGTCACCCACCAGGGCGAGGAGATCTCGCTGCCCTACGCCGGCGAAGGTGCGGCCGGCGTCGGCAAGCCGCTGAAGTCGATCCTGCACATGAACCCGGACATCCCGATCTATCTCGGTACCGGCAACGCCGCCACGGTGCGCCTGACCGGCGAGATCGCCGACGGCTGGCTGCCGCTGGGCTTCGTCCCGGGCAGCCTGCATGAGTATCTCCCCTGGCTGGAGGAGGGCTTCAGGCGGGCGGGCGGCGGCAAGTCGCTGGCGAACTTCGAGATCGTCGCCTCGGCGCATGTCGAGGTGAACGAGGACGTCAAGACCGCCCTGCGGCGACTGAAGCCGGAAGTGGCCCTCTACGTCGGCGGGATGGGCCACAAGGACAAGAACTTCCACAAGGAGATGATGATCCGCCGCGGCTTCGGCGACGCGGCCGACCGCATCCAGGAGCTCTATCTTGCCGGACGGAAGGAGGAGGCGACGGATGCCGTTCCCGACGACTGGGTCGACTGGAAGTCCCTGGTCGGCCCGCCGGCGCGCATCAAGGAACGCTACCGCGCCTGGGCCGACTCCGGCGCCACCTCGCTCACCGTCCGGACCAAGCAGGACGAAGCCGTCGAAGTCGTGGCCCAGGCCGCCCGCCTGAACGCGTGAGGCCCGATCGGCGAGATACCTGTCGGGGGTCGAACTGCCATGGAACGTCGACCAGCAACGGCACCGGTCCCCGTCTTCATACCTCAGATCAGGATGCATGGAACCACCTACACCTCTTGGTGGTTACTAGCACGAGATCCAAGGTAGGAACATTTTCATGCTGAAAGCAACCGTTCTTCTCATCACCGCGGGCATGCTGGTCTCTGGGTGCGGGCAGACACGCGCGGATCGTGCGCTTTCGGGGGCCGCGATCGGCGCCGGTACCGGCGCCGGCGCGGGAGCCCTGGTCGGCGGCATCGGCGTCATTCCAGGAGCCATTGCGGGCGGTGCGATCGGCGCCGCCACCGGGGCGATCACACGCCCGGACGAGGTCGATCTCGGTCCTCCCGTCTGGAAACAGAACTGAGGGACGCCTCGCGGGCCTCGGCCGCCGCAGCGGCACCGTGCATGGGCCTGGGCGTGGCCGTAAGCTGAAGTTCCGCCGGGGCGTCGCGCAAAGCCCTGCCCCGGCGGCCCGCGGCGCCGTCAGCCCGACTTGACCTGGACGTAGCTTCCGGGCGCGTCCTCCAGGACCTTCAGCGCGCCGTCACCCGGCTTGCGCGCCGGGATCTTGGCGCCGGCGTGGCGGGCGATCCATTTCTGCCATTCCGGCCACCAGGAGCCGGGATGCTCGGTGGCGCCCTTGAACCACTCCTCGGCGTCGGCCGGGTTCTTGGCGTTCGTCCAGTGCGAGTACTTGTTGGCCGCCGGAGCGTTGATGACGCCGGCGATATGGCCGGACGCGGCCAGAACGAACTTCACCGGCCCGCCATAGACCTGCGTGCCGCGATAGACAGCCTGCCACGGCGCGATGTGGTCTTCGCGGCTGGCCAACAGGAAGGTCGGTGTCTTGACGGTGCCCAGGTCGATCGCGACGCCGTCGAGCGTCACCCCGCCCGGCTTCGACAGGGCGTTCTTCTGGTACATGTTGCGCAGGTAGAAGCTGTGCATCGCCGCCGGCATGCGCGTCGAGTCCGAGTTCCAGTAGAGCAGGTCGAATGGGAACGGGTCCTTGCCCAGCAGATAGTTGTTGACGACGAAGGACCAGATCAGGTCGTTGGCACGCAGCATGTTGAAGGTCGTCGCCATCTCAGAACCTTCGAGATAGCCGCGCTCGTTCATCTTGTCCTCGAGCGCCCGCAACTGGTCCTCGTCGATGAAGACCTCGAGTTCTCCCGGCTGGGCGAAATCCACCATCGCGGCGAAGTAGGTTGCGCTCTTGACCCGGTCGTCGCCCTTGTCCGCCATCCAGGCGAGAGTGCTGGCGAGCAACGTACCGCCCAGACAATAGCCGATGACGTTGGCCTCACGCTCGCCCGTGGCCTGCTCGACCGCGTCGAGCGCGGCCAGCGGGCCCTGCTGCATGTAGTCGACGAAATCCCTGGCGGCGAGCCGCTCGTCCGGATTGACCCAGGAGATGACGAAGACGGTGTGCCCCTGATCCGTCGCCCACTTGATGAAGGAGTTCTGCGGCCGGAGGTCGAGGATGTAGAACTTGTTGATCCAGGGCGGAATGATCAGCAGCGGCCGCTTGTGGACCTGTTCCGTCGTCGGCGCGTACTGAACCAGCTGCATCAGCTCGTTCTGGTAGACGACCTTGCCGGGCGTGACTGCGATGTTGCGGCCGACCTGGAAGGCGGTCGTGTCGGTCTGGCTGATCTTGAGCTGCCCCTTGCCCGCCTCCAGGTCGCGCAGCAGGTTGTTCAGCCCCTTGACCAGGTTCTCGCCGCCGCTTTCCAGCGTGGTGCGCAGGACGGCCGGGTTGGTCATGACGAAATTGGACGGCGCCATCGCGTCGACGAACTGGCGCGTGTAGAACTCGACCTTGCGTCGCGTCTTGTCGTCCAGTCCCTCGCCGCTGTCGTGCACCGTCGACTGGATCCAGCGCGCCGTCACCAGGTAGGACTGCTTGATGTAGTCGAAGAGGAAATTCTCCTCCCACGCCGCGTCGCGGAATCGGCCGTCCCCCTTCTGCGGCTGCGCCACCGGCGGTGTCGTCTCGCCCATCATGCGGCGCGCCGCCGTGTGCCAGACCTTCAGGTATTCCTGCCAGAGCGCGGCCTGGGCCTCGGCGAGCCGCACCGGATTGGCGAGCATCTGCCCGGTGAGGTCGATGAAGGCGCGGCCGACGCCCAACGGGTCGGTGCCGGTCGCCTGCACCTCGGTCGCGTTGCGCGACGCGAACTCGGACATGATCCTGTGGCTCTGCTCGGCGATCCGCGCGAAGTTCGCGGCCAGTTGGGCCGGATCCAACTGCGGGCTGGGGCTTTGCGGCTCGGCCATCGCACGTCTCCCTGAAGCGTTGTCGCCGCCTCGCGGGCTGCCTCGCGCGCTCGGGGCGTTGTGTGATACTACAGCGCCAACGCACTGATTTCTAATCCGTGGGGCGGGATAATGCGAAAAGCGCGTGTCGGGAGTATAGCGGTTCGTGCCGCGGCGGCGGCCCTCCTGGCGAGCACGGCGGCCTGTTCGTCGGTTCCCGACGCGGTCAACCCGGCCGAATGGTACCGCTCGGCGAGCGGCTGGTTCGCCGGCGACGGCACGGCGGATGCGCGCGTGCGCACCAGCGGCGTGGAGCGCGAGGTCCCGGCTCCGCGGCCGGCCGAAACCGCCGACACCTTCCCAAATCTCGCGAGCGTCCCCGATCGGCCGCGCCCGACCACCGACCCGCTGGCGCGGCGGGAGATCACGACTACCCTGCGCAGGGAGGGTACCGCGGCACAGGCCGCAGCGGACGCGCTGAGCGCGCGCGCCGCGGACGAGGTCGCGCGGCGCGAACTGCCGCCAACCGTCGCGGCACCCGCTGCGATTCCCGCACCGGCACCCGCCGCGACGACCGCGGCATCGCTCCTTTCGGCTCCGCCGCTCTCCCCCCCGCCCGCTGCGCGTCCGGCGGCCCCGCCCGAGCCTGCGGCGCCTGCGCCTGCCGAGGCGGTCCCGGCTGCCGCGGCCTCGGTGCCCCCGGCGGCGCCCGAGGCCGCAATGCCGGAACAGGCACCCGTCGCGCGCGCCGCAGCGGGTTTCACGCCGGGCGCCCGCCTGTCGCCGCGGCCGCCCGTGCTGCCGCCGAACCCCCTCTCGGTGCAGGCCGCAGGGTAACCCGGACGGGTTCGGGAAACGTCTCGCGCCGTCATCGAAAGCGGTTATAAAGGGTGGCGTCGCCGCACAGCGCGGCCCCCCTGGCGGCCGTTCGCCGCCGAACGCCAAGCGCCCCGGACGTGAAGACCAGCATGACGATCGACCCGCACAGGACACCGTTGCCCCCGCGCGGTACGGCGCCGTGAAGCCGCTCCAGATTGCCCTCGCCGGGCTCGGCACGGTCGGCACCGGCACGCTGCATCTCCTCGCCGAACAGGCCGACCTGCTCGGCCGTCGCTGCGGACGGCCGCTCCTGGTCACCGACGTGTCGGCACGCGACCGCAGCCGCGACCGCGGCGTCGCACTGGACGGCCTGCACTGGCACGACGATGCCGTCGCCATGGCGCGCACGGCCGAGGTCGACGTGGTCGTCGAACTGATCGGCGGCGCCGACGGCCCGGCCAAAGCGGTATGCGAGGCCGCGCTCGATGCGGGCCGGCACGTGGTGACTGCCAACAAGGCGCTGATCGCCCGGCACGGCGTGGCCCTGGCCGAGCGTGCCGAGGCGGCCGGCCTGACGCTCGCCTACGAAGCGGCCGTCGCGGGCGGGATCCCGGCGATCAAGGCCCTGCGCGAGGGGCTTGCCGCCAACCGGCTGAGCCGCGTCTACGGCATCCTCAACGGCACCTGCAACTACATCCTGTCGACGATGCGCGAGACGGGGCGCGCCTTCGAGGACGTGCTCGCCGAGGCGCAGCGGCTGGGCTACGCCGAGGCCGATCCCTCCTTCGACATCGACGGCATCGACGCCGCGCACAAGCTCGCCATCCTGACCAGCCTGGCCTTCGGCACGCGCGTCGACCCCGACGCGGTGCAGGCCGACGGAATCCGTCACGTCTCGGCCCTCGACATCCGCTTCGCCGAGGAACTCGGCTACCGGATCAAGCTGCTCGGCATCGCCCGCCGCACGCGGCACGGCATCGAGCAGCGCGTTCATCCCTGCATGGTACGCAGCACCTCGCCGATCGGTGGCGTGGAAGGCGTCCTCAACGCAGTCGTCGCAGAGGGCGACTTCATGCCCTCTGCCGTTCTGGTGGGCGCCGGGGCCGGCCCGGGCCCCACGGCTTCGGCGGTCGTGGCCGATCTCGTCGACATCGCCCGCGGGCGCCAGACCCCGGTCTTCGGCGTACCGGCCGCGACGCTCGTGCCGCTCGCCCTTTCGCCCCTCTCGATGCATGTCGGCGCCTACTATCTGCGCCTGATGGTGATCGACCGCCCGGGCGTTTTCGCGGCCGTGGCCCGCGTCCTCGGCGAGGAGGAGGTATCGATAGAGTCCGTGCTTCAGCGTGGCCGCGACCCGGACGAGATCGTGCCGGTCGTGCTGGTGACGCACGATACGGAGGAAGCCGCCATGCTGCGCGCGGTTGCCCGAATCGGCGAACACGACGCGGTGGTCGAGCCGCCGCGCCTGATCAGAATCGAAACGCTCTAGGAGACACACGACATGGCAGGGGACGAGCAAACGGGCTCGATGGACCGCAACCTGGCACTGGAGGTGGTCCGGGTGACGGAGGCGGCGGCGCTCGCGGCCTCGCTCTGGATGGGCCGCGGGGACGAGAAGTCCGCCGATCAGGCCGCGGTCGACGCGATGCGCCGGGCACTCAACAGCCTCGCGATCGAGGGTACGGTCGTCATCGGCGAGGGCGAGCGCGACGAAGCGCCCATGCTCTATATCGGCGAGAAGGTCGGCGCCGGCGGCGGGCCGAAGATCGACATCGCGCTCGACCCGCTGGAAGGCACCACCATCACCGCCAAGGGCGGCCCGAACGCCCTGGCAGTGATCGCCATGGCCGAGGCCGGCGGCTTTCTCAACGCCCCCGACACCTACATGGACAAGATCGCGGTCGGGCCGGGCCTGCCGGACGGCGTGGTCGACCTCGATCGCAGTCCGGAGGAGAACCTGCGGGAACTGGCGCGCGCCAAGGGCGCCACGCCTGCCGATCTGGTGGTGTGCATCCTGGACAGGCCGCGTCATGCGGAGTTGATCGCCAAGGTCCGCCGCGCGGGCGCGAGGATCATGCTCATCGACGACGGCGACGTCTCGGGCATCATCGCAACGGCGCGGCCCGGCAGCGGGGTCGACATCTATATCGGAAGCGGCGGCGCGCCCGAAGGCGTGCTGGCGGCGGCGGCGCTGCGCTGCATCGGCGGCCAGATGCAGGCCCGGCTGTTGTTCCGCAACGACGACGAGCGCGCCCGCGCTCGGCGCTGGGGTATCACCGACTTCGACCGTAAATACAGCATGCTCGACATGGCCAGCGGCGACGTCATGTTCGCGGCGACGGGCGTGACGACCGGTACGATGCTGCAGGGGGTACGCCGGTTCGCCGGCGGCGCCATCACGTATTCCATGGTGATGCGCTCCAAGAGCGGCACCGTCCGGGTGATCGAGGCCGAGCACAACTTCACGCGCAAGACCGGCTTCGATCCGGTCGATCGCTGAAGCGGCATGGACGATCCCGGCGTCGTCGCGACGGCCGATCGCGCCGGAGCGGCGGCCGGGCTCCTGTCCGATACCGACGGACCGGCGTTCCTCGGCGTGGAACGATCGCTGACCGGCCGGCGCTGGCGCGCTCGACCCTGTGACGAGCGCATCGCCGCCGCCCTGGCGCAGCGCCTCGGTGCGCCGGACATCGTCGGGCGGGTGATGGCGGCGCGGCATGTCGCCCTGGACGCCGCGGAGGAGTTCCTGGCTCCACGCCTGCGCGACCTGCTGCCCGACCCGTCCCGCCTGCGCGACATGGATGCCGCGGCGGGGCGGATCGCCGCGGCGGTTGAACGAGGCCAGTCGGTCGCGCTGTTCGGCGACTATGACGTGGACGGCGCCGCCTCGGTCGCGCTGATGCACCGCTTCCTGGCGGCGGCGGGCCTGACCACGCGAATCTACATCCCCGACCGCATCGAGGAGGGCTACGGCCCCAACCCAGGCGCGATGCGGCGGTTGCGAGACGGCGGCGTGGCGCTGGTCGTCGCCCTCGACTGCGGAACGACCGCGTTCGAGGCACTGTCCGCCGCCGCCGACGCCGGCCTGGAGGTGGTGGTCGTCGATCACCACCTCGCCGAACCGGCGCTGCCGCGGGCCGTCGCCGTGGTCAACCCCAACCGACTCGACGAGACCGGCGGCCTCGGCCATCTCGCCGCCGTCGGCGTCGCTTTCCTTTTGGCCGTGGCGGTCAACCGCGCGCTGCGCCGTTCCGGCTGGTATGCCCAACGCGGGATCGACCCGCCCGACCTGATGCGCTGGCTCGACCTCGTGGCGCTCGGCACCCTCTGCGACGTGGCGCCCCTGATCGGACTGAACCGCGCCTTCGTAACCCAGGGTCTGAAGGTGATGCGGGCGCGCGGCAATCCGGGCCTGGCGGCACTTGCCGACTGTGCCCGCCTGACCGGCCTGCCGCACGCCGACCAACTGGGCTTCTTTCTGGGGCCGCGGATCAACGCCGGCGGCCGCGTCGGTCGTGCCGATCTCGGCGCCAGGCTGCTCACGACGGACGATCCGGCCGAGGCGCGACATCTCGCGGAACGCCTGGAGGCCTACAACACCGAGCGTCGGGCGGTCGAGGCCGCGGTTCTGGAAGAAGCGCTCGCCCTGGTGGCCGGGCCGGCCCAGGGCGCCGTCGCGCTCGTCGCGGGAGCCGGCTGGCACCCGGGCGTCATCGGCATCGTCGCGGCCCGCCTCGTCGAACGGCTGGGCCGCCCCGCCTGCGTGGTGGCACTCGAGGACGGCATCGGCAAGGGATCGGGCCGCTCCGTCGCCGGCTTCGCCCTCGGCCCGGCGATCGTGGCGGCGCGCCAGGCGGGCCTCCTGGAAGCGGGCGGCGGCCATGCGATGGCCGCCGGCTTCACCGTGCGGGCGGAACGGCTCGACGAACTCCGCGCCTTTCTCACCGAACGTGCCGCGGCCGAGCGGGGTGCCGTCCCGGCCGCACGCGCGCTCGACCTGGACGGCATCGTGACGCCGCGGGGGGCGACGCCGGACCTCGTCGATTTGCTCGACCGGGTCGGCCCCTGGGGGACGGGCCACGAGGAGCCGCGATTCGCGCTCGCCGCCGCCCGCGTCGCCCGCGCCGACCCGGTCGGCGACCGGCATGTGCGCCTGCGCCTGGCCGACGCGGCAGGGGGGTCGCTGAAGGCGATCGCCTTCCGCTGCATCGGCACGCCCTTGGGCGATGCGCTGCTCGCCGCGCGCGGCGCGCCGCTCCACATCGCCGGCCGCCTGCGCGCCGACGGCTGGAACGGCGGCCGTGCGGTTCAGTTCGTCGTCTCGGATGCGGCCGTGCCCGCCTGACCCGGGGACGGAACGTCGCGACCCCTGCCAGACCCCACGCGACGGGTTGCTTTTCCCGCCCCGTCCGACTATTTCGTTCCCCGCGCTGGTCCCATCGTCTAGCGGTTAGGACACCGCCCTTTCACGGCGGCGACCCGGGTTCGAATCCCGGTGGGATCACCACCCTCCCCATTTCATCCGTGCCCGAGATTTCCGCGTGCCGGCGCCTCCAGGCGGGCGCGGGCGGCTTCCTCGTCGGCGAGGCCTCGTTCCAGCGTGTCGCGGCTTCCCGTGACGGGGACGGCCTGCAGCGACTTCGGACGGCGGTCGGGAGGCGTCACGATGCCGCCGGAGACGACCATCTTGATCCCCTCCTCCACCGTCATGCCGAGCACGATCACGTCGCGGCGCGGTACGAACAGCAGATATCCGGAGGTCGGGTTCGGCGTCGTCGGCAGGAACACGTTCAGCACTTCGTCGGCGGTCAGGTTCTGGATCTCGCCTTCGGTGACGCCGCTGACGAAGCCCAGCGCCCACATGCCGCGGCGGGGATACTCGATCAGCACCACTTGGCGGAACGCCTCGGACTTCTGGGCCAGCACGGTCTCGAAGATCTGCTTCATGGCGCCGTAGACACTGCGCACCACCGGCATCGAGGCCAGGATGCGCTCGCTGAGCGCCACGACGTAGCGGCCGGCGAGGTTGGCGGTGAAGGCGCCGATCAGCATCATCGCGATGATGAACAGCAGCAGGCCGAAGCCCGGAATCTGGAAGGGCGCCAGTTCGGTCACGTCGAACCGGGCAGGAATCAGGCGCCGAACCTGATGGTCGAAAAAGCGGATCACCTCCCAGGCGAGCCAGATGGTGATCGCCGCCGGCGCCGTGATCAGAATGCCGGTGAAGAAATAGGCACGTAGCCGCGCCCGGAAAAACGTCCGAAACGCCCGCAGACGCCGACCGAACCGCCACGGCCGCCGCGGCCGCGTCACCGCCGCCTCGCCCTCGCTCTCACCACGCTCGCTCATGTCCGTCCCGTCCGCCAAACCTGCCCCGACATCTCAACTCATCCTCCCGCCGGATGCCGCCGGCCGCGCCGTCTCTGCCCCTATACGCCGGACCCCGTCACCGCGATGTCACCAAATGGCCGATCAGGCCGATCATCGATGCGTTGTAGTCGATCGCGTTCTCGTTCGTGGCATAGGAGCGGTCGTCGTCGATCCAGCTGAGCAGGCCGCGCCCCTTGGGCGCTACCGGGTCGGTGGCGCCCGGGAACGGTCCGCCCGCGAGGAAGCCCGGTACGTATATCCCCTGGGCCTGCGTTACCCGGTGGTGAATGTGCCGGACGGGATCGGAGCCCACGCCCGTGACGAAACTGCGCTCGAAGGGGTTTCGGCCGAGCAGCCAGTCGAGCTGGCCGACGGCGGCTGCCAGATAGTCGGCCCGCCCGGTCAGCCGATGTGCCAGAGCGAGTGTGATGCCCTCTTCGGCGATCATCTTGTTCGATCCCCACTTGAGCCGTTCGATCGCGAGCCCCCAGGGAGCCGCCGCCGCGCGATGCAACAACCGGTCCGCCCGCGCCAGGAGCCTTGTCCGCACCTCCCCCCGGAGGCCCAGCACGTCCTCCTGCGCCGCGGGTGCCGTGTGACGGCCGGGAAACAGGTAGCTGGTCAGGCCGAGGGCGGACGGGTCCTTCCATTCGAACAGCGTGAACGGCGTGGCCGGCAGGAGGGCGGCAAAGGCGCGGCCGAACGGCGCCTCCCCCGTGGTCAGGTAGAGCTCGGCCGCCGCCCAGATGCGATCGTCCCGGTCGTGCGTCAACGTCGCCTCGTCGTCGATGGGCGGCGCGTAGAGATATTTGCCCGACCCGCCGTCGTCGCCTTCGGCCCAATCGACGAACTGCGGCGGCGGCACGGTCTCGAGCCAGGCCCAGGCCCGCCGCGCGGCGGCCAGATACCGGTCGCCACGCCCGCCCCAGAGGCGTGCGGCCATCGCCATGACGGCCGCGAACTTCCCCGTCTCGGGCGAGGTGACGCCGTAGACGTAGCGTTCCTGGCCGTCCGCCTCGGGCATCACCATGCCCGGCCACTGGGCACCCGACAGCTTGCGGTAGACGGCGCCGTCGGGCCGCTGCATCCGCATCAGCCACTCGAGCCCCCACGCCATCTCGTCGAGCAGGTCCGGAACGCCGTTGCCGCTTTCCGGGATGGCCAGCTGCCCGTCCACGAAGAGGTCGGGATGCATTTCGTAGAGGGACAGAAGCCGGCCGATCGTCGTGGTCGTGGTCGCGACATACTTGCCGAAATCGCCGGCATCGTGCCAGCCGCCGCGCCCGTCCAGACGGGTTCCGGCAGCGTTGAAGCGGTCGGTACGAACGACCACGCCGTCGCGCTGGTGGCAGGGGGCGCGGTCCATGCCGCTGATCGGGTCCCGCACGGCCACGCCGCAGCGTTGCAGCCAGTAGGTCCGCAGCATCTGCGTGAAGGTCAGGTCGAAGGCGACGTCGTCGACGACGAAGCCGTGCGACTGCACCGCGCCGCCCTGCAGCCAGTACCGGCCGGGGGCGCGTACCGACGAAAAATCGACCGGCGCCACCGCCACGCCGGTATCCGGGTCGCGTTTCGCGCGGCCGACGGGGAACGCGGCGACCGTCTCGCCACTTGTTTCGGATACGACGGATATTTCCCGCAACGGACCGGGCACGGCCAGAAGGGCGACCTTGGAATGCCGTGGAAGATAGCCGGCTTGATTGACGGTCAGTAGGGGCCGGGTCGCGGCGGCCCCCTGCTCGGGTGCCCAGTGCAACACGGCGGCCGCGGCGGCCAACGCCGCGCCCGCACGACCTACTTCGCGGCGCGTCATCGGCAGCCGCGAACGGTCGCCGGCGAAGCACGAGAACCGGCGGTGGTGATCACCCATCCCGTCGCAGCCCATTTTATGGCGGAGTACTATGACGACCCTCGCTCGACAGATCGTGGACCTTGTCCCCGATGGCAAGCCCGTCCCTCGACCGTCGGCGCGCATCGCCGCGATCGCCACCGCAGCGCCGCGCCATCTCCTGAAGCAGGAGGATGTCGCTGCAACGGCGGGTGCGCTGTTCCGGGCGCGGGTACCGGACTTCGATCGATTCCGCCCCGCCTATGTGAACGCGGGTATCCGCACGCGAAACAGCTGCGTTCCGCTGGAGTGGTGCGCGGAATCGCACGGTTGGGCGGAGCGTACCGCCCTGTTCGTCGAGAACGCCCTGGATCTTCTGGAAGATGCGGCGAAGCGGTGCCTCCATGACGCCGGCATCCCCGCGGCCGCCGTCGACGCCGTCGTGGCCGTCTCCACCACCGGCATCGCGACGCCCAGCCTCGACGCCCGGCTGGTCGACCGGCTCGGCCTGCGGCGAGACGTCGTCCGCCTGCCGATCTTCGGTCTCGGCTGTGCCGGCGGCGCACTGGGGCTGGCGCGGGCCGCCGACCTCGCCCGGACAGTTCCCGGAGGCCGGGTACTTTTCCTCGCGGTAGAACTCTGCACGCTCACCTTCCGCCCGGACGACGCGTCGAAGAGCAACGTCATCGCCACCGCCCTCTTCGGCGACGGGGCGGCCGCCGTGCTGATCGACGGCAACGGCGGCAGCCGCCCCCGCAGGAGCGGTAGGGGCGAGGATCGGCGTGGCAGCGGCGCGGGCCCCGTTGTCGGGGCGAGCGGCGAGTACACCTGGCCTGCCTCGCTCGACGTGATGGGCTGGGACGTGGCCGACGAGGGTCTCGGCGTCGTCTTCTCGCGTGACATCCCCGCCCTGATCGACCGGGATCTCCGGCCAGTCGCCGATGCCTTCCTCGCGCGTGCCGGGCTCCGGGTCGAGGATCTTGCGGGCCACGTCTGCCATCCGGGCGGCACCAAGGTGGTGGATGCGCTCGAACGCGCCTTCACTCTGGCGCCCGGGACCCTCGCCGAAGAGCGCGCCGTGCTGCGCGACCACGGCAACATGTCGTCGGTCACCGTGCTCCACGTGCTGGAGAAGAAGCTGCGCCGTGGACTCTCAGGCCGGCACCTGCTGACGGCCCTGGGCCCGGGCTTCAGCGCTGGATTCGTGCTGTTGGAGGGGTGAGCGATGGCATGGCTCGTTCTGGGTTTCGTGGTCCTCCAACGCGTGTCGGAACTGATGATCGCGCGGCGCAACACCGCGCGTATTCTCGTGGGCGGGGGGCACGAGGCGGCAGGAGGGCACTATCCGCTCTTCTTCGCCGTGCATGGCGGCTGGCTCGCTGCGATGGCGGCCTGGATCGCCGCCGGTGCCGGCGTGAATGCGCTGTTCCTCGCGCTCTATGTGCTGGTTCTGGCGTTTCGCGCCTGGGTCATGCTGGCGCTGGGGCGCCGGTGGACGACGCGCATCCTGGTCGTGCCCGGCGAAGAACCGCTGCGGCACGGTCCTTACCGTTTCCTCCGCCACCCCAACTATGCGGTCGTGGCCGCCGAGATCGCCCTGGTGCCGCTGATTTTCAGCGCGTGGCCGATCGCGCTCGCCTTCAGCCTGCTCAACCTACCGCTGATGTGGTGGCGCATCCGTGCGGAGGAGGAGGCCTGGGCCGATGCCGCCCGCTGAACGCGGCCACCGCTACCGCCCGCGGAACACCGGCGCGCGTTTTTCGGCCCACGCGGCGAGGCCCTCCTTGATGTCCTCCGACTGCGCACACGATCGGCGTGCCGAATCGATCTTCGACGAATCGGCGGTCCCGGCGGCGATCGCATTCAGCGCATGCTTCATGCCCTGTACCGCCAGCGGTGCGTTGGCCGCCAGAATGGCGGCGAGCGCGTCCACCCGCGCGGCGAGATCCTCGGGCTCGACGAGCTCGTCGACGAACCCCATGCGCAGGAGTTCCGCCGCGTCGACGGGCTGGGCCGTCAGGAATAGGCGCTTGGCCGTCGACAGGCCGAGGCGGGTCGCATAGCGGCGCAGTCCGCTCTCGTAATAGTGCAGCCCGAGACGCGCCGCCGGCATGAACATGCGCATGCCGTTCACGCCGATGCGGAAGTCGCAGGCGAGCGCCATATCGGTCGACCCGCCATAGACGCCGCCGTTGAGTGCGGCGATGGTCGGGACGCGCGACGCCTCCAGCCGGTCGACGACGGTGGAGAAAAGATTGTCGCCGTCGTCGCTTCGCGGTTCGCCCGACTTCTGGCGCTCGGACAGCGCGCCCAGGTGGAAGCCGGAACTGAACGTCTTGCCGCCGGTCCCGGTGAGTACCAAAACCCGGACCGCAGGATCGTCCTCCACGGTGGCGAGGAAATCGTAGATCGCGATCAGGTCGCCCGGCTCGATGCGGTTGTGCTGCCGCGGCCGGGCGAGCCTTATCGTGGCCCTGGGGCCGTCTATCGTGCAGACCGGGGCCGTACCCTCCGATTCCATCCCTGTCCTCCCTGGCGTCAGGGACGCAGAGTAGGCGAGCGTGTGCCGCCCGTCATCCCGCAGCGTTCACCAACGCTCGCGCCGGCGGCCCCGCACCTCGGGTCGGAGCGCGACTCCTCCCGGGGCGCAGGGCGTTCGCTTCGCCTTACTGTCCGCGCGTGGCCTTCACGTCCGAACCGCTGCCGTCGACGGTCAGCGTGCCTTCCATGGCGTTCTCGCCGGAGACCCGGCCGTCGAAGGCGAGCGTGACCGGCTTGCCGTCCCGCGTACCCTTCGCCTGGAAGGTCAGCTTCTCGCCCTCGAGACGGCCGTTCTCGATCTCGGCCGGCTGGCCGAAGGCCGTCACCGTCCCCGTGACCACCTGGAAGCGCTGCTCCAGGTCCATCGACACCTCCTGCCCGTCGACCTTCCAGCCGCCTTCGACCTTGGCCGGAACCACCCAGAAATAGAGGGGGCGGCCCGCGGCGGTCGCCTGTGCGTCCGGCTTCCAGTCGTCCATGGTGAACTGGTGCGACACGAGGCGCGTGCCCGGTCGCAGTTCGTCGAGGAGGCGCGGCCGCAGGCGCAGGTTCACGGTGCTCAGCAGATACATCGTGATGACGTCGGCCTCGCTGAAATCTTCCTCGAAGATGTTCGCTTCCTTGAACTCCACCCGGTCGGTCACGCCGGCCTTGCGGGCATTCTCGTAGCTCTCGTCGATGCGCTGGGGATCGATGTCGATCCCGATGGCCCGCTTCACGCCGAAATCGCGGACGGCGGTGATGACGATTCGCCCGTCGCCCGAACCGAGATCGTAGACGAGATCGTCCGGCTGGACGTCGGCCATCTGCAGCATCTTGGTGACGGCTTCCTGCGGGGTCGGGACGTAGGGCACGTCGCGGGCCGCGGCGACCGACGCCGTCCCGAGCGACAGGGCGACGAGCGGCGCCAGGAAGAGGGTCGGCAACGTGGCGGCGGAGCGGTGAAACTGGGTCATCGGTCTCGCGGATCCTTTCTCGCGACGGAGGCCTAGTCCGAACCAAGGCTCGCCGGCGCCGGCGAACGGCGGGCGGCGAACAGGAGCGGCAGGCCGAGCAGAAGCACCGCAACGCCGACGAAGGCGCCGGTGCCGGTGTAGTTAAGGCTGGAATAGAGGAGATAGGCGCAAGTGACGCAGAACAAAGCCGGCGTGACCGGATAGAGCGGAACGCGGAAAGGACGCTCGCGGCCCGGATCGCGTCGGCGCAGCACGAAGAGCGCGAGCCCGGTCAGGAGGAAGAAGAGCCAGAAGACGGGCGACAGATACTCCACCATCGTCTCGAAGCCGTCCCGCCGCATCGCCCCCAGCAGCACGAGCGCCAGGGCGATCGCCGCCTGGAACAGCAGGGCGCGCACCGGCGCACTGCCCTTCTCGCTCCATTGCGCGAGGAAGCCGAACAGCGGGAAGTCGCGGCCGAGCGCGAAATTGGTCCGCGCGCCGGTGAAAATCGTCACGTTGAGGGAGGTCAGCACCACGAGCATGATCAGCACCGTGATGAACACCGACCCTGCCGGCCCGAAGGCCGCGTCCATGACGTTCCGCGCGACCGCGCTGGAACTCGCCATGCCGGCCGGGCCCAGGACCTGGACGTAGACGAAGTTCACGGCGACATAGACCAGCGTGATCAAGCCGATGCCGATGAGGAGGGCACGAACCATGTTCCGCCGGCCGTCGCGGACTTCGGCCGAGATGTAGGCCGCCTCGTTCCAGCCGCCATAGGTCAGCAGCACGAAGACCATGGCCAGTCCGAAAGCCGCTCCGGTAATTCCGCCGCTGCTCCCGCCGCCGCTACCGAGGTCCGGAGCAGCACTCGGACCCGCCGGCGACAACAGCAGCAGGCCGGCGACGACGATGCAGCTGAGGCCCAGCAGTGTCGCGGCGAACAGCAGGTTCTGTACGGTCTTGGTCTGGCGCACGCCGGCGATGTTGAGGGCAGTGAGGCAGACGACCGCCCCCGCCGCCCATATCGCCGAACTGTGCGGACCGAGCGGCAACAATTCCGAGGCGTAGTCGCCGAATATGTAGGCGAAAAGCGCTATGCTGCCGGTCTGGACCACGCTCATGCGCGCCCAGGCGAACATGAAGCCGCAATCCCTCCCGAAGGCGCGCGTCAGATAGTGATATTCGCCCCCGGGATGCGGATAGGCGGTGGCCAGTTCGGCGAAGCAGAGGGCGCCGATGAGCGAGATCAACCCGCCCAGGACCCATACGCCGATGATGATCCACCCGCTGTCGATCTGCATCGCGACGAGGCTCGGCAACCGGAATATCCCGGCGCCGATGACGAGGCCGACGATTATGGCGACGGCATCGAACAGCGACAGAACCTGCCGCGGCTTGCCCGCGTTCATGGGCGGCGCGTTGTCGTTGACAGGGCACCGTCTCTCGATGGCGTCATGCTGTACCGCCGCCTTTCGCGTCGTCTCGTCGTCTCCCCGGCGACTAACTTGGCCGATCGGGCGCGGTTCCGCAATTCGTTCCTGCCGTCCGGTGCCACGCGGATGACAGACGGCGCCCGCGCATGCGACCCTGGCGCCGTCATCGTCGCGCAGTGAGCCGTCCACCCATGATGAAGGACCGCACTTTCCCGATCGCGGACATCTACGTGCCGCTGAAGCTGCGCGCGGGCTTCGACGCCGCTAAGGCGGAACGCATCGCCGAGAGCATGCTCGAGGTCGGGCAGTTGTCGCCGGTCCTCGTGCGGGCCGACGGCGACCGGTTCGTCCTGATCGAAGGGCTCCATCGCCTGGAGGCCTGCAAGTCTCTCGGCGAGACGCACATCGTCGGCCTGCTGATCCGCGCGCGCCAGCACTGACCGCCATCCGGGCGCCTCCACGAGACGGCGCGGCTACCCCACACCAGTTGCGACCAGGAAGGCCATGGTCGCCGCCGTGCCGGTCAGTACGGATCCCCATGCGATGTCGACTATGGTGACCGCGAACGGCCAGCCCCGCAGCGTGGCCAGGTTGGTCACGTCGTAGGTCCCGTAGCAGAGCAGCCCGAGCAGGGCGCCATATCCTGCCGCAGCCGCGTACCCCGGCCGGTCACGCAGCAACGCGCCGAGTTGGCGCCGATAGAAGCCGCGGGCCACGACGCCCAGCCAGAGCATGTCGAGTGCGAAGAAGGTCGTGGCCGCGGCCGCATAGGCGGAGAGGTGGATGGTCATGGGCATCCTGGGCGTACGGTCTCGGAAGACCTACGGGGCCCCCGCCGTCCCGGATGACAGGAGGAGGGCATAAGGATGCCTTGAGGCGATGCCGGGGCAGTTGGCGGGGCGGCCGCCCGGTGCGGCCGGCCCCGCCGCTGCTATTCGGCCGCCTGTGCCATGGGCTCCAGTTCGGCCAGGACCTTCGGCGGCGACATGGGCAGGCTGTAGAAGCGGTGCCCGAGGGCGGCGTAGACGGCATTGGCGACCGTTGCCAGGGG
>JBKBLL010000048.1:0-19506 GCA_046296375.1 Alphaproteobacteria bacterium | reverse complement strand
CTGCGTTCCGAATGAAGGGCGGGCGGGACGCCTGCGTTCCGAATGAAGGGCGGGCGGGACGCCCGCGCTCCGAATGAAGGCGGGACGGCCACGCTCCGGACTATTCGAGCGGCTTGCCGAGCCGTCCGGCGAGGTCCTGCACGAACTGCCACGCGACGCGGCCGGAACGGCCGCCGCGGGTCATCGACCACTCGTTCGCCTCGCGGCGGAGCTCGTCTTCCGGCAGCGCCAGTCCGTAGCGCGCGCAGTAGCCGGCGACCATGGCGAGATAGGTGTCGTGGTCACAGGTGTGGAATCCGAGCCACAGTCCGAACCGGTCTGAGAGGGAAACCTTCTCCTCCACCGCCTCGCCCGGATTGATCGCGGTGGCGCGCTCGTTCTCGATCATGTCGCGCGGCATCAGATGGCGGCGGTTCGAGGTCGCATAGAAGACGACGTTGGCCGGGCGCCCCTCGAGGCCGCCCTCCAGCACCGCCTTGAGCGACTTGTAGCTGGCGTCGCCGCCGTCGAACGACAGGTCGTCGCAGAAGAGGACCCAGCGGCGGTGCGTATCGCGCAGGATGTGCAGCAGGTCGGGCAGGGTGACCAGATCCTCGCGGTGGATCTCCACCAGGCCGAGGGCACCCGGGCTCTCCCGGTTCACCTCGGCGTGGACCGCCTTCACCAGCGAACTCTTGCCCATGCCGCGCGCGCCCCAGAGCAGGGCGTTGTTGGCGGGCAGGCCGCGGGCGACCCGCTCCGTGTTGGCCAGCAGCGTCTCGCGCACATGGTCGACGCCGCGCAGCAGCCCGATTTCGACCCGGCTGACGTGCGGGACGGGCTCCAGCCGCCCGTCCGGGTGCCAGACGAAGGCGTCGGCCGCGGCGGTGTCGACGGGCGGCTTCGGCGTGGGGGCCAGCCGCTCCAGCGCATCGGCGATCCGCTGGAGAACGGGGAGGAGATCGGCGTCGGACAAGGTCGGCGGCCCCTGCGCTTGCGGGTCGGATCGGGCCGCGAACCTATCACAGGGCGGCGGGCGTTCAACGCGGCGGCCCCGTACCGGCACGTCGATATTGACGGCCGGCTGCCGGCGCGCGCGGAATCGCCTCCGCTCGCCGTTTCGCTCCGGAGGACACGCCTTGGCCGACCAGACCGCCAGCCGCTATCCGATCGAAATCACCGCACCCGACATCGCGCCCTATCGGGGCGGCAATACCGGCATCGATTATGTCCACACGTTCGATTCGGGCCGACCGGGACCGCATGTGATGGTCTGCGCTCTGACCCACGGCAACGAGATCTGCGGCGCGATCGCGGTCGACTTCCTGTTCAGGCACCAGATCCGTCCGCCGCAGGGCCGGCTGACCCTCGCTTTCGTCAACCCAGAGGCGCATGCCCGCTGGAACCCGGCCGATCCGAACGCCTCGCGCTTCGTCGATGAGGACATCAACCGGGTCTGGACGGAGGACCAGCTCGACGGCCCGCGCGATTCGGTCGAACTGCGCCGCGCCCGCACGCTGCGTCCGTTGTTCCACGAGGTGGACTATCTGCTCGACCTGCATTCCATGGGCACCCGGCACGAGCCGGTGACGCTCTGTTTCGGGCTGCAGAAGGAGAGGGATCTGGCGCGACGCGTCGGCTATCCCGCGGCGATCGCCTGCGGCCCGGTCTTCGCGCCGGGTCGGCGGATCATCGAGTACGCCCCCTTCAACGATCCGGCGAACGGACGTTCCGCGCTCCTGGTGGAGTGCGGCCAGCACTGGGCGAAGAGCGCCGGCGACGTGGCGCTGGACACGGCCCTCTACTTCCTGAGGGCGCTCGACGTGATCGACGCGGACTTCGCCCGGCGGCATCTGACGGTGAAGCAGCCGCCGCGCCAGCGGATGATGGACGTGACCGACGGCATAACGGCCGAGACCGGCGATTTCCGCTTCGCCGCGGATTTCGTCGGATTCGAACATTTCCCGAAGGCGGGGGCTCTCGTCGCCGTCGACGGCGGACGCGAGATCCGCACGCCCTACGACGACTGCATCCTGCTGATGCCCAATCACCGGGCTCGCAAGGGGCAGCGCGCCGTGCGATTCACCCGCCTGGTCGCGGATTCCCCGGCTGCGGACTGACGGCCCCGGCCCTGGGTGCCCGGGCCGACGATCAGCGCGGCCAGTCGCGCAGCGCGAGGAAACCGCCGTCGACCGGCAGGAGCGCCCCGGTCACCCAGCGCGACTCGTCGCTGGCCAGGTAGACGGCGGCCCAGCCGATGTCCCACCCCGTCCCCTCGGTCTGCAGCGGTACGCCGAGGCGCCGACGCTCGCGCGCGGCGTCGTCGTAATGGCCGACCATCGGCGTGTAGACGGTGCCGACGATGATGCAGTTGCAGCGGATGCCCTCGCGGGCATAGTCGGCCGCGACGGACAGCGTCAGGCCGTGCAGGCCGGCCTTCGTCGTCGTGTAGGCGACGGCTCCCGTTTCGCGCATCAGGCCGGCCGCGCCGGCGATGGACGACACGTTGATGATCGAGCCGCCGCCACGCTTGCGCATCTCGGGCAGGCAGGCCCGGATGCAGAGGAGAGCGCTGGTAAGGTTTACCTGGAACATCTGGTTCCAGGCCTCCAGCGTCGTCGTCTCCGCCGTGCCCGGCCCGCCGATGCCCAGATTGTTGTGCAGCACGTCGACGCCGCCGAACCGCTCCGTCGCGAACGTCGCCATGCGGTCGGCCACACCCGTCTCGGAGAGGTCGCCGGCGAACACCGCGGCCTCGCCGCCGTCCGCTGCGATCTCGTCGGCGAGCTTCTGCGCGCGCTCGGCGCTGCGGTTGACCAGGACGACCTTGGCGCCCTCCCGGGCGAACAGGATGGCCGCGGCCTTGCCGTTGCCGACGCCCTCGCCGCGCGGCGCCGCACCCGTCACGATCGCGACCTTGCCCGTCATCCGACCCCTGGCCGTCATGCCCGCTCTCCGCTCGTTGCGCTGGAGGCGCGATCCTGCCCGGCCGGGGCACGGGCGGCAATGCGAGAGGGGATCCGGACAGCATGACGGCCGGCGTTGGGGGGGGAACGCCGGCCGTCACTGGAGCGGGTCCCTCCCGAAGGAGGAGCGCACGAGGTTCGACGGTATCGTCCGCGCCCCGCTTCCACGACCGGATAAGACAGTCCGATCGTGGCGGCAATATGGCTCGGCGCGAAAAAATCGCGCGGCAGAGGGCGAGCATTCTTTTCCTGCTTGCACGGAACAGGTGTAATTGTCCAAGATCGGTCTCGTGGCGCGACGGCTCCCCGCCCGCCGCCGCCGCTTCCGGCCGATGTCCGTCAGGTACGGATGGTTTGGAGTGGTGTGCAGTCCCCCTCGTATATGCATTTCCGGACGTTGCTGCGGCGTATTCGCGACGCCGCGACCACTCAACCTGCGCGTGCTGCTGCCGCGTGCGACATGGATGCCCCCTCGATGGCGAAGGTCCTCGCTATTGCCCTGCTGCTGTTTCTCGGCGCCTGCTCCACCTACACGCCCCAGCGCTACACCATCTCCGCCGACAACAACGTCGCACTGAAGACGCTGGGTGTCGGCGGCGTGGCGGTCGGGCCCTTTGCCGGCCCACCCAAGTTCGACCCCGCCTGCCGTCTCGTTGGACCGATCGGCCTGCCGGACGGTCTGAGCTTCGAGGCCTACATTCAGAAGGCACTCGCGGACGAACTGAAGGTCGCAGGCATGTACGAGGGGGTGTCGCCGCGCGTCACGCTCACCGGAGCGATCGAGCACTTGAGCTTCTCATCCACCCGCGGCATCACGGGCGGCCTCTGGGAGGTGACGCTGCGCTTGTATTCCTCCAATGGCAGGTCGATGGTGACCAGCGAGAGCTACTCGTTCCGGAGCGGCTATATGGCGGAGACGGGATGCAAGCAGACCGCCGAGGCCTTCCTCCCCACTGTCCAGAACCTGATCGGCAAGCTGATCGCGGATCCGCGATTCCGGGGTCTGGTCGAGGCATAGGCCGCCCCCGGCGTGCCGGCTCGTCCGGCCGTGGCGGCCGCGGGCTTTCACGTGGCGCCCGCCCATGGACCTGCTGATCTTCGTCCTGGTCGGCGCCGTGGTCGCCGGCTTCGTCCAGGGCCTGTCGGGATTCGCCTTCGCCCTGGTCGCCATGTCGGTCTGGGCGTGGGTGCTGGAACCGGCGGTGGCGGCCGTCCTCACGGTTTTCGGTGCTGCGGCCGGTCAGGTCATCGCCGCGCCTGCGATCCGCCGCGGCTTCGACCGGCACATCGTCCTGCCGTTCGTGGCGGGCGGCATCCTCGGCATTCCGCTCGGCGTGCTGGTACTGCCGCTGCTCGATCCGCAGATCTTCAAGTTCCTGCTGGGTCTCTTCCTGATGCTCTGGTGCCCGGCGATGCTGGCGAGCGCCCGCCTGCCGACGGTGCGTGCCGGCGGGCGGGCAGCCGACGGGCTGATCGGGGTCGCCGGTGGCGTGATGGGGGGGATCGGCGGTTTCAGCGGGCCGGTTCCCACGCTGTGGATCACCCTGCGCGGCTATCCCAAGGAGGTGCAGCGCGCGGCGATTCAGAGCTTCAACCTCGCCGTGCTGACACTCACCTTCGCCGCCTATGTCGCAACCGGTCTCGTGACCGTCGAGATCCTGCCGCTGTTCGGCGTGGTCGCCCTGGCGATGGTGATCCCGGTCTGGCTGGGAACGCGTCTCTATATCGGGATCGCCGAGGCGACGTTCCGCCGGATCGTACTCGGCCTGCTGGCCGTCTCGGGCGCCGGAATGGTGGCCGCGTCCGCCGGGCCGGTGTTCTCGCGCCTGGGCTGAACGGACCTCGCCCGGCCACGAACGGTCGCCGCACTTCCAACGGCCGGTCCGCCGCGCCATATTCGCCGCGGCGCCCGCACATCCGGCGACACTCGCCGGAGCGGCGTCGGTTCACGGAGGACGGCATGATCGCCGGCGGTCAGGGAACACTCGACGCCAAGGGCGCGACGCAACTCGCGATTCTCGGCGTGGTCTCCAGGGCACCCGCCCTCGGGACGGAGATCGTCTCGCTCGTAAAGCATATCGTCGGCCGGGCCTGGCAGCCCACCTCCGACGTGATCGCGGTCAACCTGGACGAACTGCGGCGGCACGGCCTGATCCGGACCGAGGGGGCCGGTCGCGGCTGGGACACGACCCGCTATGCCATCGCCGAATCGGGCGAGACGCTGCTGCACGAGCTTCTCCTGCGGCCGATGGCGGGATCCGCCGGCCAGCTCGACCCGAACGCGGTCGCACTGAAGGTCTGCTTCCTCGACCTGCTCTCGGCCGAGGAACAGGCAGGGCAGCTCGACGGAATCGGCGCCGGCTACGCGCGCGAGATCGCGCACCTGCGCGAGGCGATCCGGCGCTGCGCGTGCGACTGGCCCTACGTCCCCGGCTGGATGGAACTCGAACTGCGCCGGCTCGAGGCAGAGCGCGACTGGTTCGCCGATGTGCGTCGCGGCCTCACGGCGCCCCGACCGGCGGCAGTGCAGGCCTGATCCCCGCCGCTTCTCCCCACAGCCTTTCCCCGCCGGCGGGCGCCCGGCCTCAGGGGAAAGCGCACTCGTCCGCGGTGACGAAGACGAAGCCGCGCGGTTCGCCCGCCGCGATGGTGAAGCGGTACTCCCGCTTGTTCTGCACGACGGAGTGGGTCAACGGCAATACGCCGGCCGTCTCCGAAGTGCGGCCGCCCAACTGCACGAAGCGGATCGTGACGGGCTTGGCGGGGTCGAACCAGCCCTGCGGCGCGCCGCCGGCGCCCATTACCGATTCGCCGCGGCCGGTGATGCGGATGCTGCCGTCGGCGAAGGCGACCGTGTCGTTGCCGCCGCTGGCGGCCGGCGTGGGCAGGATGAAACGCCGCGTTTCCGGCCGTCCGCGGCAATTGTCCTTCGGATCGATCGCTCCGATGACGAAGGCGAGGCGGTCCGGTGCCACGCCGTCGCCCAGGCGCTGCTGGACGAGGCCGAATATCTTCCGTGCGGTTCCCGTCGGGACGTCCTGACGGTAGCGGTTTTCCCACTGGGCCTCGCGTTCGCGCGCGGCCTCGATGCCGGCGGCGAGCGCTTAGCGCGCGTTGCGCCCCACCACCACGGCGGCCGTCAGGCGGTCGATCTCAGAGGAGAGTTCGCGCACCTCCCGTTCGGCGAGGAAGGCCCCGGTCCTGTAGGCCCAGAAGCCCAGGACCGCGAAGACCGCGAGCATTAAGACCCACTTGATGACGGCCAGACGGCGCCGTCTGCTCTGCCGCAGGCGGCTTTCGTGGAGACCCAGGGTCATCAGTCGGTCAACTCTTTCCGTCCGGATCGCATCGCGTGCACCTTTGGCCGACGCCCGCGCGGGAGTCAACGTTTCGGCGTCGCGGCCTCACCGGCGGGGCCTGGGCGGCTTCAACTCGCGCCGGCCCGGGCCCGCTCGATCATCTCGCGTAACGCCGGCCCGCCGACCGCGCCCGGCACGATCTCCTCGCGCGTGACGAAGGCCGGGGTGCCCTGGATGCCCAGCGCCTCGGCCAGTTCCATGTTCCGGCGCAGCGCCGTCTCGATCTCGGGATGGCCCATGTCGGCGCGCAGCCGCTCCATGTCCAGGCCCGCCGCTTCGATCAGCGCGAAGACGCGCTCCTCGTCCAGGCGGCCCGGCGCCGCCATCAGGATCTCGTGGACCTCGGCGTACCGGCCCTGCCTGTCCGCCGCCAGGGCGGCGCGTGCGGCCAGCACCGAGTCGGGGCCCAGGATGGGAAACTCCTTCATTACGATCCGCAGCTTCGGGTCGGCCGCGACGAGCCCCAGCATGTCCGGCAGCACGCGCTTGCAGTAGCCGCAGCGATAGTCGAAGAACTCCACCAGCGTGACGTCGCCGTCGGGATTGCCCAGGACGGGGTCGCCCGGCGCGTGCGCGATGCTGTCCCACAGCAGGCTGACGGCGCGGCCGCGCTCGTCGGCCTCGCGCTTCTCCTGCCGCGCCTGATAGGCGCGGATCGCATCGATGACCGCCTCCGGCCGGTCCTCCAGATAGGTCCGCACGATGGTCTGCACTTCGGCCGCGGTCAGACGCGGCTCCTCGGATGCCGACCGGTCCGTCAGCCAGCCGGCGCCGACGGCGCCGCCGAGCGCCAGGACGGCGCCGGCCAGGAACGCGGCGGCGGAGACGACGCGCATGTGCATGCTCCTCGATCAGGCGGATTATCGGTCGCGACGCCGCTCGGCCTCGCGTTTCAGGTCGTCGGCGCGGAGCCACTGCGGCGACCCCTCGGGAAGGGTACGCCGGGCGCGTTCCGCCTGGAAGCGGGCTTCGTCGCGCGCGCCGCGCAACAGCGCCGCCTCGGCCAGCGCCAGCGAGGCATGCGGGATGTTGTCGTTGCGCCCGTAGGCGATGCCGAGGAGGCGCCAGGCGGTGGCGTTGCGCGGCTCGATCCGGACCACTTCGTTCAGATGCCGCTCGGCTTCGGGCAGGCGGTCGGTTTTTCCGGTATCGATGATGACCCGTGCCAGTTCCTGGCGAAGCGGGGCCGCGCGCGGCTGCAGTTCCACGGCCCGCTCGTAGGAGGGCAGGGCCTCGAGCCCGCGACCGTTTTCGAACAGCATCTGGCCGCGCAGTTCGTGGAAATAGGGGTCGTTCGGGCTCTCGGCGATCAGTGCGTCGATCGCAGGCAGGGCCCGGCGGAGATCCGCGCTGCGGAAGTAGGCGATCGTTCGGGCGTAGCGTGCCTGTACCGAGCGGTCGTCCTCGCGATATTTGTTCAGCGTCGTGCGCGGCGCCTGCAGGAACCCGTCCAGTTTGCCGATCATACGCGAGTGGTAAGTGTAGAAAATATCTGGGAATTTCGCGTCCGCATGCGGCGAGTGCGCCAGATGTTCGCGCGCCGTGGCGACGCGTTCGCGGGTTATCGGGTGCGTGCGGAGGTACGGGTCCTGCATCGTCGCCGAGAGCAGTTCCTGGTCCTCCAGGATGCCGAGGAAATCGACCATCCCGCGCGAGGACCATCGCGCCCGGTCGAGATAGCGGAGCGCCGCCTGGTCCGCCTCCGACTCCTGCGCGCGGCTGTACTGCATGAAATTGCGCATCGCCATACTCGAGCCGCCGGCGGCGATCGCCGCGCCGACTCCGCCGTCGCCGCTCGCCACGGCGGCAGCCGCGCCCAGTACGGTGGCGAGCACGGACTGGATGGTAAGCGACTCCATCTCGTCCCGCAGCCGGATGAGGTGACCGGCCGCGATGTGGCCGGTCTCGTGCGCGATCACGCCGATCAGCTGGCCGGGCTCGGCCGTGCGCTGGATCAGGCCCGTATGGAGGAAAAGGTTTAGCCCGCCGGCGACGAAGGCGTTGAGCGACGGATCGTTGACGAGGTAGATGCTCACATCGCCCGGAGCCAGACCCGCCGCTTCGAAGATTGGAGTCGAATAGGTGCGGATGATACCCTCGATCTCGGCATCGCGGACCAGGGAGAACGATTTCTGGGCCTGCGCCGCTCCGCCCGAGGCGAACATCAGGGCCGCTATCCCGGCGGCCGCCACCAGAGAATGGATCCGTTTGAACAAGAGCCCCTTCCCGTCGGTACATGCCGCACGGTCGGTGTCCCCGCTAGGTAGGTTTTGCGTCGGGGCCCGTCAATGCGGCCTTGCCGGTCTCGCCCTGCTCCTCGCCGCGTGCGGTACCGGCGGCGGCGGCGAGGGTGCCCAGGCCGTCGCGTTCGGGGGTGCCGCGGCGGACGAACCGCGTGCCGCCCAGGTCGCCCGTGAGGTCCTGGCCGACGGCGGCAGTGCTGCCGACGCGGCGGTCGCCCTCTATTTCGCCCTCGCGGTCACCCGGCCGTCGCAGGCCGGACTGGGGGCGGGCGGCGCCTGCATCTCCTGGGACCGCCGCGACCCGACGGTGCGTGCCATCAACTTCAAGCAGCCGCCCTCCGCCACGGGCGGGCCGGAGGTCGCGCCGCCGGGCGGTCCGCGCGCGATGGCCGTCCTGCATGGACTGCACGGCCGGCAGCGCTGGGGGCAGCTGGTGGCGCCCGCCGAGACGCTGGCGCGGTTCGGCCACCGGGTCTCACGGGCCTTCGCCACCGATCTGGCCGAGGCCGACCCGCGCATGCTGGCGGGTGGTGAGATGGCCGGCCTGTTCGCGCCGGGCGGCGCCGTCCTCTCCGAAGGCGCGCTTCTGGTGCAGGCGGACCTCGCGTCGACGCTGCAGGCCATCCGGACGGAAGGGGCGGCCGTCCTGCACGAGGGGCCGCTCGCCGACCGCCTCCTGTCGGGCATCGCCCGCTTCGGCGGCCAGCTCGGCAGGCCGGAACTGGCCGGATTCGTGCCCCGCGTCGACGAACCGATCCTGCGTCGCCTCGGTTCGACCCGGATAGCCTTCGCCCCGTGGTTCGAAACGCAGGGGCCTTATCAGGTCCTGCTGTGGGAGGCTCTGGCCGCCCGCCGGTTCTCCAGCCGGCCGGAAGCCGAGCGTCCGCATCTGGTCGCCGAGGCGGCGGCGCGTGCGCGCGGAGCCTTCGCCGCGGCCGCCGGCTCGGTCGACGTGTCGGGGTGGGCCGGCGAACGTCAGGCGAGTGCGCTGATGGCGGACTACGATGCCGGGCGGCATGTGCCGCCTGCGGCAGACCTAGCCCGGGCGGCAGCGGACCGGCGGGCAAGTCCGGCCGGTACCTCCTTCGTCGTCGTGGACGCGCAGGGTGGCGGGGTCGCCTGCGGACTGACCATGGGCCGTCCTTTCGGCGCGGGCCGCATCGCCGGCGATACCGGCGTCATCCCGGCTGTCCGCGCGGACGCCGCGGTCGACGACGAGCCGCTGTCGCCGATCCTGGCCATGAACCCGAACACCAACGTCCTGTTCTTCGTCGGCGCCGGCTCGGGCCCCGGTGCGGCGACGGCCGTAACCGAAGCGGCGGCGCGGGTCCTGGCCGGCGATCAGCCTCTGTGGACGGTCCTGGCGGCACCAAGGGCGGAGCATCGCGGCGCGCCGGACGTCGCCTTTGTCGAGCCGGCGGCCCAGGAAACGATCGGTGTCCCGCTGGCGCAACGCGGTCATACGGTCGAGCGCCTGCCCGCGCCGTCGCTCGTCAACGCCGTGTCCTGCCCGGGCGGTATTCCGCGACGGCCTGAGACGTGCACCGTGGCCGCCGATCCGCGTGGCCATGGCCTCGACACCCGTGTGAGGCGCTAGCGCCGTGGCGGCGAAACTCTCGCGGCGCAGCGGCGTCGACCCGTTCATCGTGATGGAGGTGATGCGGGCGGCGAACGCCCGCGTCGCCCAGGGCGGCGACGTCCTGCACATGGAGGTCGGTCAGCCGAGCAGCGGTGCGCCGCGCGGCGCGGTCGATGCGCTGAAGCATGCTCTCGACCAAGGGCCGCTCGGCTATACGGAGGCAATGGGCGACCTCGCGCTGCGGCGGCGCATCGCGCGCCACTATGCCGATACCTACGGGGTCGCCGTGCCGTGGGAGCGGGTCGCCGTGACGACGGGCTCGTCGGCCGCCTTCCTGCTGTCCTTCCTGGCCGCCTTCGACCCGGGCGACCGGGTGGTGCTGACCGACCCCAGCTATCCCTGCTACCGCAACATCCTGGGCGCCCTGGGCGTCGAAATCGTAAACGTTCCGGTCGGGGCCGATACGCGCTTCCAGGCGACGCCGGCCGTACTCGACCGGGTGCAGGGCGATATCGCGGGGCTGGTCGTCGCCAGCCCCTCCAATCCGACCGGATCGATGCTCGGCGCGGCCGAACTGGCGGCGCTCGCCGGCTATTGCGACGAACGCGGTATCCGGCTCGTCTCGGACGAGATCTATCACGGCATCGTCTACGGCGAGCCGGCGGCGACGGCGCTGGCCTCGACCGATCAGGCGATCGTGATCAACAGCTTCTCGAAGTACTTTTCGATGACCGGCTGGCGCGTCGGCTGGATGGTCCTGCCGGAGGCGATGGTCGGGCCGGTGGAACGCCTGGCCCAGAACCTCTTCATTGCCCCGCCCAGCCTCTCCCAGGTGGGCGCGCTCGCCGCCTTCGACTGTACCGCGGAACTGGATGCGAACGTCGCACGCTATGCCCGCAACCGCGCCCTCCTGCTGGAGGCGTTGCCCCGTGCCGGCATCGAGACCTTCGCACCGCCCGACGGGGCGTTCTACCTCTACGCCGATATCGGCAGCCTGACCGACGACAGCCGCGCGTTCTGCGCCCGGCTGCTGGCGGAGACGGGGGTCGCGGCCACGCCGGGCATCGATTTCGACGCCGGCCGGGGCAACCGCTTCATGCGCTTCTCCTTCGCCGGCGCGACCGAGGACATGGCCGAGGCCGCCCGGCGGATCGCCCGATGGCTGGGCCGTCCGGCCGGCTGACGCTCGCAGCGTCGCGATCGCGCCACCATATCCCGGCCATGGACGAACGCAGACATCGACCGAAGAGGGTGGGACTGCTCGCCGGCGGCGCCCGGCTGGTCGTGCTGGCCTTGCTCGGCGCCTTCGGCCTCGCGGCCTTCTTCCTCGTGGCGGGATTCGCGCTGGTCGTCGCGATGTTCCTGGTCGGCGTGGCGGTGGTGGCCGGGGTGGGTTTCGCGATCGCGTCGGCGCTGGGACGGCCCGCGGACGGCACCATGCGGCGGAGTTCCCGGGGCGCGCGCGGCCGATCGCGGGGCGGTGCGGATTCCGAGGGCCCCGGCGTGGTCGACGCGGATTATCGCGTGATCGACGAGGGGCCTCCGCCGCGGGGGCGGCGCGCCGACGACGGCTCGCCGCGCCCCTGACGGGGGTTGCTATCCGTCGGCCTCAGAGCGGATGGCGCACGGAATAGGCGTTGTTCGACAGCACGCACTGGCGCGCCCGGCGGTGGCTCGCATCCACGGCGATCGGCGCACGCAAATTGACCGTCATCGCCCGGCCGCGGGCGTCGCTGCGGACCGTCACGACCAGCAGGAAGGCCGTGTCGCTCTGTGCGGACCCCAGCATCGCGCAGGCCTCCGCGCGGTCTGCCGCCGCGATCGGCCCGTCCTCGGCCATCGGCAGGACGATGAACGATACGGCCGGATCCTCCAGCGACTGCAGGACCATGAAGCGTTCGAGCCGGGGATCCGGCACCGGGGCGAGCGCGAAGTCGGTCAGGCCGGGAAAGCCGAGTATCCCCCCCGCGAAATGCAGGACGCTGACCGCCTCGGGCGAGATGGGCCCGAAGGGAGTCTGGATGTGGGCTGCCTCGGTCGTCACGGGGGCGGCGGGCGGCGGGGCGGCGTGGTGCGATATCGCGGTCATGACCTGCATGCCTATTTGTCCCGATGATGCGCTTCGAATGGCGAAGGAGCGGTTAACGGAGATAGTCGACGAGCGAGACGCTCTGCAGGCGGGCCAGCGAGGCGTAGGACGCCTCGATCGTCGCCTGATGGCCGCTGAGGCGCGTGATCGCCTCGGTCACGTCGACGTTCTCGAGGTCGCCGATCGCGCCTTCCGCGTAGAGGAGGAACTCGTCGTGCTGCGTGTTCGCGAGTTCGATGGTGGAGAGGGCGCTGCCGATGCGGCTGCGCACGTCGGAGATCGCCGAGATCGAGCCGATGGCCAGTTCGAGTGCCTCTTCGAGCCGGTCGCGGGCGGCCGCAGGGTCGCTGGTGTCGACCGTGGCGACGATCTGCAGCGCCTTGACCAGACGGTCGAACGCCGGATCGGCGGCCGTCACCCCATAGGTCAGGGTCGAGCTCTCGCCGGTGCGCACGCTCGCCCGCGCATCGTCGCCGCGATAGTAGAGGTCCGCCGCGTCCCCGGCGAAGACGCCGTCGGTCGGCAGGGTCGAGAAGTCGACCGGCGGCGTGTCCGTCCGGTCGCCGGCGAAGAGATGGCGGCCGTCGAGCTGGATGTTCAGATAGTTGCCGACCTGGCTGAGCATGGCGCCGGCCGCCTCGGGCAGGGCGAGCACGCCGGCATTGCCGGCCTGGGTGGCGCTGACGAGGAGCGTGCGCAGGTTGCTGGCCACGTCCATCATTCCGGCGACGCTGGTCTCCATTCTCTGCAGGCGCATCTCGGTGACCCGGTTGCCCGCCATGAACTGGGTCACGCGGGCATGGTCCGCCTTCAGGCTGACGAGGCGTGCGGAATCGGCCGCGACGCCCATGTAACGCTCGGCCTTCTTGCCCGTGGAGATCTGAACCTGCGCATCCATGATGCGGCTCTTGGTCTGCTGCAGCAGGGCGAGTGACAGGTTCTGGGCCGAAAGCGTGGCGACGCGGGTCATTGTCCCGTCCCTCAGCGCAGGTTGATCAGGATGTCGAGCATCTCGGATGCCACGCTGACGACGCGGGCCGAGGCGGCGTAGGCGCTCTGCCAGGCGACGAGGTTCGCCATCTCCTCGTCGATGCTGACGCCGCTGACGTTCGCGGCGCGATTGGACAGGTCGGTCAGCATCGCCGACTGGTAGTCCATGCGGTTGGAGGCTCCCGCCGCCTGCTGGGCGTTGGCGGAGAGAATCTGGGTCGCGTATTCGGCGACGGTGCCGGAAAAGGCGGGCAGGCCGCCGACGGCACCGAAGGCGACGCGCGCGTCGAGAGCGGACGCCATCCCGGCCAGTGCGCGCGCGTCGCCCGTCGCGACGCCGAGCGTCGTCCCGGCCTGCGGCGCGGGGGTGTCGTTCAGCCGGCCGTGCGCGATCCGGGCGGGGTCGCCCATGATGGCCGGGTGCACGCCGATCGACCCGGCGATGCCGGCGCGCTCGTCCCCGGGTGACCGTCCGGGCGTGACGAAGAGGTCGTTGAGGCCGAGGAAGTTCGAGAGGCCGCGATACTCGCGCGTGGCACCGTCCACGGTGTGCGTTACGGTCGCATCGCCGCCGTTCGGTGCCAGGTCGACCATCGCGACGCCAAGGCCGCCGGCCGCGGTCAGGCCGAAGCCCAGCCCGTCGCCGGCCGTGGCTGTGATGGCGCCGCCCATCCGGGCGTTCACCAGGTCGCGCAGCTCGGCGATGGAGTAGCTGCCCGCCGGCACGTCGTGATGGGCCTGGATCACGCCGCCGGCATCGACCGCCGCGATCCGCACGGGCGCCGAGATGGTGATGCGCTCGGCATTCACGTCGGCGAAGACGCGACTGCCGGCGAGGCTGTCGGGAGCGGGCACGGCCGTACCCCGGTTGTGCGCCAGGTTCACCTGGTCGCGCACCTTCTCGGACAGGACATCGAGCTGGGCCTGGAGGCCCGGCAGCGTCTGGTCGCGCAGTTCGATCAGCGCCTTCAGCTTGCCGGACTGCAGGGCCCCGCCGAGCGGGGCGCCGTCGAGCAGGACCTCGCCGAAGGACGTGTCGACCGTCACCGCCGGGGCCGGCGTGTAAGCGAACTGGTGCGCCCGGCCGTCGACGAGCGGCTTGCCGGAACGGGTGTAGAGGACGGTCTCGCCGCTTTCGCGGGTGAAGGATTGGATGTCGACCAGTTCGGCGACCTTGGCGACGGCGGCGTCGCGGGCGTCCAGCAGTTCGTTCGGCTCGCGGCCCAGCGCCTTGTGCTGGACGATCTGCCTGTTGAGTTCGTCGATCTGCGCCAGCTGCTCGTTCAGCGTCCGCACGCTCTGGTCGATCTCGCGATCGGCGTCGCGCCGCATCGCCTGGATCGAGCCGGTCGCGTCCGTCATGGCGAGGGCGAAGCTCTGCGCCGCCTGGACGAGGTCGAGCCGCCGTGCCGCGCTCTCCGGCTCGTTCACCAGCGCCCCGATCCGGGTGGCGAGATCGGTCACCCGTACCGTGAACGAGGTGTTGTTGGCGAGCGAGCCGAAAAGGTCCTGGGTGCGCGACAGATACGCGCTCCGCGCGGTGTCGGCCCCCAGGGCCGCGCTCTGCGTGCGGATTTCGCGGATCAGGAAATCGTCGACGGTCCGGCTTATCGTCGCCATCCCGACGCCCGCCCCGAGCCCGCCCGCCGTCAGAGCCTCGCGGTGCACGATCTGGCGCGAATAGCCGGGCGTGCTGGCGTTGGCGACGTTCTGCGACGCGATCTCGATGGCCTTCTGGTTTACCCGAAGGCCGGTGAGCGCTGTGCCGAGCGTGACGGTGAGGGACATGGCGGGGGATCCGATCGCGGCCGGGTCGGCCGGGTGGTCGTCAGAGACGCTGGTCGACGGCGACCGACACCGCTTCGCGGCGGGCGAGGGCAGCCGGCCGCAGCGTGTCTGCGTAGCCGCGGCTGCGCGCCTTCTCGGTCGTGGCGGCCTTGACCACCGTCTCCATCAGCCGGTTGTTCACGTCGCGCGCCGCGGCGATGGCGATGGCGTTCTGGCCGGCCGCCTTGTGCAGCTTGCGCGTCGCTTCGACGAGTTCGTCGCGCAGCGCGGGCGCCACGCTGGCATAGAGCGCCGGCTGGCGGCGCAGGTCGGCCATGGCCGCGGCATAGGCGTCGACCAGCTGGCTCTTCTCCGTCTGGAGAGCGGCGACGCCGAGGATGCGGCCCTGCTTCAGCAGGTCGGCCTCGCGACCCATAAGGTCGACCAGGCGGCTGGTGAGGATGACGAGCTCGCCCACGGTTCCCTTGCTGCTCATCTGCTGCTCCCTTCCTGGAGTGCGAGGATCTGCTTCATGACCTGGTCGGCGACGCCGACGCCGCCGGACTTGGCGATGGCGCGCCCGTATTCTTCGTTCAGCATCGACCGGTAGAGGTCGCCGGCCTGGCCGCCGCCGAACAGCGCGTCCTCCTGAAGGCCGGCGAACATGTGCGAGACCATCTGGCCGACGAAGACGGCCTCGAATTCCTGCGCCGTTCGGCGCGCCGCCTCGCGGTCGGCGGCGGCGGTCGCCCCGGGGATCGTGGGTGCCGCCATGCGGAGGGCGGCGATGTCAGCGGCGAAACGGGCGTCCAGCATCAGATCACCTCGATCTCGGCCTGCAGCGCGCCAGCCGCCTTGATGGTCTGCAGGATGGTGATCATGTCGCGCGGTCCGATGCCGAGGGCGTTCAGCCCGTCGACCAGCTCCTGGAGGGTGACGCCGCCCTGCAGCACGGTCAGCTTCCGGTCCTCGCCCTCGTCGATCTCGATCTCGGTGCGCGGCACCACCGCCGTCTGGCCCTGGCCGAAGGGCTGCGGCTGGGATACCTGCGGGGTCTCGGTGATGCGGATGGTCAGGTTGCCCTGGGCGATGGCGACGGTGCTGACCCGCACGTTCTCGCCCATGACGATGATGCCCGAGCGCTCGTCGATGACGACGCGTGCCACCTGGTCGGGCGTCACGCGGAGCTGCTCGACCAGGGTCAGCATCGCGACGCTGTTGCCGCGATACTGGGGCGGGATTCGCAGCTGGACGGTGCCCGGATCGAGCGGCAGCGCCGTCCCGCCGCCGAAGGCCGCGTTGATCGCCTCGCCGATGCGCTGGGCGGTCGTGAAGTCGGGATTGCGGAGTGCCAGCTTTAGCTCTTCGAGTTCCTGCAGGTCGAAGTCGAGCTCGCGCTCGATGATGGCGCCGTTGGAGATCCGCCCGCTGGTCGGGACGCCCTTGCTGACGCTGCTGGCGGCGCCCCGCGCCTCGAACCCGCTGACCGCGATCTGGCCCTGGGCGACCGCGTAAACCTCGCTGTCGGCGCCCAGCAGCGGCGTGACGAGGAGCGTCCCGCCGAGCAGGCTGGTCGCGTCGCCGAGCGCGCTGACATTGACGTCGATCCGGCTGCCCTGGCGGGAGAAGGGCGGCAGGACGGCAGTCACCATCACCGCCGCGATGTTCTTGGCGTCGAGCGCGTTGTCGCGGGTGTTGACGCCCAGGCGCGCCAGCATGCCGATCAGGGTCTCCTTGGTGAAGACCGCGCTCTTCAGCCGGTCGCCCGAGCCCTTCAGGCCGACCACGAGGCCGTAGCCGACGAGCATGTTGTCGCGGACGCCCTCGAAGTCGGCGATATCCTTGATGCGCGACTGGGCGTGGGCCGGCGCCAGCGGCGCGACGCTGATCGCGACCACCATCGCCAGCCGCAGCGCGACGCCCAGGAAGGCGCGGCCGAAGGAGAGGCGGGGGCTCGTCGTCGAGACTGGCATTCCGGATCCTGGCGGTGACGGGTAGTGCTATTGCCGATGCCGGTTGCGACCCGCGTGCCAAAGCCGAAGGCCGCAGAAATCCGCGGGTTCCGAACCGGGCGCCGGATGCCGCCCGGCAGAAAGTTCCGTCCGCAGCGGTAGTTGCTGCCGGGCTTAACGGCGCGTTAACCGAGAGGTCGCACCCTCGTCCGCATGTCGAATCCCGTCTCCGGCCCGCTGCCATGAAGATCGAGCCCGGTCGCCCCGCGAGCGGCGTGCATCAGCGCGCGCCGCGCGGCGGCGAGCAGCGCGCGTCCGGCGCTTTCGCGGCGCATCTCGGCGCGCCGTCGGCCCGCAGCGCATCCGGCGCCATGCCCGTCAATCCGCTCGGTGCGCTGCTGGCGCTGCAGGAGGTCGACGATCCGCTTCAGGGTCGCCGACGTGCGCGCGAGCGCGGCGGCCGCCTGCTCGACATGCTGGACGAGGTCCGTACGGGACTGCTGACGGGCGCGATCCCCCAGGCGGTGCTGGGCGAACTCGCCCGGCTCGCCGGAGAGGCGCGGGATTCGGTCGACGATCCAGGCCTCGCCGCGGTGCTCGACGAGATCGACCTTCGTGCCCAGGTCGAACTCGCGAAGCTGCAGATGCGGTCATAAAGGTTTAATCGACAAGCGTTTTCCCGCTCCGTCATCGACGTTGACCCGTTAACCGCCATCCCTATACTCCCGGCCGAAAAAGCCACTGCCGGACAGGTAGGGAGTCGGAGATGCGGGTGACCCTTCCCCACGACTACAAGCCGTCGGACGCGGAGCCGTTCATGAACGCGCTCCAGCAGGAGTATTTCAGACAGAAGCTCCTGCGGTGGCGGGACCAGCTGATCCGGGAATCGACGGAGACGCTGAGCCATCTGCAGCAGGAGAGCCTGAACGAGCCCGACATCACCGACCGGGCATCGCTGGAAACGGACCGCGCCCTCGAACTGCGGACCCGCGACCGTGCGCGCAAGCTCATCTCCAAGATCGACGAGGCGTTGAAGCGCATCGAGGACGGGTCCTACGGCTATTGCGAGGAAACCGCCCAGCCGATCGGCCTGAAGCGGCTGGAGGCGCGGCCGATCGCGACCCTCAGCATCGAGGCGCAGGAGCGCCACGAGCGGCAGGAGCGCCAGTACCGGGACGACTGACGATGTGGCGCGCGACGCCGGGAGGCCCCGTGATCCGCCGCCCGTCGTCGAACACCCACCCCGATCCAGAGACCGCATGACCGAACCGCCGGACGACGTATCGGGCCGTTCGTCGAGCCGTTCTCCGGTAGGCGTCTACCATGGCTGGAAGGTCGTCGCCGTCTGCTTCGCCGCGGCAACCGCCGCTTGGGGCCTCGGCCTTTTCGGCGCCAGCGTCTATCTCCATGCCGTCACGTCGGCGACCGGCTGGTCGATCGCGCTGGTGTCCGGCGCGGTGACGCTCTTCTATGCGGTCAATGCCGTGCTGCTGCCGACGGTAGGCTCCGTCATCGACCGGCGCGGGCCCCGGCCGGTGTTCGCCGCCGGCGCCTGCGCCCTGGCCGCCGGCGTGGTCGGGATCGGCTTCGCCGCTTCGCCCTGGCAGCTCTACGCGGCCTTCGCGATCATGGGGATCGGCTGGGCATCGCTCTCCACGACCGGCATATCCGGCGCACTCGCCCCCTGGTTCGAGAAGCGGCAGGGCAAGGCCGTGTCGATCGCGCTCATGGGGGCGAGCGCGGGCGCGATCCTGGTCGCGCCCGCGCTGGTCTTCGCCATAGCGCGGGTCGGCCTGGCACGGACCGGCCTCGGTGCGGCGGCGGCGGTGCTGGCCGTTCTGCTGCCGGCGTCCATCCTCGTTCTGCGCCACCGGGCGCCCGCCGATCTCGGCCAGCACCCCGACGGGCGCCGTCCCGACGCGGCGGCCGCCGCGGCCGAGCCGGCCAGGCGCTGGAGCCGGGCGGAGGCGCTGCGCACCCGGCAATGGCGGACCGTGGCGATCGGCTTCGCTCTCGGCCTCGCGGTGCAGGTCGGCTTCCTCACCCACCATGTCACGCTGGCCTCGCCCTCCCTGGGCACGGAGGCGGCCGGCCTTCTGGTCAGCGCCACGGGCGTGGCCGCACTCGCCGGGCGCTTCTTCCTCGCCGCCGTGGCGGACCGGCTGGACGCGCGCCGGCTGGCGGCGCTGGCTCTCACGATGCAGATTCTGTCGCTGGCCACCATGGCGGCGCTGCCGTCCGATGCGGCGCTGATCGGCGGCAGCCTCGTTTTCGGGTTCGCGGTGGGACAGGTCACCACCATCTCGCCGATCATCGTCCGGCGCGAGTTCGGTGCCGCCGGTTTCGGTGCGATCTACGGCGCAGCCGCGACCGTCATCCAACTCGGCCTCGCCTGCGGGCCTACCCTGTTCGGTCTGCTCCGGGACACGTTCGGCGACTATGCGCCGGCCCTTCTGGCGGCTGCGGTGGTCGATGCGGCAGCCGTGGCGATCGTGATGGCGGGTGCCAGGACCGCCACCGAGACCAAGTCCGGCACCCCGCCCGGCTCGCGGGCGGCGAGCGCGGTTCCCGCGCCGGGCGCT
>JBKBLL010000047.1:0-19630 GCA_046296375.1 Alphaproteobacteria bacterium | reverse complement strand
ACTCGGGCAGCACCAGCAGGGCCGCACCGGCGCGGGCGGCCTCCGCGGCCACAGCGTCCTGCTTGTCTGCATAGGCCGCCCAGTCGGCAGGCCGCGTCACGCCGTACTGCGCCGCGGCGACGCGCCAGCGGCCGATCAACCCTCCAGTTCCTTCGCCCAGAACAGCATGCGCTTCGGCGTCTCGCCCGTTTCGCCGATCTCCTGCCAGGTGAAGGTCGTCTCGATCGGGACCCGCTCATAGCCGCGCCGCCGCCAGAAGGCGTCGAGCGGGACGTAGTCGGCCGGCTGGGCGGGGTGGTTTGCCGGCCGGTCGACCGCGCAGAATACCGCACGGTCGAGGCCGAGGGCGCGGGCATGGGCCTCGCGGTGCTCGAAGAAGGCTACGCCTAAGCCGCGGCCGCGATAGGCGTAGAGCAGCACCGACTCGCCGAAATAGCAGACCCGCTCGACCGGCCAGCCCGCTGCTTCGAACGGGGCTCGCTCCTCCTCGGCCGCGTCGGCCAGGGGCAGGGCGGTCGCCGCGCCGATGATCGCAGGTCCGTCGAACGCCGCCACAACCACGGCGCGCGGCGAGCCGAGATAGGTCGCCAGGTAGCGTTCCTCATAGGCGACGCTGCCCTGATACAGGTAGGGGAAGGCCCGGAACACGGCCATGCGCAGGCGGGCCAGTTCGTCGATCCGCGCCGCCGCAGCGGCACCGGTCAGGTTCTCGACGACGACGTCGCCCTGCGACGAGCGCATGGCCGTTCCTCCTTCTCGATGACGAAGCGGCAAAGCTGGTGCGCCGGCCCGGCTTTGTGAACCCGCTCGGGCGTTGTATATCCGCTCCCCAGAAGCGAGGCACGCCAGGAGGAACGGAATGTCGGATCGTAGCGTCGATGTCGTGGTGGTCGGTGCGGGCAACGCGGCGATGTGCGCTGCGCTCGCCGCGCGGGAGCAGGGGGCCGGCGTGCTGGTGCTCGAGGCGGCTCCCCGCGAACTGCGCGGCGGCAACTCCGCCTTTACCGCAGGAAACATCCGCACCGTTTTCAACGGGGTGGAGGACATCAAGGCGCTCGTCCCAGACCTTACGGCGGATGAACTCGCCATCACCGACTTCGGCACCTACACCGAGGACCAGTTCTTCGACGATATGGGGCGGGTGACGGAGTACCGCACCGATCCGGATCTCTGCGAGACCCTGGTGCGCCGGTCGCTGCCGACGATGAAGTGGATGCGTGAGAAGGGGGTGCGCTTCCTGCCGATCTACGGCAAGCAGGCCTTCAAGATCGATGGTCGGTTCAAGTTCTGGGGCGGCCTCGTGGTCCAGGCGTGGGGCGGTGGTCCGGGTCTGGTCGACGCCCTGCACGAGGCGGCGGAGCGCGAAGGCATCGAGGTCCTGTACGAAGCCCGCGCGATCTCGCTGGTCGCCGACGACGACGGCGTCCACGGCGTGAAGGTGCGGCAGAACGGCAAGACGTTCGCCGTGAAGGCCCGCTCCGTGGTGATCGCGAGTGGCGGGTTCGAGGCCAACCCCGAATGGCGCACCCGCTATCTTGGCCCGGGCTGGGACCTCGCGAAGGTGCGCGGCACCCGCTACAATGTCGGCGACGGCATCAAGATGGCGATGGATGTGGGCGCCCGGTCGTTCGGCAACTGGTCCGGCTGCCATGCGGTCGGCTGGGACTTCAACGCGCCGGAGTTCGGCGATCTGGACGTCGGCGACAACTTCCAGAAGCATTCCTATCCCTGGGGCGTGATGATCAACGCGCTCGGCCGGCGCTTCGTCGACGAGGGCGCGGACTTCCGCAACTACACCTACGCGAAATACGGCCGTGTCATCCTGGGTCAGCCCGGCCAGATGGCCTGGCAGGTCTTCGACAGCAAGATCATCCCGAACCTGCGCGACGAGTATCGCATCCGCCAGGTGACGAAGGTCCGCGCCGACTCCCTGGAGGAGCTGGCGGCGAAGCTGGAAGGCGTCGACGCCAAGGCCTTCCTGGAGGAGATCAAGGCCTACAACGCCGCCGTCCGCACCGACATTCCGTACAACCCGAACGTCAAGGACGGCCGCTGCACCGAAGGGCTGGCGGTCAACAAGACGAACTGGGCGAACCGCATCGACGAGCCCCCGTTCGAGGCCTACCAGACCACCTGCGGCATCACCTTCACCTTCGGCGGCCTGCGCATAGACGGCGACGGCGCGGTGCTCGATACGGAGGAAAAACCGATCCGGGGCCTCTATGCCGCTGGCGAACTCGTCGGCGGCCTGTTCTACTTCAACTATCCGGGCGGCACCGGCCTGATGTCGGGTGCCGTGTTCGGCAAGATCGCGGGGGCCTCCGCCGGGCAGGCGGCTGTCGGTAACAGCTGAACGTCCGGTGAACGGAGCATTGCCGGAGTTACCCGGACGATGCAGGGCCCGCATGCGGAGAACGCAGTTCTCCGCATGGCAGGGTTGCGATAAAAGCATGGGAAGGGATTCGCATGGTTCGCGGTCTCGCCCGCCACGAAGCAAACAGGGAGACGAGTTGATGTTGATGAGAGCCGCTGCCGCCGCATTCGCTACCACTTTGGCCTTCGCCGGCGCCGCTGGCGCCGTCGACCTCCGCAACGACACCACCAAGGAGGTCAAGGTTCAGCTGACGCAGCCGGGCGCCAAGCCCGACGAGGTTACTCTGCAGGCCGGCGAGACGAAGGAAGACGTCTGCGCCATGTGCACGGTGACCGTCGAAGGCATGGAGCCCATGTCGGCCGTCGGTCTCGACATGATCGTGATCGGCGATAGCGAACTGAAGAAGATCGAGAACTGACCTCCGATCGTCTTGAGACGATCTCGAAGAGCCGCCCTCGGGCGGCTCTTCCCGTATCCGACTGCCGCATCCCCCACCTCGGGAACGCCATGCGTGCGGCCGGCCGCCGATCGCACTATCTTCCGGGAACCGCAGCACGCCCACGGGTTCCGCGATGAACGCTCCGACCTATCCGCACGACGGCCTCCCGGAGTCGCTGCTGAGCGCGTTGCGGGCGGACTTCGCCGACCGGGTGACCACCAACGCGACCGTCCGGGAGCGGCACGGCAAGGACGAGTCCTTCCATGCACCGCATGCGCCGGACGCCGTCGTTTTCGTGCGTTCGACCGAGGAGGTCCGCCGGGTCGTCGCCGCATGCCGGGCCCACGGCACGCCGATCATCCCCTACGGCACCGGCACATCCCTGGAGGGTCACGTCGCGGCACTGCGCGGCGGCGTGTGCGTCGACCTCTCGCAGATGAACGCGATCCTGCGCGTCGGAGCGGCCGACCTCGACGTCACCGTGCAGGCGGGCGTGACGCGCAAGCGCCTCAACGAGCATCTGCGCGACACCGGCCTCTTCTTCCCGATCGACCCCGGCGCCGACGCCAGCATCGGCGGGATGGCGGCGACCCGCGCGTCGGGAACGAACGCCGTGCGCTACGGCACGATGCGCGAGAACGTTCTGGGCCTGACGGCGGTCATGGCCGACGGCAGCGTCATTCGCACGGGCGGTCGCGCACGCAAATCGTCGGCGGGCTACGACCTGACGCGGCTGCTGGTGGGCTCGGAAGGTACGCTCGGCATCATCACCGAGGTGACCCTGAAGCTCTACGGGATTCCCGAAGCGATCTCCGCGGCCGTATGCGCCTTTCCCGACATGGGCGCGGCGGTGGACACGGTCATCGCCGTGACCCAGTGCGGCATTCCGGTGGCACGGATGGAACTGCTCGACGAGCGCCAGATGGCGGCCTGCAATGCCTATTCGAAGCTCGACTACGCCGTGGCGCCGACGATCTTCTTCGAGTTCCATGGCACGCCCCGCGGCACGGAGGAGCAGGCCGAGATGGTGAAGGCCATCGCCGCGGACCACGGCGCGCCGGATTTCCGCTGGTCCTCGTCGCCTGAGGAACGCAATCGGCTTTGGCAGGCGCGCCACGACGCCTTCTATGCCGCGATCGCCTTGCGACCCGGTGCACAGGGTTGGCCCACCGATGTCTGCGTGCCGATCTCCCGCCTGGCCGAATGCATCCTGGAGACGCAGGCGGATACGCGCGACGCGCCGTTCCCGGTGCCGCTGGTCGGCCATGTCGGCGATGGGAATTTCCACCTCGTCTATGTGATCGACCCGAACGATGCGGACGAGATGCGCATAGCCGGCGAGATCAACGACCGGATGGTCCGGCGTGCCCTGGCCATGGGCGGAACCTGCACCGGCGAGCACGGGGTCGGCTGCGGCAAGATCGGCTATCTGGAGCGTGAGCACGGTGCCGAGGCGATGGCGGTGATGCGCGCCATCAAGCGCGCGCTCGACCCGCAAGGGCTGCTGAATCCCGGAAAGGTCGTGGAGGCGGTTTGAGGGTTTCGCTCGCCGCCGGTCTGACGCCCCTGTCGGGGCTGCTGTTCCTGGCCGCGTGCGCCGCGGTTCCGCCGCCGGCGCCCGAGCGGGAGGAGCCGCCGATCGCCTATCCCTCCGCCGTTCGGGACCGCATCGTCGGCATCGCCGAGCGCGAATGGCGTGCGTTCGGCGGTGCGGAGATCGACTTTGCGGACGGTACTCCTCGGGAGGTCCGTCCCGGGGTGCACGAGAGCGATCCCCGGGTCTTCGCAAACATCCTCGCCTACTGGAACGCCGTGCGCGGCCCCTGGACGGGCTATATCCGCGACGAGCGGGCGCGCTATCGGTCGGGTGCTCCGACCTGGGTCGCCGAGGCCTGGTCGGCGGTCTTCGTCTCCTACGTCATGCGCAGCGCCGGGATCGACCGCGACGACTTCCCCTGGGATGCCGGCCATCGCAACTATGTGGACGCGCTGATCGCGCGACAGGATCGCTACGGGGCGGCGGCCGCTTTCCAGCCCTACGATGTGGAGGACTACGCGCCGGAACCGGGCGACCTGGTCTGCGCCGATCGATCGCGTCCGGTCTCCGCGCGGATCGGCAGCGTCGCCGAGCGGGCGGCCGAGGCCGGGCGTTCGCGCGGCATGCACTGCGACATCGTCGCGGTCGTGGAACCGGGACGGGTCGGCGCTATCGGCGGCAATGTCGCGGACACGGTGGCCTTGTCCTGGTTCCCGACCGACGCCCTGGGCCGCCTGCTGCGGCCCGCGTCGGGCGACCCGGGCGAGCGAACCTTTTTCGCCGTGATTCGGCTGAAGGTGGCGCCGCGGCGGGTCGCCACCGGTCCGGCGTCCGGCGGCGCGGGCCGAATGCCTCTTGCAAGCGGCGCTGCTGGCGCCGAAATTCTGTAACGGTTTGCGACCGGGGTGCTGGCCGCGTTTACGAGGCCGGCTGAGAACATACCCGCCGAACTTGACCTGGGTAATGCCAGCGCAGGGAGAGCGCCGATGACCCTTCCGATTCGCGATCCCGTCAGGGACAGGCCGCGTGTCGCCGTGATCGGTGCCGGCGTCGTCGGGCTCGGCGTCGGCTGGCGCCTCGCCCAGGCCGGTTGCCGGGTCGACCTCTTCGACAAGGGCACGCCGGGCCGAGGGGCGACATGGGCGGCCGCGGGCATGCTGGCCGCCGGCGCCGAGGTGGAGCCCGGCGAAGAGGCCCTCTATGCCCTCAACCGGGCGAGCCAGGAGATGTGGCCGGCCTTCGCCGCCGAGATCGAGGCGGCGAGCGGCATGCGGATCGGCTACCGCGCGGAAGGGACGCTGGTCGTCGCGACCAACCGCGACGAACTGGCACAGCTCGAGTTCACGTTCGGCGTTCAGCGGCGGTTGGGCGTCGACAGCCGGCGCGTCTCAGCCGCCGAGGCCCGCGCCCTGGAGCCGCACCTGCGCGCCGGCGTGGCGGGCGGCATCTTCTGCCCCGGCGATCATCAGGTCGACAACCGCCCGCTCGCCCTGGCGCTGGAGCGCCTCTGCACCGCGTCGGGTGCGCGTCTCCATGCGGATACGCCGGTCCGGGGCGTCGTGATCGAGGGCGGCCGGGCGGTCGGGCTCGACACGGCGGCCGGCTTTCATCCGGCGGACACGGTCCTGCTCGCCGCAGGCCCTTGGTCGCGCGAGATCGGCGGCATTCCGGCCGACATGCTGCCGCCCGTCCGCCCGCTGAAGGGCCAGATGCTGGCGCTGCAGATGGATCCGGCGGCACCCCTCGTCCGGCATGTGCTCTGGGCGCCCAAGATCTATCTCGTGCCGCGCGACGACGGGCGGCTGATCGTCGGGGCCACGGTGGAGGAGCGCGGCTTCGACGCCCGCATGACGGCTGGCGGCCTGCTGGCGCTGCTGGAGGCGGCTTGGCGCGCGCTGCCGGGCATCGAGGAACTGCCGGTGGTCGAGACCTGGGCCGGTTTTCGGCCCGGTTGCCGCGACGATGCGCCCGTCCTGGGCTCGTCCGGAATCGACGGGCTCGTCTATGCGACCGGGCATCACCGCAATGGCATCCTGCTGGCGCCGCTGACGGCCGATCTGGTCAGTCGCTTGATCCTGACCGGAGAGACGCCGGAACCTCTCGTGCCTTTCGGTATCGAGCGGTTCCGGACCCGCATGCCGCAGGCGGTGCCGGCCTGACCCGGCAGGAGGAGAGATGGAGATCGCAGTGCGCATCAACGGCGAGGCCGCGACAGTCGAGGCGACCACGGTTGCCGGCCTGCTCGCGGCGCGCGGCATCGATCGTAACGGCCGCGGGACGGCGGTAGCGCTGAACGGCGCCGTCGTCCCGCGCCGCGACTGGGACAGCACGCAAATCACGGCCGACGACGATGTCGAGATCGTCCGGCCGTTCTCGGGCGGATAGGCATGGCGGATCAGGACAGTCTCATCATCGCCGGGCGCAGTTTCGGCTCGCGCCTGCTGATCGGAACGGCAGGCTACCCGAACCAGCAGGTCATGCTGGATGCGGTGGCGGCGAGCGGCGCGGAACTCGTGACCGTCTCCATCCGCCGCATCAGCCTCGAAGCCTATGCGGAAAGCCTGGTCGACCTGCTGGGCGGCCGCTACGCGCTGCTCCCCAACACCGCCGGCTGCGAGACTAGGCGGGACGCCGTTTTGACGGCGCAGCTGGCGCGCGAGGCGCTGGACACCAACTGGGTGAAACTGGAACTGATCGGCGACCGCGAAACGCTCTATCCGGATGTCGAGCAACTGGTGGCCGCGGCCGACGAACTCGTGAAGGACGGCTTCGTCGTGCTGCCCTACTGCAACGACGACCCGATCACCTGCCGCAAGCTGGCCGATGTCGGTTGTGCCGCGGTCATGCCGCTCGGCTCTCCGATCGGCTCGGGCATGGGCATCTGCAACCCCTACAACATCGAGATGATCGCGGCCCGCTCCCCGGTTCCCGTCGTCCTCGACGCCGGCATCGGCACCGCCTCGGATGCCGCTCTGGCGCTGGAACTCGGCTGCGACGCCGTCCTCCTGAATTCAGCCGTCTCCAAGGCGGCCGACCCCGTCCTAATGGCCGGCGCGATGCGCTCGGCGGTTGCCGCCGGACGTGCCGCGCGGCGCGCCGGGCGCATCCCGAAGCGCACCTATGCCGAGGCGTCGAGCCCGCAACTCGGGCTGATCGGTACGTGACACGCCTGCCGCGGCCACCACTGCTGGTCGTGACCGACCGAACGCAGGCGGTTCGGCCGCTGGAGGCGGTGGCCGCGGCGGCCTTTCGCGGCGGCTGCCGATGGATCAGCCTGCGCGAGAAGGACCTCGATCCGGGCGAGCGCCGCTGTCTGCTCGAGCGGCTAGCCGAGGCCGCCGCGCCGTTCGGTTCCGCCGTCGGCGTTCACGACGATCTCAAGGCGGCGGCGCTCTGCGCCGGGGTCCACCTGCCTGCCGGCGGCGATGTCGGTGCGGCCCGGCGCGCGCTGGGAGCCCGGGCGTTGGTCGGCGTCTCGACGCATTCCATCGACGCCGCGGCCGCTGCGGAACAGGCCGGCGCCGACTACGTGACGCTCAGCCCGGTATTCGAGACGGCGAGCAAGCCCGGCTACGGCCCTGCCGTCGGGCTCGCGGCGCTGGCGGCGGCCGCGTTGCGCCTGTCCATACCGGTCCTGGCACTGGGCGGCGTGCGGGCGTCCACGATCCGCGCCTGCCTGGATGCAGGCGCCGCAGGGGTCGCGGTGATGGGTGAGGTCATGCGCGCGCCGGACCCCGAAGCGACTACCGCCGGCTTGCTGGCCGCCGCCGGCTGGCCTCCGGTCGGTCGGGTAACGGTCGATCGGGATTCTCTGGGGCGGGATTCTCTGGGGCGGGATTCGCCGGGACGGGATTCCCTGGGGCCGGATCGGGCGGGGTGGGATCGGGGCGTCTGACGCTATTCGATCAGTTTTCCGTCCAGATCGGCGTCGCGCCGGCGCGCGTCTTCGACCTCGCGGCCGCGCTCGGCCTTGGTCCGGCCGTGCTTCGCCCGGTTCTCGGCCGCGCGGCGCGCCTTCTCGTCGCGTTCGCGTTGCTTGCGGAACCGGTTGAGGTTGACGAGATCGGTCATGGGGACACCTCCGCATCGCACCCCGAATAGCGAGAGTACCGCTGGGTCGCGGGCTCGCAAAGCCGATGCTTCAGGCTTCGCTCAGGCAGCCGCGTCACGACCGCTGCTGCTTCCGCTGTCGGCTTCGGGCCGACCCAGCAGGTGGTGCACCACATGCACGCGCAGGGCGCTCGACAGATTGCCGGCGCGGTTCTTGTCGATCTCGCCCACCAGCCGGTTGAGCGACACGTTGCGGTCCGACGCGATGCGCTTCAGCACATCCCAGAACACGTCTTCGATGGACACGCTGGTCCTGTGTCCGGCGATCGTGACGGAGCGGCGGCGGATTGTGACGGTTTCGGAATTGTTCACTGTCTGGGTCCCACCATGTCTTCTGGACGGACCAGCCGGTCGAAGGAGGCGGGATCCACCAGCCCCAGCGCGGCCGCCGCCTCGGCCAGGGTTGTGCCGTCCGCATGGGCCTTTTTGGCGACCCTGGCTGCGTTGTCGTAGCCGATATGCGGGTTGAGAGCGGTCACCAGCATCAGCGACTCGCGCAGATGCCGGTCGATCTGCTCGCGGTTGGGCTCCAGGCCCCGGATGCAGTTCTCGGTGAAGCTGGCTGCGGCGTCGCCGATCAGCCGGATCGATTGCAGCAGGCCGTAGATCATCACCGGCTTGAACACGTTCAGCTGCAGGTGACCGTGCGTATTGGCCAGCGAGATCGCGGTATGGTTCCCGATCGCCTGGACGCAGACCATGGTCAAGGCCTCCGCCTGGGTCGGATTGACCTTCCCCGGCATGATCGACGAGCCGGGTTCGTTTTCCGGCAGCAGCAGTTCGCCGATGCCGCAGCGCGGTCCCGAACCGAGCAGCCGCACGTCGTTTGCGATCTTGAAGAGCGCCGTGGCGAGCCCGTTGAGGGCGCCCGACACCTCGACGATGGCGTCGTGAGAGCCGAGGGCCTCGAACTTGTCGGGCGCCGGGACGAAAGGCAGTCCGGTGATGCGCGCCACCTCCGCCGCGAACGCCGCGTCGAAGCCGGCCCGGCTGTTCAGTCCCGTGCCGACCGCCGTGCCGCCCTGGGCCAGCGGGTAGAGCCGCTGGAGTGAGGCTTCGACTCTCGACCGGCCGTGGTCGACCTGATTCGCCCAGGCGCCGATCTCCTGCCCCAGGGTGAGGGGCGTGGCGTCCTGCAGATGGGTGCGCCCGATCTTGACGATGTCGGCATAGGCATCGGCCTTCGCCCGCAACGTCGACTCCAGGCCCGCCAGGGCCGGCAGCAGCCGGCGCTGGATCTCCTCCACGGCGGCGATATGCATGGCGGTGGGGAAGCTGTCGTTGGAGGACTGGCCGCGGTTGACGTGGTCGTTCGGATGGACCGGCGCCTTCGAGCCGAGCGCCACCCCGAGTATCTCGTTGGCGCGGTTGGCGAGCACCTCGTTCAGGTTCATGTTCGTCTGGGTGCCGGAGCCGGTCTGCCACACGACGAGCGGGAAGTGATCGGCAAGGCCGCCGTCGGCCACTTCCCGCGCGGCCCGTTCGATCGCGTCCGCGATCCGCGGTTCCAACTCTCCCGCCGCGCGGTTTGCCCGGGCTGCGGCGAGCTTCTGGATGGCGAAGGCGCGAATCAGCGCCTCGGGCATCATCTCGGTGCCGATCCGGAAATTCTCGAGCGAGCGCTGCGTCTGTGCGCCCCAGTAGCGGTCGGCCACGACGGCGATCGCCCCCATGCTGTCCGTCTCGGTCCGCGTTTTCGCACTGGGCTGTGCCTGTTCGCTCATGGCCCCTCGCTACCCGGCCGCCGCGAGACGGCAACCGCTTCGCCTGCATAACGCCCGAAGGTGCTAACGGGTTGCGTAAGGATGATGTTCCTGTGACGAAGCCGGCTAGGCCACGGCCTCGCCGGGCAGCCCGGCAGGGTGTGCTCGGGTGGGCATCCGGCGGATCTGCGGCACGACCTGCGCCGCGAACACGCCGTGCAGGCGGACGAGTTCGGCCACCGGGTCGGAGTGCTCGTCCACCCGGATGTCCCACAACGGATAGGCCTCCTCCTCGACCACGTAGATGGTGGCCGAGCGCTCCTCCTTGCGGTCGCCGCCCGCGGTGATGCCGGCGGCGAGCGCGTCGACCAGGCGTCGGGCGAGGGGATGGGCCGGTGCAGCGGCGAAGGTCGCGGCCATCGCCTCCAGGACGCGCGGTCCCTCCAGACGGTTACCCTGGGCCGCGAAGCCGTCGCGCGTCACCGCGCCGGAATAGGCAGGGCAGCCGGGCCCGGTCCAGACGGCGGCGGCGCCGCGCCTGTCCACCACCGCGACCTGGCGCAGGTCGTAGCGCGGATCCCCGTCCGCGAGGCGTGCCAGCACGGCATCCGCCGAAAGGCCCCGCCGCAGCAGGTCGAGCCCGTCGATACCGAGATAGGGGTTGATCCGCGCCTGAGTGGCGATGGCGCCCTGGCCGGCGGCGGCATGGGTCAGCAGCTTGCCCACCGCCGGCATGGCCGTCGCGGCCGCTATGCCGAACTGGCCGGAGCGTGGGCACATGGCGACGATCGAGAGGGTCACTGGGGGCGGGCTCCGTCGGTGCGGAATCACTCGACGAACGGTGGCGCCCTGCGGGTGTTCCGCCCCCTCCCCGGCGGAGGACCGGTCCTATCCGGCCCTGCGGCCGGAGATCCGTTCGAGAACCCCCGGCACGAACGGGTCGACGCGGACCTCGGCGAAGCCCGCGGACTCCAGATACCCGATACAGTCCGCCACCGAGTGGGCGAGGCCTGTCGAAGCGTTCAGCGTCTGCGCGAGGCCCCACATGGCCGCGTCGGCCGTGCCGGTGCGTTCTGCGTTCAGCGCCTCCCCGATCAGGTGGAAACGTCCGCCCGGGGCGAGCGCATCGAACGCCTTGGCCACGACAGCTGCGATCTGGGTACGGCCGTACATGGGCAGGTTGCTCGCCATCACCGCCACGTCGGCGCCGTCCGGGAAGGGGTCCTTGTTGAAGTCGCAGGCGACCGCCTCGATCCGGTCGGAAAGGCCGTGCTCGGCGATGAAGCCGCGTGCGACCTCGACCACCGGCGGCAGGTCGAGCACGACGGCCCGCAGGTCGGGGTGGCGCTTGCACGCTTCGATGCAGTAGGCGCCCGATCCGCCGCCGATGTCGATCATCAGGCGTGCGACCGTCAGGTCCACCTGGCGCGCGAACAGCCGGCCGGCGCCGAGCCCGATGCTGTAGGTGGCGCGGTGATAGCGCCGCGCCTCCTCCACCGTGATGTTGGCCACCGTCCTGTTGTCGACGACGGGAGGGCCCGGCCGACGGAGATGCTCGGCGAGGCGGCCCCATTCGTCCCAGTCCGGCTTGGTGAAGAGCATCCAGGGGCCGGCATAGGTCGGCTCCCCCTCGACCAGGAAGCGTGCCACGTCGGGCGGCAGTCTCAGCCGCTCTCCGTCCCGTTCGATGAGGCCGAGCGCGATGCAGGCGATCACGATGCGCTCGCCGTTGGGCTCGACCAGTCCGAGCGCCTCGGTCAGCTCGGCCTCGGTGTCGGCACCGCGGGCGACCTTGGTGAACAGTCCCAGTTCCACGGCCGCCATCAGGGCGGCCGACTCGCGATAGGCCCGTACCAGCCGCTGCAGCCGGACCGTGTTCGGTCTCGCTTCCGCCATCGCCCGCGTTCTCCCCTCTTTCGCTGTCGTCTCAGGAGCCGAACCCGGGGCCGGCCCGAGTGGGCACTCGGTTCAGGCGTAGCTCTTCGACATGCCCTCGGACGGGTCCATGTGCGCGCCGTAGGGCGGGATTGGATAGCGCAGGCCGACCCGCCCGATCCCCTCCAGCCCTTCCACGCCGCGGGCGAATTCCTCCGGCGGCAGTGCCACCAGCATCTCGTCGTCGGCCACGCCGCCATACCGGCGCTCGGCATAGCAGGGGATCGAGATGGACGTTTCGCGCGTGAGGAGCGCGCGGCCCCAGGAATCGGCGCACGCGCTCTCGCCGGTGATCGACATGTCGTAGCGCTTGTAGCGTTTCCACTGCAGGCCGTTGACGAAAAGGATCACCTGGCCCGGCGTGCCATAGAACAGCACGATATCGGGCGGGTCGAGGCGCGCCGAGCGCAGCGGCGAGACGACCGTGGCGACGTACCTGCCGTAGGTCTGGCGCGGCATCTGCTGCTGGTGGGCGTGCGCCGCCTCGCGGTTCTGGAACCACACCCCATCCATGCGCTCCCCCGACAGCGTCGGCTCGTCGGGCATGTCGATGCCCATGACGCCGCCGCAGTTGGAGTTGGGGCGTACGTTCTCGGTCGTGATGCCGAGCGTGAATCCCGCCATCCGCGCCTGGGTGACCAGCTGGCAGGTCGTGTGGAACCGGCCCGGCTTCGGCCGGCGCAGGCCCTGGATCTTCTCCATGGCCTCGACGGTCTCGAACTGCTTCATGCCGATCGGCAGCGTGCGGATGCGCAGCAGGTCCTGGAGCTTCGCCGCCATGTCCTTCAGCTGCTGCGCGTCGGGCACGCCGGCGGCGGGTGCGCTGGCGCCGGGCGCCGCAGTGTCGCCGGTGCGGGTCTGGGTTTCGCTCATCTGGCGCTGCCTCCGTCACGGTTCGGCGCGGTCCGTCCGGCCGCGCGTTCTGCCCGGACTATAGGCTGCCCATCCGCCCGCGCGAAAGGCGCCGAGCGGCTGCCCCTCGTCACGTCTCGCCTCCGCGGCGCAGTTGTGGCATCACAGCCCCGCGCGCGGACGTGGCGAAACTGGTAGACGCAGCAGACTTAAAATCTGCTTCCCCCGGGAGTGCGGGTTCGAGTCCCGCCGTCCGCACCAGCCGGTCCCAGGCCCGTCCGGCGGCGAAGGGCGGGCAGGGACCGAGCGGGGCCAGCGAAGGCGTCGCCGTCGCTAGCGCGGCGGGCGCTGATGGCGCGCGAGGAGCCAGTCGACGCTCCGCTCGACCCGCTCCGTGATCTCCGCGTCGCTGGGTGTGTCGCGAAGACCCAGGCGCTGGCGCATCCAGTCGGGACCGTGGCACCAGCTCGCCGTCAGGCTGTCGGCAGCTTTCATCGGGTCGTCGATGTCTATCTCGCCACGCTGCGCCGCCGCCTCCAGCAGGCCGCCCACGGTGTCGAGCACGGTCTGCGGCCCGTTCCGGTAGAAGGTCTCGGCCAGTTTGGGCTGGGTCGCCGCCTCGGGCACCAGCATGCGGTCGAGCTGCATGATGTCCGGCCGGCGCAGGAAGCGAACGAACGCGCAGCCATAGGCGACGAGGGCGCGTCGCAGGTCCGACGGTGGGTCCGGCAGGTCGCGCAACGCTTCGCCCAGCGAATCGATGCCGCTGCGGATGACCTCCCCGAACAGGCCCATCTTGTCGCCGAAATGGCTGTAGACCGTCATCTTGGAGACGCCGGCCGCGGCCGCGACGCGCTCGATGCTTGTGGCCGTCACGCCGTTCTCCAGGAACTGCGCCCACGCCGCGACCATGATCGCCTGATGTTTCTCCCGATCGCGCGGCCGCCCGCGCGGCGCAGCTTTCGCTTTCTTCTCCATGCCGGGATTCATAGCACGAACTTTACTGGACGCGTGGGTCCATAAAATCTATTTTCTGGACTCGAGCGTATAGTTTTGTCGGGCATCGGCGGTTCCGGGAGCGTTGCGATGTGGTTGCCGAAGAGCGGACTCTCCGTCGCCGCGATCACGCTGCTGGCGGCGCTGGCCATCTGACACGTTCACCAGCGCGCCCACGTTGCGGCTGAAGCCGATCGGCGGGCCCTGACGCCGTCGCGGGTGCCCGTCGCGACGGTTGCAGCCGTCGAAACGGACGTGTTGACGCGCGAGCGCCGCTATACCGGCCTGGTGGTGCCGAGACGGTCGGTCGACCTCGCCTTCCAGGTCGGTGGCCTGGTCGATCGGGTGGAAGCCGATCTGGGGGACAGCATCGATCGTGGTCGGGTCGTCGCTACGCTGGACCGCCGCCGGGCGCTGGCACGGCAGGCGGAGATCGAGGCCGGCATACGCGAGGTCGACGCGACGATCGCCTTTGCCGCCGCCGAGGCCGAGCGGCGCGATCGGCTGGTGCAGCGCGGCGCGGTGTCGCGCCAGTCGTTCGAGCAGGCGCGGATGGAAGTGCGCATGGCCCGTGCCCGCAAGGAGGGCCTGCAGGCGCAACTCGCGGCCGTGCGCGCAGATCTCGCGGACTCGGCCCTGGCCGCTCCGTTCGATGGCGTCGTAACGGCCCGGTCGGTCGACGAGGGGGCCGTCGTCGGCGTCGGCCAGCCGGTGGTCCGGCTCCTCGAGACGGGACGTCCGGAGGCGCGCATCGGCCTGCCCGGCACCGAAGCGGCGCGGCTCGCTGTCGGCGATGCGGTTTCGCTCGAGTGGCGTGGCCGGCCCGTGGAGGGCGAGGTCCGCGCCCTGGTACCGGAAATCGTCGGCGCGACCCGCACCAGCACCGTCGTGGTAACGCTCCCGCCGACGCTCGACGGCGCGGCGGGCGACGTGCTGGAACTGGTGCTCACCGATACGGAGCCGCTGCGCGGCTTCTGGGTACCGTCCGACGCCCTGGTCGCGGGAGAGCGCGGCCTGTGGGCGCTCCAGGTCGCGCGATCGGAGCCGGACGCGGCGGGCGAGGCCGTCGTGCGCCGCGCGGCGGTGGAACTGCTGCACACGGCGCAGGCCCTCAGTTTCGTGCGCGGCACGTTACAGCCCGGCGACAGGCTGATCGTGGCCGGAACCCACCGCGTCGTCCCGGGACAGCGCGTGGAGGTCCTGGCTTCCGCCGTGCCGCCCGTCGCGGTGCGGCCGTGATCCGGGCGGTCCTGCTCAACCGGCGGCTGCTGGTTCTCGTCCTCGGCTTTCTCCTCGTTCTGGGCCTGTCCGCGGTCCAGACCCTGCCTCGGCTGGAGGATCCGACCCTGGTCGCCCGGAACGCGACCGTCCTGACCTTCTACCCGGGTGCCGATGCCGAACGGGTCGAGGCGCTGGTCACCAAGCCGATCGAGGACGAACTGCGGACGCTCTCGGAAATCGACACGTTGAGCGCCGCCTCGCGCACCGGCGTGTCCGTCCTCTCCATCGTGCTGAAGGACGAAATCGCAGACGTGGCCCCGGTCTGGTCGCTGATCCGTGACAAGCTGGCGGATGCGGCGCCCGCGCTGCCCGCCGACGTGTCCATGCCCAGTCTCGACGACGAGCAGGGCACCGCACACACCATCCTCGTCGCCCTGCGCTGGACCGCCGGGACGCCGGCGAACCGGCTCATCCTGCGGCGCTATGCCGAAGCCCTGCGCGACCGGCTGCGCGGGGTCCGCGGCACCGACCATGTGCGCCTGCACGGCGCACCGACCGAGCGTGTGGACGTCTCGGTCGATCCCTACACGCTGGCCGCCGCCGACCTGTCGGTCGCGTCGATCTCCGCAGCGCTTTCCGCCGCCGACATCCGCGTTCCGGCAGGCCGGATAACGGGCCCGCGGACACAGTTCCCTGTCGACCTTGCGGGCAGTTTCGACGGCATCCAGCGCCTGCGCGACGTGCCTGTGACTGCAACCGACGGCCGCACCCTGCGGCTCGGCGACATCGCCCACATCGCCCGGGGCATCGCCGATCCGCCGGAGGAACTGGCGTTGACGAAGGGCGGGGCCGCCGTCCTCGTGGGGGCGCGCATGCAGCCGGCGCAGCGGGTGGATCTGTGGGTCCGGGCGGCCGAGCGGACCGTCGCCGACTTCGCCGCTTCCCTGCCGGACGGGGTCGAGGCCGAGATCCTGTTCGACCAGGCGCACTATACCGAGCGGCGCCTGGGCGAGGTGGTGGAGAGCCTGCTGCTCGGCCTCGCGATCGTGATCGCGGTTCTCCTCGTGACGATGGGCTGGCGGTCGGCGGGGCTCGTCGGCCTGGCGCTGATGGCGAGCGCGCTGCTGACGCTGGGCCTGTTTCCGGCGATTGGGCTGCAAATCCATCAGATGAGCATCATCGGCATTATCGTGGCGCTCGGCCTGATGGTGGACAATGCGATCGTCACCACCAACACGCTGCGGCATCTCCTGGGCCAGGGCGTCGACCCGGTGAGCGCGGTGACGCGCACGCTGCGCCAGTTGGCCGTGCCGCTGCTGGCGTCCACCGTGACCACCATGCTGGCCTTCATGCCGATCGTGCTGCTGCCGGGCGGGGCCGGGGAGTTCGTCGGCCCCCTGGCGCTGGCGGTGATCGTCTCCCTGGCCGGGTCCTACATCGTCGCCCTGTTCATCGTCCCGGCGCTGGGGCCGCGCCTGCTGCCCGGGCCGTCGTCGGGGGCCGCCGGTCGCGCCGGCTGGTGGACGAGCGGCCTGTCCATGCCTTCTGCCCAGCGGCGCTTCGCGCGTTTCCTGGAGGCCGTGGCAAAGCGGCCCGGCGTCGCCCTGGCCGCATCGCTCGCCGTGCCGATGATCGGCTTCGCGGCTTTTCCGACCTTCGACGTCGCATTCTTTCCGCCGGCGGATCGCGACCAGTTCCGGATAGAGGTCCGGGCATCGCCCGCCGCCTCCATGGACCGGACCGCGGCGATCGCGGAACCGATCGACGCTTGGCTGCGCGGCCTGGACGGGGTGCGCAACGTGACCTGGGTGCTCGGCGGCAGTGGACCCATGCTGTACTACAACGTGCTCGGCGGCGAGGACGCGAATCCCCGCTATGCCGCGGCGATCGTCGATACCCGGTCGGTTCCGGACACCAATCGCCTGGTCCCGGCCGTCCAGGCCGGTCTCGACCGGACCTTCCCGGAGGTCGAGGCGATCGTGCGGAAGTACGAGCAGGGGCCGCCTTTCCACGCGCCGGTCGAACTCCGGCTCTACGGCCCGGACCTCGCGGTACTCGTCGCGAAGGGCAGGGAACTCGCCGCGCTGCTCGCGAGCCTGCCGCAGGTGGTGCACGCCCATGCGCTGGTGCATGACGACGCACCGAAGCTGCGGATCGCCGTGCGCGAGCAGGACGCGCGCCTCGCCGGGCTGGGGCTCAGCGACGTCGCGGCACAGGTCGATGCGGCCCTGTCGGGCCGGCCGGGCGGGTTCGTCCTGGAGGGCATGGAGCGACTTCCGGTCAGCGTGCGCTTTCCCAACGCGTGGCGGGCCGACCCCGCACGCCTCGGCGGGCTGCCTCTGGCGGTGTTCGGCGACGCGGCTGGCGTCGCCGCAGCCGGCCTGCCGCTCGCCGCCATCGCCGATACGAGTCTCGTCCCGTCCTGGAGCGGGATCCAGCGGCGCAACGGGGAGCGGCTGCAGATCGTGCGCGGCTACATCGCGTCCGATGCCCTGCCGGCGGTGGTGCAGCGGCGGCTGGAGGGGGCGCTCGCCGAGCGCGGCTTGGCCCTGCCGCCGGACTATCGGCTGGAGATGGGCGGAGAGACGGAGGAACGCGGTCAGGCGGTCGGCGGCCTGCTGTCCTCGGTCGCCATGCTGGCCGTGCTGATGGTGGCGACGGTGGCGCTGACCTTCAATTCGTTCCGCCGCATGGGGATCGTCATGCTGGCCGGCGCCCAGGCCTTCGGCCTCGGCCTCGTCGCGCTGCTGCTGGCCGGCCACACCTTCGGCTTCGTCATCATCGTCGGGCTGCTCGGACTGGTCGGAGTCGCCGTCAACGCCACGATCATCATCGTCAGCGCGCTGGACGAGGCGGGCGCGGCCGGCAGCGGCGATCCCGGGCTGGTCGCCCGCGTGGTATCCGGCCCCGTCGCCCGTCATATCTGGTCGACCACCATCACCACGGTGGCCGGATTCGTGCCGCTGATGCTGGTCGGCGGCGAGTTCTGGCCGCCCTTCGCGGAGACCTTCGCCGGGGGCCTGCTACTGGCGACGCTGATCGCCTTCGTCGGAACGCCGGCGCTCTACGCGCTGACGATACTCCGGCCCCGGCCGGCCGACCCGGCAGCCGAGACGGTGGGGCCCGGGGTCGCCGCCTGACGCCGCGGCACGCCGTCGGCCGGCTCGGCCCACCGCGCTCTCCCGGGCTTATCCACCGCCGTGCGTGGCGGGAAACCGCGACCCATGCCCCGTTATCCACCCCAGCCCTGGCGCACCGCGCCGAAGGCAAGCACAAAATCTTGTGGCTGCAGGCTTGATCGCCTCGGCGAATGGGGGCACCATTCGTACATCTGGTCGCCGCGCCCGAGCGCCCTACCAGATGTGCCCAAAGCAGAAGAACGGGAGAGTACGACATGCGGATCGAACGCCGCTTCACGCGTGAGGGATTCGATGCCTATGACGGTATCGCATTCCGGACCGCCGCCAGCGAGATCCGCAATCCGGACGGCTCGACCGTCTTCAGGGCGGAGGCGATCGAGGTGCCGGCGGCGTGGAGCCAGGTGGCGTGCGACGTGCTGGCCCAGAAATATTTCCGCAAGGCCGGCGTCCCGGCGAAGCTGAAGCGCGTCGCCGAGAAGGGCGTGCCGAAATGGCTGCAGCGGCACGCGCCCGACGAAGCGGCGCTGGCGGGCCTGCCCGAGGCGGAGCGCGAGACCGGCGAGACGAACGCCCGCCAGGTCTTCGACCGGCTGGCCGGGACCTGGACCTACTGGGGCTGGAAGGGCGGCTATTTCGATTCCGAGGCCGACGCCCGCGCCTTCTTCGACGAGCACCGCTACATGCTGGCCGCGCAGATGGCGGCACCCAACTCGCCGCAATGGTTCAACACCGGCCTGCACTGGGCCTATGGCATCGACGGCCCCAGCCAGGGCCACTACTACGTCGACTACAGGACCGGCGAGCTGACCAAGTCGGCCAGCGCCTACGAGCACCCGCAGCCGCACGCCTGCTTCATCCAGTCGGTCGCCGACGACCTGGTGAACGACGGCGGCATCATGGACCTGTGGGTACGCGAGGCGCGGCTGTTCAAGTACGGCTCCGGCACCGGCTCCAACTTCTCCAAGCTGCGCGGCGAAGGCGAGCGCCTGTCGGGCGGCGGCAAGTCGTCGGGCCTGATGAGCTTCCTGAAGATCGGCGACCGCGCAGCCGGCGCCATCAAGTCGGGCGGCACCACCCGGCGCGCCGCCAAGATGGTGACGGTCGACGTCGACCATCCCGACATCGAGGCCTACATCGACTGGAAGGTGAAGGAGGAGCAGAAGGTCGCCGCCCTCGTCACCGGCTCCAAGACGATTCGCCGCCACCTCGCCGCGATCATGGCGGCCTGCACCGGCCCGGAAGCGCCGGCCGGCGACGACCGGTTCGACCCGAAGGCCAGCCCCGTCCTGAAGGCCGCCGTCCGCGAGGCGCAGAAGGCCTCGG
>JBKBLL010000046.1:0-19635 GCA_046296375.1 Alphaproteobacteria bacterium | reverse complement strand
AGAAGGCGCGCGCCGGCAGATTCTCCGCGTACACGGTGAGCGTCACCGGCCGGATGCCGCGATCCAGCATCGCCTGAAGGAGCGTGCGGCCGATCCCGCCGCGCTGGCAGGCGGGATCGACGAAAAGCTGATCGAGATGGCCGCGTATGGCGGCGGCGAACGCCACGATGTCATCGCCATGGACCGCGACCCGGCCCCAGTCCCAGTCGGCACGCTTCGTCGCATACCATCGGCGCACCTGAGCCTCGCTGTACGACCAGCCCATGAAGCGATATGCGATCGAGCAGGCGCGCTGATGCACGCCCGCGATCCCGCGCAGATCGCGGGGACCGAGCGGTCTGACTGCGATCTCGCCGGACGATGCCACCGGACGCACCGCACCCGGCGCCGACGGCTAGTGCGCCGCCCGGTGCTTGTTCAGGCTGCCGCCGCGGATCATCTCGCTGGGCAGGACGTGGCCGACGATGTCCTCGGCGAGGTGGGCGCAGTCGAGGAGGCGGTCGAGGTCGATGCCGGTCTCTATGCCCATCTCGTGGCAGAGGAAGACAAGTTCCTCCGTCGCGACGTTGCCGGCGGCGCCCTTGTGCGCGGCGAAGGGGCAGCCGCCGAGCCCACCGACCGTGGAGTCGAACATGTCGACGCCCATCTGCAGGCCCGCATAGGCGTTCGCGACCCCCATGCCGCGCGTGTCGTGCAGGTGCAGGCAGATGCGCTTCTCCGGCCAGCGCTCGCGCACCGCGCCGACACGCCGCTTCACCGACTCGGGATTGCCCCACCCCATCGTGTCGGCGAGGCTGAGCACTTCCAGTTCGAGGCCTTCCTCGCGCGCCAGATCGATCAGGCTGGCGCAGGCGTCGACCACCTTCTCCACCGGGACTTCGCCCTCGTAGTTGCAGCCGAAGGCGGCCATGACGGAGGCGCGCTTCAACGGAATGCCGTGCTGCCTGTAGGTGGCGATCTGGTTGCGCTGGACCTGGAGGTTCTGCGCGAAACCGCGGTCCGTGTTGCGCCGCATGAAGGTCTCCGAGGCGGTCGTGGAGATCGAGCCCACCATCTCCAGCCCCTCATAGTCGAGCGCGCGCTCCAGTCCGCGCTCGTTGAGCCAGAGCACGTGATAGTCGACGCCCGGCTTCCGCCGGAAGCCGCGGATCACCGTGTCGGCATCCGCCCAGCCCGGCACCTTCTTCGGGTTGACCAGCGACGCCACCTGGATCTTGCCGACGCCGGTCTCGGACAGGGCGTCGATCAGTTCGATCTTGCGCTCGGTCGGGATGGGGCCGGGTTCGATCTGAAAGCCTTCGCGCGGTCCTTCTTCGTTGATCTCGACGCGGCTGGGCAGGTCTGACATGCGGCGTCTCCCTCGTTCTGTCGCGGGCATCGCCCGCAACGCATCGTTTCCGCCCGGCAGTAAAGCGCGTTCGCGACGGCGGCGCCATGCCCGCCGGAACGCCGCATGACCAGCACCGGGTAGAAGCCGTTCCAGGGGAGTGTCGTCGACCGACCAGCGCCGCTCCGGGGGGCTTCGCCGACCGTCAGTGCTCTTCGCCGCAGGCAGACTGGAGGTGCAGGCGACCGTGCAGGCGCGGGCGCGCCGCCGGGCCGTCCGCCATCGCCGTCAGTGCACGGCGCCGCGCTGCACCGCTTCGAGCTTGGCCTCGGCGAGGCGGGCGCGGCGCTCGGCGGCACCCCGTTCCTCGTCGGTTCGGGCCTGCGACGCTTCGTCGCGCGCCTCGCGGAGCTGCCGCTCCGTCTGCGCGGCGTCGATCTCGGCCACCGGCATGGCGAGTTCCGCCAGGACGGTGCAGCGTTCGGCGGTCACCTCGGCGAACCCGCCGGCGACGAAGATGCGGTCGCGGACCGCACTGCCCTCGTAGATCTCGATCACGCCGGGGCGAACGGTCGAGATGAGCGGGGCATGCCCGGGCAACACGCCGAAATCGCCATCGCCACCGGGGACGACGACCATGTCGACCGGCTGCGAGACGAGAAGGCGCTCCGGAGATACGAGCTCGAAATCGACCTTGCCCTCGGTCATGGCGTGCGTTCCTTCTCGCGCATGCGCGTCAAGCGGCCTCGGCGGCCATCTTGCGCGCCTTCTCTACGGCCTGCTCGATGGTTCCCACCATGTAGAAGGCCGCCTCGGGAAGGTCATCGTAATCGCCATTCACGATCCCCTTGAAGCCCTTAATCGTGTCTTCGATCGAAACGAAGATGCCGGGCGAGCCCGTGAAGACTTCTGCAACGTGGAAGGGCTGCGACAGGAAGCGCTGAATCTTGCGGGCGCGGGCCACGACCAGCTTGTCGTCCTCGGACAGTTCGTCCATGCCGAGAATGGCGATGATGTCCTGCAGCGACTTGTAGCTCTGCAGGACCCGCTGCACGCCGCGCGCGACGTCGTAGTGCTCCTGGCCGACGATGCGCGCGTCGAGGATGCGCGAGGTCGAGTCGAGCGGGTCGACGGCCGGGTAGATGCCCAGTTCCGCGATCTGGCGCGAGAGCACGGTCGTCGCGTCGAGATGCGCGAAGGTCGCGGCAGGCGCCGGGTCGGTCAGGTCGTCCGCGGGCACGTAGACGGCCTGCACCGAGGTGATCGAACCCTTGTTGGTCGAGGTGATGCGCTCCTGCAGGGCGCCCATGTCGGTGCCCAGCGTCGGCTGATAGCCCACGGCCGAGGGAATGCGGCCGAGCAGCGCCGACACTTCCGAGCCCGCCTGGGTGAAGCGGAAGATGTTGTCGACGAAGAACAGCACGTCCTGGCCTTCCTGGTCGCGGAAATATTCCGCGAGGGTCAGGCCGGTCAGGGCGACGCGCGAGCGCGCACCCGGCGGCTCGTTCATCTGGCCGTAGACGAGGGCGGCTTTGGACTGGTCGTTGTCGAGTTGGATGACACCCGAATCCATCATCTCGTGATAGAGGTCGTTGCCCTCGCGCGTGCGCTCGCCGACGCCGGCGAACACCGAGTAGCCGCCGTGGCCCTTCGCGATGTTGTTGATCAGCTCCATGATCAGCACGGTCTTGCCGACGCCCGCGCCGCCGAACAGGCCGATCTTGCCGCCGCGCAGATACGGGGTCAGCAGGTCGACGACCTTGATCCCCGTGGCGAGCTGCGAGGCTTCCGTCGACTGCTCGACGAACTCGGGCGCCGAGCGATGGATCGGCAGGCTCATGGTGGACTGGACCGGGCCGCGCTCGTCGATCGGCTCGCCCAGGACGTTCATGATGCGGCCCAGGGTGCCCGGCCCGACCGGGACCGTGATCGGCGCACCGGTATCGACGGTCTGCGCGCCGCGGACGAGCCCTTCGGTCGCGTCCATCGCGATGGTGCGGACGGTGTTCTCGCCGAGATGCTGGGCCACCTCGAGAACGAGAATGCGCCCGTCGGGCCGCGTCACCCGCAGCGCGTTCAGGATCGGCGGAATGTCGCCGTCGAACCGGACGTCGACGACCGCGCCCATGACCTGGGTAACGCGGCCGATGGCATTGCTGGGCGTCGGATTGGTCGCCATGTCCCTCTGCTCCTCACATCCTCTGAAGTCCCGGACCGCTCGCGCCGCGGCGGGCGAACCGGTCGCGGGGGGCGCCACGGGCCGAAGCGATCCTACAGGGCTTCTGCGCCCGAAATGATCTCGATCAGTTCCTTGGTGATCATGGCCTGACGCGTCCGGTTGTAGCTCAGTGTCAGGCGCCCGATCATTTCGCCGGCATTACGCGTCGCATTGTCCATGGCACTCATCCGCGCGCCGTGCTCGCTGGCGGAATTCTCCAGCAGGGCGCGGTAGATCTGGACGGACAGGTTGCGCGGCAGCAGCTCGGCCAGGATGGCCTCCTGCGACGGCTCGTATTCGTAGAGTGCCGGCGCGCCGCCCGCGGCGGGCTGTGCCGGCGCGCCGGTCGGTGCGGGCAGGGCGGCCGGAATCAGCTGCTGTACGGTCACGATGTTGGTGATCGCCGACTTGAACTGGGCGTAGACGATCGTCGCGACGTCGAACTCGCCCGCCGCGAACATCTCCAGCAGCCGCTGGCCCAGGCCGTCCGCCTCGGTGAAGGCGACCTGACGCCGGCCGATGCCCTCGACCGTCTCGCCCAGCAGCGGACGATGCGTCCGGCGGAGCTGGTCGCGGCCCTTGCGGCCGACGGAGAGGATCTTCACGGTCTTGCCGTCGGCGACGAGCTGGTCGATCAGCCGGCGCGCCCGGCGGGCGATGCCGGTGTTGAAGCCGCCGCAGAGGCCGCGGTCGGCGGTCGCGACGATGACCAGATGGACCTGGTCGCGGCCGGTGCCGGCCAGCAGCGGCGACACGTCGCCCCCCACCGCGCCGCCGAGGGAGGCGAGCATGCGCTCCATCCGCTCGGCATAGGGACGGGCCGCTTCGGCCTGTTCCTGGGCGCGGCGAAGCTTCGCCGCGGCGACCATCTTCATGGCCGAGGTGATCTTCTGGGTCGCCTTGACGCTGGCGATCCGGCTCCGGAGTTCCTTGAGGCTGGCCATCCGCCGCTCGTGCTCTTCGGTCTAGTCTACGGCGGTCGGCTCACGCGAACTTCTTGGTGAAGTCCTCGTAGAACGCAGTCAGCGCCTTCTCGGTGTCCCCCGACAGTTCGCCGGTGGTGCGGATCGCGTCGATGATCTCGGGCTTCGTCGCCTTGATCTCTTCCAGAGCCGACTTCTCGAAGCGCTGCACGTCCTCGATCTTCAGCCGGTCGAGGAAGCCGCGCACGCCGGCGAAGATCGCCACGACCTGCTCTTCCATCGCCAGCGGGCTGTACTGACCCTGCTTCAGGAGTTCGGTCAGGCGCTGCCCGCGGTTCAGCAGGCGCTGGGTCGAGGCGTCCAGGTCCGAGGCGAACTGCGCGAACGCCTCCATCTCGCGGTACTGCGCCAGCTCCAGCTTGATGGTGCCGGCGACCTTCTTCATCGCCTTGGTCTGGGCGGCGGAACCGACGCGGCTGACCGAGAGGCCGACATTGATGGCCGGACGGACGCCCTTATAGAAGAGGTTCGTCTCGAGGAAGATCTGGCCGTCGGTGATCGAGATGACGTTGGTCGGGATATAGGCCGACACGTCGTTGGCCTGGGTCTCGATGATCGGCAGTGCCGTCAGCGAGCCCGCGCCGAGTTCGTCGTTCAGCTTCGCCGCGCGCTCCAGAAGGCGGGAGTGGAGATAGAACACGTCGCCCGGGAACGCCTCGCGGCCCGGCGGACGGCGCAGCAGCAGCGACATCTGGCGATAGGCGGTCGCCTGCTTCGAAAGATCGTCATAGACGATCACGGCGTGCATGCCGTTGTCGCGGAACCACTCGCCCATCGCGCAGGCGGCGTAGGGGGCCAGGAACTGCATCGGCGCCGGGTCGGACGCGGTCGCGGCGACCACGATCGTATAGTCCATGGCGCCGTTCTCTTCGAGAACGCGCACCGTCTCGGCGACGCTGGAGCGCTTCTGCCCGATCGCCACGTAGATGCAGTAGAGCTTCTTCTGCTCGTCGGTGCCCGCGTGACCCGCCTTCTGGTTGATGAAGGTGTCGAGTGCGACGGCGGTCTTGCCGGTCTGTCGGTCGCCGATGATCAGTTCGCGCTGGCCGCGGCCGATCGGGACCAGGGCGTCGAGCGCCTTGAGGCCGGTCTGCACCGGCTCGTGCACCGATTTGCGCGGGATGATGCCCGGCGCCTTCACGTCGGCGAGGCGGCGTTCGGTCGCGTCGATCGGGCCCTTGCCGTCGATCGGATTGCCGAGGCCGTCGACCACGCGGCCGAGCAGGCCCTTGCCCACCGGCACGTCGACGATGGCGCCGGTACGCTTGACGATCGAGCCCTCGACGATGCCGCGGTCGGAACCGAAGATCACGACGCCGACATTGTCCGTCTCGAGGTTCAGGGCCATGCCCTTCGTGCCGTCGGCGAACTCCACCATCTCGCCGGCCTGCACCTGATCGAGGCCGTAGACGCGGGCGACGCCGTCACCGACCGAGAGGACGGTGCCGACTTCGGCGACGTCGGCCTCGGTGCCGAACTGCGCGATCTCCTGCTTCAGGATCGCGGAGATTTCCGCGGCGCGAATATCCATGGCCTCAAGCCCCTCTCATGGCCTGCTGCATACGCTGCAGCTTCGTACGGATCGAACTGTCGAACAGGCGCGAACCCACTTTCACGACGAGCCCGCCGAGCACCGCCGGGTCGACGGTGAGATCGACGGAAACCTTGCCGCCGACGACCTGGCGCAGCGAGTCCTGCAGCGACGCCATCTGGGTATCGCTGAGCGGCTTCGCCGCGGTCACCTCGGCCGTCACCTCACCGCGGCGCCGCGCCAGGATGGCGAGATAGCCGGCGATCATCGCCTCCAGCGCGAACAGGCGCCGGTTCCGGGCGACGACGCCGACGAAATTGCGGGTCAGCTGCGAAACGCCGGCGCGCTCCAGGACCGCACCGAGGGCGCGCGCCTGATCGTCGCTCTTGATCACCGGGCTGCGCACGAGTTTGCGCAGGTCGGCACTCTCGTCGAGCATGCGCTTCGTCGAGCGCAGGTCCTCCGCGACATCGTCCAGGACCTTGCGCTCGTCGGCGAGGTCGAACAGCGCGTTGGCATAGCGCCCGGCGATTCCGGAAACCGGTCCAGACTGAGCTGTCACCGTGGGAATACCTCGGGTGGTAGGCGCTGCGGGCCGGCTACCTGGCTACCGCCGCGACGGAGTAAACGAACATGTCGACCGCCGGGCGCAGGCACGGCGGAAGCGGCGGGTTGGTAACACAGCGTCCCCGGCCGCGCAACCCGCCACGGCGGCCGGACGGGCCGCCGACGGCCCTCCCGGTGCCGCGACGGGACGCCGCGACGGGATGCCGCGTGCGCCGCCGACGCCCCCCGGCGCGCCGGGCCTCAGCGGCCTTGGGCGACGAGGTCCTGGAACGGGATGTCCTTGTCGACGCGCACGTCCTGGGGCAGGCCCAGGACCCGCTCGGCGATGATGTTGCGCAGGATCTCGTCCGTGCCACCGGCGATGCGGTTGCCCGGCGAGGACAGGATCGCCTCCTGCATCATCGCCTTCATCGGCGCGAGCGACGGGTCGGAGACCGAGCCCGCCGCCTCCATCAGCTCGATGCCGAACTGGGCGATCGCCTGGCGCTTGTTGGCGCTGACGATCTTGGTCATCGAACTCTCCGGTCCGGGCGTCTCGCCGCGCGACAGGGCGGTCATCGTCCGGAACCGGGCAAACTTCAGCCCCTGCTGCTGCACGTACCAGTCGGCGAGCCTGTCGCGCACCAGCGGGCTGCGGATCGCCGGCCCGTCTTCCAGCTCCAGCTGACGGCAGAGCTGGAATATCTCGGCGAAATCCGGCGCCGGCGTCTGGCCGACGGCGAGACGCTCGTTCATCAGCGTGGCGATGGCGACGCGCCAGCCCTCGCCGACCTTGCCCAGCCGCTGCGCGTCCGGGATCCGGACGTCGGTGAAGAAGACTTCGTTGAAGTTGGAGGTGCCGGCGATCTGCTTGATCCGCTTCACCTCGATCCCCGGCGACTTCATGTCGAGGAAGAAGAAGCTGAGCCCCTTGTGCTTCGGCGCCGACGGGTCGGTGCGCACCACGATGATGCCCCAGTCGGAGAAGTGCGCCCCGGAGGTCCAGATCTTCTGGCCGTTGATGATCCAGTCGTCGCCGTCGCGCACGGCGCGCGTGCGCAGCCCCGCCACGTCCGAGCCGCCGGCCGGCTCGGAGAAGAGCTGGCACCAGACCTCCTCGCCGCGCAGCGCCGGGCCCACGAAGCGCTGCTTCTGTTCCTCGGTCGCGAAGGTCATCATCGTCGGGATGCACATGCCGAGGCCGATCTCGAAGACGCCCCGCGGCACGAGATACTCGCCCTCCTCCTGGTTGTAGATCACCTGGTGGATCTGCGGCATGCCGCGCCCGCCATACTCCACGGGCCAAGTGATGCCCGCGAGGCCCGCCGCCGCCTTGCGGCGCTGAAAGTCCTTCGCCACCGGCACCAGATCGTCGGAGCCGTAGCCGACCGAGAAGGAATGGCGGTCGGGGGTCCTGCGCTCGGCCGCCGCATCGAGAAAGGCGCGCACCTCGGCGCGGAAGGCGGCCTCTTCGGGCGTGTCGTTGAAGTCCATCGCTGCTTCCTTCGTCAGGCGGCGTTGCGCGTTTCGAGGCGGGCGACCAGCTTTTCCTTCCAGAGCCGCCGGCTGCCGATCTGAAGGCCGAGCAGGTTGGCGCGGCGGTAGTAGAGATGGCAGTCGAGTTCCCAGGTGAACCCCATGCCGCCATGCGTCTGGATGTTCTCCTTCGCGGCGAGCCAGAAGGCCTCGCTGGCGCCGACCCGGGCGGTCGCGGCCGCCACCGGCAGGTCGGCAGCGTCGTTGGCGAGCGCCCAGGCGCCGTAATAGGCGTTGGAGCGCGCGATCTCGTTCGCGACCCAGACGTCGGCCAGCTTGTGCTTGATTGCCTGGTAGGAGCCGATCGGGCGGCCGAAGGCATGCCGCTCGAGCGCGAAGTCGCGCGCCATCTCCAGGCAGCGGTCCGCGCCGCCCACCTGCTCGAAGGCGAACAGCACGGCGGCCGCGTCCAGCACCTGGTCGACCGTCCGCCAGCCCTGTGCCGCAGCCAAGGGCTCGGCCGGTGCGCGTTCCAGGGTGACGCGGGCGTGGCTGCGGCTGGGATCGATGCTCTCCACCGCCTCCACGGCGACGCCAGGCCCGCGCAGGTCGACGAGGCAGAGCGCCGTCCCGCCGGCCGCATCGCGCGCCGCGACCACGGCGAGCTGCGCGGTGTCGGCGTCGAGCACGGGCATCTTGACGCCCGTCACCGCGCCGCCGTCGAAGCGGGTCGCGAGATTCCCCGCACCGGCCGGCCTGGGGCCTTCCGACAGGGCGAGGGTGGCGATCGTCTCGCCGCTCGCCAGGGACGGCAGCCAGCGTCGCTTCTGCGCTTCGTCACCGCCGCGCAGGATCGCTTCCGCGGCGAGGTAGACGGAGGAGGAGAAGGGGACCGGGGCGACGAAGCGCCCGAGTTCCTCGGCGATGACGCAGAGGTCGACATAGCCGAGGCCGACGCCGCCATATTCCTCGGGGATCGCCGTTCCGGCCCAGCCGAGATCCGCCAGCCCCTTCCACAGCACGGCGTCCGGCGGCGCCCCCTCGAGCCGCGCCCGCGCGCCGCGCGCGCCGCCGCACCGGTCTTCCAGGAACCGGCGCGCCTGCTCGCGCAGCTGCTTCTGTTCGTCCGAGAAGTCGAAGTTCATGCGTCTCCCCTCGCCCGCGGCCGTTAGGGCGACCGGCCGCCGTTTCGGCGCCAGTGTGCCGGGAGCAGTCAGCCCTGTCGACGGGGATGTCCGGACTAACGCGCGTCGGCGAGCCTGTCCGGCGCCCCTAGAAGTGGGCCGTCGCGCCGCCGTCGACGGTGAGCGTCTGGCCGGTCACATAGGACGCGGCGTCGGAGGCGAGGAACATCGCCGCCCCCGCGATCTCCTCCGGCCGGCCCCAGCGTCCGAGGGACGTGCGCGTGCCGACCCAGGCCGCGACCGCCGGATCGGCGACCATCGCGGCGTTCGCCTCCGTCGCGAAGAATCCGGGCGCGACGGCGTTGACGGTGATCCCGTGCGGGCCGAGGTCGGCCGCGAGTGCCCGTGTCAGGGCGGCGAGGCCGCCCTTCGCGGCGGTGTAGGCGGCATCGCCCGCGCGCGCGATCGGGCCGGCGATCGACGTCACGTTCACGATGCGCCCGTGCCCCGCCGCGATCATCGGCCGCGCGGCCAGCCGAGCCAGCGCGAAGGCGGCGACCAGATTGACGTCGAGCAGGCGGCGCAGGTCGGCGAGCGTGAAATCCTGGAGGGCGCGCCGGTCGCGCTGCCCGACATTGCTGACCAGGATGTCGAGCCGGCCGTGGCGCTGCACGATCGCGTCGACCGCGGCCGCGGCGGCGGCCTCGTCCGCGACGTCGAAGCGAGCCGTTTCCGCAGTGCCTCCTGTCGGGACCGCGGCCGAGACGGCGGCACGCGCACGCTCCAGCGTCGCCGCGTCGCGGCCGTTCAGGACGACATGCGCACCGGCCGAGGCCAGTCCGCGGGCGATCTCGAAACCGAGCCCCCTGCCCGCCCCGGTGACGAGCGCCACGCGACCATCGAGTGCGAAGGCCGCCGGTCCCGGCATCGCGCCCTCCCTCCGGCGGATCTCAGTAGGCCAGTTCGCTGTAGACCGGATCGACCGAGCCGTCCCAGCGGGTGCGATAGGCTTCGAGCAGGTCTTCCGCCGGCGTACGGCCGCTGGCGACGATCTCCTCGATCCCGGTGAGGAAGCCCGTCTCGTCGTCCCCGGCGCGATCGAGCCGCCCCCGCGCCCGCAGGCCGGCGCGGGCGATCCTGAGCACCTGCGCCGCCACGTCGCGCAGCGTTCCCGACCGGAAGGGCGTCGCGAGCCCGAGGCGCGGCGCCTCGTCGCGTAGCGCGTTGCGCTCCTCGCGGGTCCAGTCCTTCACCAGGTCCCACGCCGCATCGAGGGCGGCCTGGTCGTAGAGCAGCCCGACCCACAGGGCCGGCAGGGCGCAGATGCGCCGCCACGGCCCGCCGTCGGCGCCGCGCATCTCCAGGTAGCGCTTCAGCCGCACCTCGGGGAAGGCCGTGGTAACGTGGTCGGCCCAGTCGGTAATTAGCGGCGCTTCGCCCGGCAGTGCCGGCAGGCGCCCATCGAGGAAGTCGCGGAAGGACTGTCCGCTCGCGTCGACATAGGTGCCGTCCCGATAGGCGAAGTACATCGGGACATCGAGGATGTAGTCCGTGTAGCGCTCGAACCCGAAGCCGTCCTCGAAGACGAAGTCGAGCATCCCGCACCGGTCGGGGTCGGTGTCGGTCCAGACGTGGCTGCGCGCACTCAGCATGCCCGACGGCCTGCCCTCGACGAAGGGCGAGTTCGCGAAGATCGCCGTCGCCACGGGCTGCAGGGCGAGCGAGACGCGGAACTTGCGCACCATGTCGGCTTCGTCGGCGAAGTCGAGGTTCACCTGCACCGTGCAGGTGCGCAGCATCATGTCGAGGCCGAGCTCGCCCTTCTTCGGCATGTAGGCGCGCATGATCTTGTAGCGGCCCTTCGGCATCCAGCCGATGTCCTCGCGCCGCCACTTCGGATCGAATCCGAGGCCGACCATGCCGATGCCGAGCTCGTCGCCCACGGCCTTCACCTGGGCGAGGTGGGTGTGCACCTCGTCGCAGGTCTGGTGGAGCGTTTCGAGCGGCGCGCCGGACAGTTCGAACTGGCCGCCCGGCTCCAGCGTCACGGAACAGCCGTCCTTGACCAGCGCGATGATGTTGCCGCCCTCGCGCACCGGGTCCCAGCCGAAGCGCTGCATTCCCTCGAGGATTGCGCCGATTCCATCCGGACCGTCGTAGGGCAGGCGCCGGAGGTCGCTGCGGCGGAACGCGAACTTCTCGTGTTCGGTGCCGATACGCCAGGCGGCCGGGGGCTTCGAGCCCTGCGCGAACCAGTCGACGAGCTGACGCCGGTCGGTTATCGGCGTGCCACCGGGCGCCGGAGGTGCAGCCATGCTCGGTCCTGTCCTATCGGAGAGGGTCTGGCGGCGGCCCATCGTCCCAGTCGCCGAGCAACGCCTGCCAAACGGCCAGGGCGGCGATCGCCGCAGTCTCGGCTCTGAGGATGCGCGGCCCCAGCCCAATCGACGTAACAAAAGGCAGATCGCGCAAAGCGTCAAGCTCGCGCGCCGTGAACCCCCCTTCCGGTCCGGTCAGGACGGCCCAGGAGCCGCCGCGCGGCCATGCCGACGCATTCGCGATCGACTGCCCGCGCCCCCGCTCGTCGCAAAGCAGAATCCGGCGCGCCGGATCCCAGCCCCCGAGAATCGGGCCGAGCGCCCGCGGCGGCTCGATCGCGGGCACGTCGAGGCGCTCGCTCTGCTCGGCCGCTTCGCGCGCGATCGAGCCCAGCCGCTGCAGATTGACGCGGTCGGGGACGGTGCGCTCCGTCAGCACCGGCCGGATCGCGGCGACGCCGAGTTCGGTCGCCTTCTGCACGATCAGGTCGAACGCCTGGCGCTTGGGCGGGGCGCAGAGCAAATGCAGGTCGGGGACCGCCGCCTGGTGCCGCAGCCGCTCCCGGGGGACCGCCGTGCAGCGCCCCTTGGCGGCGACCGCCAGCAGGGCGGACCATTCGCCGTCCCGGCCGTTGAACAGGGCGATCGACGCCCCGTCCGGAAGACGCATGACGCGCGCGGCATAGTGCGCCTGCTCCGTCGACAGCGGCACGGCGACCCCGGCCGCCAGCCCGGCTTCGACGAACAGGCGCACCTTGGGCTGGCGCTGCGACACGGATCCTCACCCTATTGCCTCCGCCGCGGCGGACCTGCATCTAGGCTAGAGCCTCGACGGATCGGGCGCCATCGCGGCGGCGGGCGTGACGGTTCAACGGCGGTTCCACAACGGTTCCAAGGCGCAGCGGGAGATCGGGGAGAATGGCGAGGCGGGACGCCGCGGCGGCGACGGATATCGGCATGGGGGGGCCGATCGAGCGGCTGTTGCCCGCCGGCCTCCTGCCCTTCGCCCGGCTGGCACGCCTCGATCGCCCGATCGGCACCTGGCTGCTGCTGTTCCCCTGCTGGTGGGGAGCAGGCCTCGCCTGGGCGACGCAGCCCGGCATCGGCACCGCCCAGCTGCTCTGGCTCTGCCTCCTCTTCGCGATCGGGTCGCTGGTCATGCGCGGCGCCGGCTGCACCTTCAACGACATCGCCGACCGGCAGATCGACGCGAAGGTGGCGCGGACGGCGCTGCGGCCGCTGCCGAGCGGAGCCGTCACGCTACGCGGCGCCTGGACGTTCCTCGCCCTGCAGCTGGCGGTGGGGGCCGCCGTCCTGTTCGCCCTCGACGGAGCGGCGATCCTGGTCGGCCTCGCCGCACTGCCGCTGATCGCGATCTACCCGTTCATGAAGCGGGTGACCTGGTGGCCGCAGGCCTTTCTGGGCATCACCTTCAACTGGGGCGCACTGGTCGGCTGGGTGGCGGCGACCGGGGAGATCGGCGCGCCGGCCCTGCTGCTCTATGCGGCCGGCATCGCGTGGACCCTCGGCTACGACACGATCTACGCCCATCAGGACAGGGAGGACGACGCTCTGATCGGCGTCAGGTCGACCGCCCTCCTGTTCGGCACGGCGACCAGGCGCTGGCTCGTCCTGTTCTACGGCCTGACGGTCGCCCTCCTCGCCGGCGCCGGCGTCGCGGCCGGGGCCGCCTGGCCGTTCCATCTCGGCGTGGCCGGTGCGGCGGCGCACCTCGCCTGGCAGGTCGGTCGGGTCGACATCGACCGGCCCGCCGACTGCCTCGCCAAGTTCCGGTCGAACCGCTGGATCGGCTGGATCCTGCTCGGCGGGATCGCCACCGCGGGCCTCGCCGCCGGCGCCGTCCATGGCTGAGCCGGCCGCCGCGCCCCGCAGCCCGGCGGAAATCGCCGCATTCATCCGCACGAACACGGTCGTCGCCACGCCCCCCATCGTACCGGAGGTGCGGCTGCATCTCGCCACGGAGGTGACGCCGCTCTGGCAGGCCAGCGAGTCGCTGCTGCAGGAGGAGCACCTGCCGCCGCCCTTCTGGGCCTTCGCCTGGCCCGGCGGGCAGGCGGTCGCGCGCTACCTCCTGGACCATCCCGAAACGGTGCGCGGGCACACGGTGCTCGACCTCGGCTCGGGCAGCGGCCTCGTCGCGATCGCGGCCGCGATGGCCGGGGCGGCCCGGGTGGTCGCCATCGACATGGACGCCTTCGCCTGCGCGGCCATCGGCCTGAACGCGGCCCTCAACGGCGTCGCCGTCGACCGGGCGCGCCGCGACGCGACCGCCTGGGACGACCCGCCGGGCGACGTGGTGGTCGCCGGCGACGTCTGCTACGAGCGGGCCGTCGCGGACCGAATCGCGCGCTGGCTGCGGCGGCGGTTCGAGGGCGGCGCCGCCGTCCTGCTGGGCGACCCGGGCCGAACCTACCTGCCCAACAGCGGGCTGCACCGCATCGCCGCCTATACCGTGCCCACCTCGCGCGAGTTGGAGTCGGGCGACAGCCGCGAGGCGGTGGTCTGGCGCATGGCGTGACGCGCGGCGGCGGCGACGGGGAGGCGCGAGCACGAAAAAAGGCGGCGCCCCCGAAGGAGCGCCGCCCGGTACCCACACCCTGCGGGTGGAGGGTCGTGTCGGTCCGGTTACTGGAGCCGGATTTCGACGCGACGGTTCTCCTGCTCGCGCACGCCGTCCGGCGTGGGCACGCGCGGGTCGGATTCGCCGCGGCCGGTGGCGGTGATGTTGGCCGCAGGGATGCCCTGGCGCGACAGGAAGTCGCGGACCGAAGTCGCACGGCGCTCGGACAGGCGCTGGTTGTACTCGGCCGAGCCGGCGCGATCGGTGTGGCCGATCAGGTCGACGCGGTTCGCGTTCAGCGACTGGTAGGCCTGCGTCACGCGACGCAGCACGTCGGCGGCGTCCGGACGGATGTTCGACCGGTCGAAGTCGAAGAAGACGAGGTAGTCGCGGGCCGGCGGAGCCGCGGGCGCTGCGGGAGCGGCGGCGGGACGGCCACGGAGGGCGTTCATCGCCTCGTAGAACTTCGCCTTACAGTCGTCGACGAGCCAGTAGACCGACTCAGCCTTCTCGACCCAGCAGTCGAACATGACCTGGGCGCGCGCCGCCTGGGTCGGATTGCTGGAACGCGCGTTGGCGTTCAGCAGGCCCATCATCTCGGCCCGGGCCGCCTCGAGTTCGGCGCGGGTTTCCGGCGTGCTGCCGCCGAGGCTGGGGTTCTCGCCCCATTCCGCCGGGATCACGGGCTGGACATCCTGGCCCTCCGCGGCGAGAAGCGCCTTGCGGGCAAAGATGCCGGCATCGATCCAGTCGACCTGGCGCCGGCCGTTGTTGGCCAGTTCGAGATAGCCCTTGCGGAGGTTCTCGTTGAAGGGCGAGGTCGCGGTGCCGCGCTCGGCTGCCCGGATGTCACCCTCGGCCGTCAGGGGGCCACCCCCGTACTGCGTGCCGCCGCAGGCTGCCAGAGCCAGAAGCATGGCTGCACTTCCTAGCACCTTCCCAGCGAATTTCATTCGATTCTCCATTATGCCGACGATACCGCCACCCGGTCTAACGATGGCCCCCCGTCGTTGTTCCAGGCCAATGACCGGTGCGGTCTCAGGGGGACATGGCCCATTACTCGACCAAGGTCTTGTAGAGCCGAATCGCCAATCTGGTAAAGCAGTACGCCGGAAAATGGGTGCGCCGACGGCACACTGTGTGATTTAAGTCACGGGATCGCGATTCGGATCACGCAGTCCGGCCGAGCAGCGCCATCAGCTCCCGCCATTCGCGCGGCGAAAGTCCGCTGCCGGCGGCGTCGACCGCCTCGCCCGCCAGCATGCGGCGCACGACGGCCAGCGCGGGCCCCGACAGTTCCGCGGCCTCTAGCCGGAAGTCACGGAAGGCGGCGAAGGTAGCCGGTACCCAGCGCTCCAGTATCGACAGCATCGCGTCGGCATAGACGCGGATCTCGTACTGCGCGTGCGCGTCGGCGCGCAGCGCCAGGAAATGCATGAAGTTGTGAAGGTCGACCTTCCAGTACCACTGAGTATAGGCCGACAGCGGCAGTGCGATCCGCGCCAGTTCCCGCGCGAGGCCCGTACGGTCGGGATCGAGCGGCGCTCCCTCCTCGTCCTCGTTGAGCAGGATCCGGTAATGGTCGAAGGCCCGGGCAGCGTCTGCCTTCAGCAGGTCGAGCGCCGCCGCCGCCGCGTCGCCGGTCAGGATGTCGCCCCGGCCCTGCCGGTTGGCCGTCGACTGGGCCGCGAGTTGGTCCGGGGCGGGCAGGTAGAATTCTCGGTCCAGGACGGAATAGCGGGCCGAGTATTCGTTGACGTTGGCGGTGCGATGGCGGATCCACTGGCGCGCGACGAAGATCGGCAGCTTCACGTGGAGCTTGATCTCGCACATCTCGAACGGCGTGGTGTGGCGGTGGCGCAGCAGGTAGCGGATGAGACCCGCATCCTCGCGCACCTGGCGCGTGCCGCGGCCGTAGGAGACCCGCGCCGCCTGCACGACCGCCGCGTCGTCGCCCATATAGTCGACGACCCGCACGAACCCGTGGTCGAGGACGGGAAACGGGCGGTAGAGGATCTCCTCCAGGGCCGGCACGGTCGCGCGCCGCGTCTGCGCGGAGGCCGCCCGCAGGCGCTCGATCTCGTCGGTCTGTTCGGGTGTGAGCGGCATGGGACCTCGCGTCTGCGTGGCGCCCTGATAGCCCAGGCACCGGCCCGGCAGGAACCCCTTTCGCAAACCGGGACAATCCCTATATTAACGATCGTCGGGTAGCACCCGACTATGGCGATAAACGCCGCATGGAATAAGCGTTGCGGACCCGGGGGCGGTACCCGGCGCCTCCACCAAATTTCCGGCTTCCAAGCCGGATCCGAGGGGGCGAAACAGGATCGACGCGCGCGGTAAAGATGCGGTTTTTGCTCGGCATGGTACCACCGTTATCGGGCCGATTCCTAAGTGCGAACGATAACGACGCACTCGCTGTTGCTGCCTAAGCAATAAGCGCGGTTCGGGGGGCACCGGGCAACAGAAGCCCCCCACTCGCGCCTGCGGCGGTCGGAACGATGTCGGGTAGGGAATGGACCAGGACCTGCTGAGTTACGAACTGCTCGTCCAGGAAGCGCTGCGCAGCGTCGTCCGGTCGGTGCTGGCCAAGGTCGCCGGGGGCGGCATGCCGGGCGATCACCATTTCTACATCACCTTCCGCACGCGCCATCCAGGTGTGGCGATTCCACTGCGCCTGCACGAGACCTATCCGGAAGAGATGACGATCGTTCTCCAGCACCAGTTTTTCGGGCTGGAGATCAAGGAGGAGGCGTTCGAGGTGACGCTGAGCTTCAATCGCCGGCTCGAGCGGCTGCGCGTCCCATTCGCCGCCGTGTCGGCGTTCGCCGATCCCTCGGTAAATTTCGGCCTGCAGTTCCAGACCGCCGCGGACAAGGTTCCGGCCCCCGCCGCCGACGCGACCACGGCTGCGGCCGACAAGGGCGAGGTCAGGACGGCCGACGGCAAGACGGCCGACGGGGATCCGGGGAGCGGGGATCCGGCGGCCGACGCCGATCCCGACGCGAAACCGGCCGAGAAGGTCGTGTCGCTGGACGCTTTCCGCAAAAAGTAATATCGCCTCGCCGCTGCGGAACCCGTCGACGCCCGGGCCCGCCCCGCCGATCGGCCGAGGCCGGCCGCCCGGCCGGAGCCGAGCCGATAGCCACGCCCCCCGCGAGAGGTCGACCCATGCCCGAATTCGCGTTCCAGGATATGTTTCCGCTCGCCGCCGACGAGACGCCCTATCGCCGGCTGACGACGGACCATGTCGGCACCGAGCGGTTCGCCGGGCAGGAGATCCTGACGGTCGAGCCCGAAGCGCTGACGCTGCTGACGCGCGAGGCCTTCCACGACATCTCGCACCTGCTGCGCCCGGCGCACCTGAAGCAGCTGGCGGCGATCCTCGACGACCCGGAGGCGTCGGACAACGACCGCTTCGTCGCCGTCGACCTGCTGCGCAACGCCAACGTCGCCGCCGGCGGCGTGCTGCCGATGTGCCAGGACACGGGTACCGCGATCGTCATGGGCAAGAAGGGCCAGCGCGTCTGGACCGGCGCCAACGACGAGGAGGCCATCTCGCGCGGCGTCTTCCGCTCCTATGCGGAGGACTGGCTGCGCTTCAGCCAGCTCTCGCCGGTCTCGATGTTCGAGGAGGTCAACACCGGCTCCAACCTGCCGGCGCAGATCGACATCTACGCGACCGAAGGCGACGCCTACAAGTTCATGTTCTGCGCCAAGGGCGGCGGGTCGGCCAACAAGACCTTCCTCTACCAGCAGACCCCGGCGGTGATGAACCGCGTGGCACTGCTGAAGTTCATCGACGAGAAGATCCGCACGCTCGGCACCGCCGCCTGCCCGCCCTACCACCTCGCCATCGTCATCGGCGGCACCTCGGCCGAAATGAACCTGAAGACGGTGAAGCTCGCCTCCACCCACTATCTCGACGGCCTGCCGACGCGGGGCGGCCGCGACGGCCACGCCTTCCGCGACGTGGAGATGGAGGCCGAGGTGCTGGAGATGACGCGCCAGATGGGCATCGGCGCGCAGTTCGGCGGCAAGTATTTCTGCCACGACGTGCGCGTCGTCCGCCTGCCGCGCCACGGCGCCTCCGTGCCGATCGGCCTCGGCGTCTCCTGCTCGGCCGACCGCCAGGCGCTCGGCAAGATCACCCGCGACGGCGTCTTCCTGGAGCAGCTGGAGGCCAACCCGGCGCAGTATCTGCCCGAGATCGACCCGGCGACGCTGAACACCGGCATCGTGAAGATCGATTTGACCCGGTCGATGGACGAGATCCGCCGCACCCTGTCGCAGCACCCGATCAAGACCCGCCTCGCCCTCTCCGGCCCGATCATCGTCGCGCGCGACCTGGCGCACGCCAAGATCAAGGAGCGGCTCGACCGCGGCGAGCCGATGCCGGACTATTTCCGCAACCACCCGATCTACTATGCCGGCCCGGCCAAGACCCCGACCGGCTACGCCTCGGGCTCGTTCGGCCCGACCACGGCCGGGCGGATGGACTCCTATGTCGACTATTTCCAGTCGAAGGGCGGCAGCCACGTCATGCTGGCCAAGGGCAACCGCTCCCGCCAGGTCATCGACGCGTGCAGGACCCACGGCGGCTTCTATCTCGGCTCCATCGGCGGCTCCGCCGCCCGCCTCGCCCAGGACCATATCCGCCGCGTGGAGGTGGTCGAGTACGAGGAACTCGGCATGGAAGCCGTTTGGCGGATCGAGGTCGAGGACTTCCCCGCCTTCATCGTGACCGACGACAAGGGCAACGACTTCTTCGCGAGCTGACCGGCGGGGCGGGCCCGGGGGGTCAGCGGCGCATGTCCCCGGTTTCGCCGGGTGGGTTGGAACGGGGGACGAAGGCGGGCTCGTGCCGGGTTTCGCGGTGGTGGTGCAGGGCCCAGCGAACGGAGGGGAAGGCGATCGTCTCCCAGGGAATCTCGTCCCAGCCGAACAGGCCGACCGCCTCCGTCTCCTCGCCCGCGGCGACATCGGGCGAGACGAGGTCGGCCCGGTACATCAGCTGCACCTGGCTGATACGCGGGATCGAGTAGACCGCCAGGAGCTGGCCGAGGCGGATCTCGGCGCAGGCCTCCTCGCGCGCCTCCCGCGCGGCGCCGTCGGCGGTGGTCTCGTTCAGCTCGAGATATCCCGCCGGCAGGGTCCAGAAGCCGCGGCGCGGCTGGATCGCGCGGCGGCAGAGCAGGATCCGCTCCCCCCAGGTGGCGACCACGCCGACCACGATCTTCGGGTTCTCGTAGTTGACGAAGCCGCAGTCGGTGCAGACCAGCCGCTCGCGGCTGTCGCCGTCGGGCACGCGGCGCTCCCACGGGGTCGATGCCCCGGCGTCTCGATTCTCTTCCGCCATCGGCAGAAGATGAACCCGGCGACGCGGCCCGACAAGCGGTCGACCGAGGGGCCGGTCGGCGGATCGGACGGCCGCCTGCCGTCCGGCGCCCCGGTGCGGGCGTCAGACCTTGATGTTGAGGAGGCTGCCGCGCGGCAGGCTGGCGGTCGGCGCGGAATGCTGCGCCGCCTGG
>JBKBLL010000045.1:12303-19655 GCA_046296375.1 Alphaproteobacteria bacterium | reverse complement strand
CTCGGAGAGGTCGCGCGCCACCGGCAGATGGTTGTGGACGCGGCGGAAGTCGCCTTCGACCTGCTCCTTGTTGAGGTGGACGGCCGGCGCGATGATGTGGCTCGGCGTCTCGTGGCGCAGCTGGATGATGTACTCGCCGAGATCCGTCTCGACCGGCTCGATGCCGTTCTTCTCCAGATGGTCGTTCAGCATGATCTCCTCGGCGATCATGCTCTTGCCCTTGGTGACGGTTTTCGCACCCAGGCCGCGGCAGAGACGCAGGATGGTCTCGCGCGCCTCCTCCGCGGTGCGGCACCAGTGCACCTTGCCGCCGTTCTCGACCACCTTCCGCTCGAAGCGCTCCAGGTAATAGTCGAGGTTCGCCAGCGTGTGGTTCTTGATGTCGCGCGCCGCGTCGCGCAGCGCGTCGAACTCCGGCACGTCGGCGGCGGCACGCACGCGCGCCTGGGAGAAGCCGCCCGCCAGCTTGCGCAGCTCCGACTGCAGGTCGGAGTCGTGCATCGCCTTGTGGGCGTTCTCCTTGAAGTTGGCGGCGCCGAGGAGGGTCATCGGCCGGTCGTGCCTTCGCCGATCGCCGGGCCGTCCGCCATGCCCGCCAGAACCTCGGCCACGTGGCGGCACTTCACCGTCGAACCCTCGCGGGTCAGCTTGCCGGCCATGTTGAGCAGGCAGCCCATGTCGCCGGCCAGCAGGGTTCCGGCCCCGCTGGCACCGATGTCGGCGGTCTTGCGCCGCACCATGGCGTCGGAGATCTCGGGGTATTTCACGCAGAACGTGCCGCCGAAGCCGCAGCAGACCTCGGGCTCGGCCATCTCCCGGAGCGCCAGCCCCTCGACGCCGTCCAGCAGTGCACGCGGCTGCGTCTTGATGCCGAGTTCGCGCAGGCCGGAGCAGGAATCGTGGTAGGTGACGGTGCCGTCGAAGCGCGCCGTCACGCGATCGACCCCGCACACGTCGGTGAGGAAGGAGACGAGTTCCCAGGTGCGGCGGGCGAGGTCGCGCGCCTGATCGGCCAGAACCGGCTCGTCGGCGAACAGGCCCGGATAGTGGTGGCCGATCATGCCGGCGCAGGAGCCCGAGGGCACGACGACGTGGTCATAGCCGCGGAAAGCCTCCAGCACGCCGCGGGCGATGCGCTTCGCGTCGGCGCGGTCGCCGGAATTGTAGGGCGGCTGGCCGCAGCAGGTCTGCGCGGCCGGCACGGACACGGTGCAGCCGGCGTCCTCCAGCAGCTTGACGGCCGCCAGCCCCACGGTCGGCCGGAACAGGTCGACGAGGCAGGTGACGAAGAGTGCGACGTTTCTCGGCTGGCTCGGCATGGCGGTCGGCGGGCTGGCCCAGGCTCCGTGGACGGGGCTGAAGAATGGGCGCGGGGACGGGGCGAGGCAAGCGCGACGGGGCTCGCGACCTTGTGGGCCTTGGATCATCGCCTTGCCGCCCGCTCAGTCGGGCTCCTTCGGATAGTCGGGCTGTGCGTCCGGGCGCGCGAGCCGAAACGCCGGTATCGCCGTGCAGCGATCAGCCATCCCGCCTCCCTTGGCGCAGGCGATATTCAACCGAACCGGTCATCCCCGGTCCAGCGGCAGCGCCGTCAGATATTTCACCTGCTTCAGGGCGAAGCTCGACTTGATGCTGGCGACGCCCGGCACGCGGGTGAGGTGTTCCATCAGGAAGCGCTGGAAGGCCTTGAGGTCGGGGACCACGACGCGCAGCAGATAGTCGGCGTCGCCGGTCATCAGATAGCACTCCATCACCTCGGGCCGGTCCAGCACGGCCGCCTCGAACGTCTCCAGCGCCCGCTCGACCTGGCGCTCGAGCGAGACCTGCACGAAGACGCTGACGGGCAGGCCGACCGCGCCCGGGTCCACCAGCCCGACATAGCGGCGCACCACGCCGCGCTCCTCCAGGTCGCGCACCCGGCGCAGGCAGGGGGAGGGGGAGAGGCCGACCGCCTGGGCGAGTTCGACGTTCGGGATGCGCGCGTTCTCCTGGAGGATGCGCAGGATCCTGCGGTCGATCGCATCGAGCGGCGCCTGTGGCATATTCTGTCTCCGTGGGCGCCCGTCGAGAGCGTTCGTTGCGCAAACTAGACCTCGGAAGGCCGTCTTCGCAACGCGGCGCCGGCGCCGACGCTCTATAGTCGCATGTCTGGACCCGCCGTTCCCGCACGAGGGAGAGCCGCCATGCCGACCGCCCGTTCCGCCGCCCTGAAGCCGATCGCGACCGATGCCGGGGACGCCGGACCCGCGCCGGCGGGCGCCGTCGACCCGCGCGAGGTCGCGGTGCTGGAGGCGTTGCGCAGCAAGATCCTCTGGCTCTCGTCCTGGATGATCCACAACGCCAACCACCTCCGTCCCAATCCCGACGGGGTGAAGGTCGGCGGGCACCAGGCGTCGAGCGCCTCGGTCTCGACGCTGATGACCGCACTCTACCTGTCGGTGCTCAAGCCGGAGGACCGCGTCGCGGTCAAGCCGCATGCGAGCCCGATCTTCCATTCGATCCAGTATCTGCTGGGCCGGCAGACGCGTGACAAGCTGGAGAATTTCCGCGCGCTCGGCGGCGCGCAGTCCTACCCGTCGCGTACCAAGGACATCGACGACGTCGACTTCTCGACCGGATCGGTCGGCCTCGGCGTGGCGATCACCGTGTTCGCCTCCCTGGTGCAGGACTACGTCCGCGCCCGGCGCGCCGAGAACGCGGCACCCGCGGGCCGGATGGTGGCGATCGTCGGCGACGCCGAACTGGACGAGGGCAACGTGTTCGAGGCCCTGCTGGAGGGCTGGAAGCACGATGTGCGAAACCTCTGGTGGATCATCGACTACAACCGGCAAAGTCTTGATTCCGTTGTGAACGACCGGCTGTTCGGCCGCTTCGACGGGCTGTTCCGCAGCATGGGCTGGAACGTCATCGTCCTGAAGTACGGCAAGCGGCTGGAGGCGGCGTTCGCCGGCCCCGACGGCGAGCGCCTGCGCGACTGGATCGACGAGTGCCCGAACAGCCTCTACTCGGCTCTGGTCTTCAAGGGCGGTGCGGCGTGGCGCAAGGAACTGGAAAAGGACCTGGGCGACGTGACGGGCATCCGGGCGATTCTGGACAGCCACGACGACGACGCCCTGGCCGTCCTGATGACCAACCTCGCCGGCCACGACATGGAAAGCGTGCTGGAGGCCTTCCGGTCGGTGACCGACGACCGGCCGACCTGCTTCCTCGCCTACACCATCAAGGGCATGGGCCTGCCGTTCGCCGGCCACAAGGACAACCATTCGGGCCTGATGAACCCGGACCAGATGGACGTCTTCAAGCGCAGCATGAAGATCGCCGAGGGCCAGGAATGGGATGCCTTCGCCGGCCTCGACATGCCGGAGGAGACGCTGCGCGCCTTCCTCGACGCGGTCCCGTTCCGCACCGAAGGGCCGCGCCGCCACATGGCCTCGGTGGTGCCCGTCGACATCGTGACACCGAAAGGCGCACGCATGTCGACGCAGGAGGGCTTCGGCAAGATTCTCAACGAGTTGGGAAAATCGGATAATCCGCTGTCGCAGAAGGTGGTGACCACCTCGCCGGACGTGACCGTGTCCACCAATCTCGGCGGCTGGGTGAACCAGCGTGGGATCTTCTCCCGCAGCGAACGTCAGGACGTGTTCCGCGAGGTCCAGGTGGTTTCCGCCCAGCGCTGGGGCCAGTCGCCGCGCGGCCAGCATTTCGAGCTCGGCATCGCCGAGCACAACCTGTTTCTGATGCTGGGGGCGGCAGGACTGTCGCATTCGCTCTACGGCGAGCGGATCCTGCCGGTCGGCACGCTCTACGACCCGTTCATCAACCGCGGCCTGGATGCGCTCAACTATGCCCTCTATCAGGACGCGCGCTTCATGGTGGTGGCGACGCCCTCGGGCGTGACGCTGGCGCCGGAGGGGGGGGCTCACCAGTCGATCAATACGCCGCTGGTCGGCATCGGTCTGCCCGGCCTTTCCTATTTCGAGCCGTCCCATGTCGACGAACTCGCCGTGATCATGCGCTGGGGCTTCGCCCACATGCAGGCGCCGGACGGCGGCTCGCTCTATCTGCGCCTCTCGACCCGCCCGCTGGAGCAGCCCGACCGGTTGCTGGATGACGGGATTGCGGAGCAGATCATCGAGGGTGCCTACTGGGCGGTTTCGCCGGAGGAGGGAGCCGACTTCGCCCTGGTCTACACCGGCGCCATGGCACCGGACGCGTTGGCGGCACACCGGGCGATACTGGAGGACATGCCCGGGGCCGGCCTGCTGGCGGTGACCTCCCCGGACCGGCTCTACGAAGGCTGGATGGCGGAGGGTGCGGGCTCGCATGCGGCGCGCCTGCTCGGCCGTCTGGCGGCGGATGCGCGGCTCGTCAGCGTCATCGACGGGCATCCGGCGACACTGGGGTGGCTGGGGTCGGTGCGCGGCCAACGCATCCGTGCGCTCGGCGTGACCGCCTTCGGCCAGTCCGGCTCGGTCTCCGATCTGCACCGGATCAACCGCATCGACGCGGAGGGCATCGTCGACGCCACCGCGCGACTGCTTCTGGGCCGCTGAAGCGGCCCGACCCCCTCTCGATTTCCCGGCGTGCTGTGCCCTGGTTGACATGTCCGGACAACGCGGCCAGCGTAAAGTCCCGCATGGGCCACGGTACAAAGATCGAAAGATCCAGGGGAGGTCGCGATGGGATGGCGGAGCAGGACGGGGACGCTTCTGACAGTCTTGGCGGCGGCGGCATTGCCCGCCGGCGCCGCGGTTGCGCAGAAGGCGGGCGGCACACTCAGTATCCAGCAGTTCAACAACCCACCGTCGCTGTCGATCCATGAAGAATCGACCATAGCGACCATTTTTCCGATGATGCCGGTGATGTCGAACCTCGTGCTGTTCGACCAGCACGAGCCGCAGAATACGCTCGACAACATCCGTCCCGAGCTCGCCGAGAGCTGGGGCTGGAACGCCGAAGGCACCGAAGTCACGTTCAAGCTGCGCGAGGGGGTGACTTGGCACGACGGCAAGCCGTTCACGGCGGCCGACGTGAAGTGCACCTGGGACATGCTGCTCGAAGTGTCGGAGGCGCGGTTGCGGCGCAACCCGCGAAAGGCCTGGTATCATAACCTGGAGGAGGTGGTGGTCGACGACGACCACACGGTCCGCTTCCGCCTCCGCCGGCCGCAGCCGGCTTTCTTGACCCTGCTCGCCACCGGCCAGTCGCCAGTCTACGCCTGCCACGTCTCGCCGGCCGACATGCGCACCAAGCCGATCGGCACCGGCCCGTTCAAGTTCGTCTCCTTCCGCCAGAACGAGAGCATCATGCTGGAGAAGAACGAAAACTACTTCAAGAAGGGCCTGCCCTACGTCGACCGGATCGAATATGCGGTCATCGCCGCGCGCTCGACGCGGATGCTCTCCTTCATCGCGGGCGAGCACGACATGACGTTCCCGACGGACGTTTCCGTGCCGCTTCTGAGGGACGTGACGACGCAGGCGCCACATGCGCAGTGCACCCTGCGTCCCACGAACGTCAGCACCAACCTGATGGTCAACATGGACGCGCCGCCGTTCGACGACCCCGAACTCCGGCGCGCGCTGGCGCTCACCATCGACCGCGCCTCCTTCAACGACATTCTGTCGGAGGGGCAGGCCAGCGTCGGCGGTGCCATGCTGCCGCCGCCGTCCGGCGTCTGGGGCATGCCCAAGGAAATGCTGGCGGAGATCCCGGGTTATGGCGCCGACGTCGAGGCCAACCGCGCCGAGGCGCGCGAGATCATGGAGAAGCTCGGCTACGGGCCGAACAACCGGCTGAACATCAAGGTGATTACGCGCAACATCCCGACCTACCGCGATCCGGCGGTGATCTTCCTGGACCAGCTCGCGCAGATCTACATCAACGCCGAGCTCGAAATCATCGAGAGCGCAGTCTACTACAGCACCGTTACGGCGAAGCGCTTTACCGTCGCCGTCAATCAGACCGGCAGCGCGGTCGACGATCCGGATCAGCACTTCTATGAAAACTATTCCTGCGACTCGATCCGGAACTACACCGGATACTGCAACAAGGATCTGGAGGCCCTGTTCGACAAGCAGTCGATGGAGGCCGACCAGGACAAGCGCCGTGAGATCGTCTGGCAGATCGACCGGCAGCTGCAGGAGGACGGCGCGCGTCCGATCATATTCCAGGGCGTCGGCGCCGGCTGCTGGCAGCCGCACGTGAAGAACTACACGATCCACGTGAACAGCATCTACAACGCGTGGCGGTTCGAGGACATCTGGATCGACAAATAGGCCGCGCGACCGATCCGACGGCTCACCGCACCGTGGCGGGCCGTTTCTGGGACTGTACGAGGGGAGGGAGTGGGCGATGGAACCGGCACGCTGGGACGACCGGATGACGGGCAAGGTCGCGATCGTGACGGGTGCCGGATCGCGAGCGCCCGGCATCGGGAACGGCCGGGCGACCGCCGTGGTGCTGGCCCGCCACGGCGCCAGGGTGGTGCTGGTCGATCGGGAGGCGGCGTGGGCCGAGGAGACGGCGCGGATGATCGCCGCGGAGGGCGGCGCCTCCATCGTCGTCGAGGCGGACGTGGCGGACGAGGCGTCGTGCCGGGGCGTGCTGGACAGGACCTTGGCGGCATGGGGCCGCTGCGACATCCTGGTCAACAATGTCGGCGTGACCGGCCCGGCCGGGACGGCGGTCGAGGTCGACCCCGAGGCGTGGGACCGGGCGATGCGCGTCAATGTCGGCTCGATGATGCTGATGGCGAAGTTCGCGGTGCCGGCGATGAAGGCGGCCGGCGGCGGTTCCATCGTCAACATCGCCTCGGTCGGCGGCCTGCAGGGCGGGCATCCGAGCCTGCTCTACCCGACGTCCAAGGGGGCGGTCGTCAACCTGACCCGGGCGATGGCGGCGCATCACGGCCGCGACGGCATCCGGGTAAACTGCATCGCGCCCGGGGCGGTCTACACGCCGATGGTCGCCTCGCGCGGAATGGACGAGGGGATGCGCGAGGCGCGTCGCGCGCAGACGCTGCTCGGTACCGAGGGGACGGGCTGGGACATCGCCTATGGCGTCCTGTTTTTCGCCAGCGACGAATCAGGTTGGATCACGGGCGTCATCCTTCCGATCGACGGCGGCCGCACCGCCGGACGGTCCGAGTCCGCCGTCCCGCGCAGCGATGCGGGCGGTGCCCCGTGACGGTGCCCGACGGGTTGCCGCCGGGCGCATTGCCGGACGCATCGTCCGGGCTCATCCGCCTTGAACCCCGCCGGGCCTGTCCATAAGGTCCGCCGCTCCGAAACCAGCGAGACGCCGATGCGTGCATTCGAGGGACAGAAATCCGACAACCGGCCGATCCGGCG
>JBKBLL010000045.1:0-12293 GCA_046296375.1 Alphaproteobacteria bacterium | reverse complement strand
GGCGCGACGCCCGCGAAAAGCGCGCCCAGTTGGAGACGCTGAAGCACCGGCTGGCGACGATGGGGTCGCACGAGAGCCCCGTCCTGCGGGAATCGGTCCGCAAGAAGATCGCGGAACTGGAGGCCGAACTGGGCGGCGACAGGCGCTGACGGACGCGCGACGGCCGGCTGGCGGTTCGTCGTTACCGCGCCGCCGTGCCGCAGGCGCATGACTGCCTTGCGGCGCGCGGTTGGCCGCCCGCATTGACCCCTTCCGGGGCGGACCATAGTATCCGCCGCATTTTCACGACCCGTTCCATCCGGCGCGGGCCGCTATGCCTGTGGTGCAGCCATGAAACCCGATATCCGCCCGGCCGACCCGAACTTCTCATCCGGTCCCTGCACCAAGCGGCCCGGCTGGTCGCCCGAGGCGCTGTCGGCCGCTCTGCTCGGCCGCTCGCACCGGTCGACCGAGGGCAAGGCCCGCCTCGCCGAGGTCATCGACCGGACCCGCGCCGTCCTGCGCATACCCGCTGACTGGCGCATCGGCATCGTCCCCGCTTCCGACACCGGGGCGGTGGAGATGGCGATGTGGTCGCTGCTCGGCCCGCGCGGCGTCGACATGCTCGCCTGGGAGAGCTTCGGCGAAGGCTGGATCTCCGACGTGAAGTCGCAGCTCGGGCTGGGCGACGTGCGCGTCCTCTCCGCGCCCTATGGCGACCTTCCCGACCTTTCGAGGGCCGATTTCGAGCGCGACGTTGTCTTCGTCTGGAACGGAACGACCTCCGGCGTGCGCGTGCCGAACGGCGACTGGATTCCGGACGGCCGCGCGGGCCTGACGATCTGCGACGCGACCTCGGCCGTCTTCGCCATGCACCTGCCGTGGGAGAAGCTCGACGTCGTCACCTGGTCCTGGCAGAAGGCCATGGGCGGCGAGGGGGCGCACGGCATGATCGTCCTCTCGCCGCGTGCGGTCGAGCGGCTGGAGAGCCACAAGCCGGCCTGGCCGATGCCGAAGATCTTCCGCATGACCAAGGGCGGCAAGATCAACGACGGCATCTTCAAGGGCGAGACGATCAACACGCCGTCCATGCTCTGTGTCGAGGATGCGCTCGACGGCCTGCGCTGGATGGAGGGGCTCGGCGGGGTCGACGCCGTGGTCGCGCGGGTCGACCGCAACCTCGCCGCCATAGCCGCCTGGGTCGGGCGCACGCCCTGGGTCGACTTCCTGGCCGCGTCGCCCGAGACGCGTTCGCCCACCTCCGTCTGCCTGCAGATCGTCGATCCGGACTGCGCCGCATTGCCGCTCGACCGGCAGGCCGCCCTGACCAAGGCCCTCGCCGCCAGACTGGACGAGGAGGGTGCCGCCCGTGACATCAACGGGCATCGGGACGCGCCACCCGGCCTGAGGGTCTGGGCGGGACCGACGGTGGAGACCGCTTCGCTCGAGGCCCTCTTCCCCTGGCTCGATTGGGCGTTCCCGTTGGTGAAGGCCGAACTGCTGCAGAAGGTTTGAGTGATGCCGAAGGTCCTGATCTCCGACGATCTCAGCCCGCGCGCGGCCGAGATCTTCCGCGAGCGCGGCATCGAGGCCGACGTGCGTGTCGGGCTGAAGCCGGACGAACTCAAGTCCTGCATCCACGCCTATGACGGACTGGCGGTGCGCTCGGCGACCAAGGTGACCACCGACGTCATCGCGGCGGCGGAGCGGCTCAAGGTCGTGGGCCGCGCGGGGATCGGCGTTGACAATGTCGACGTTCCGGCCGCGACGGCGCGCGGCATCGTCGTCATGAACACGCCCTTCGGCAACTCGATCACGACCGCCGAGCACGCGATCGCCATGATGATGGCGCTGGCGCGCGAGATCCCGGCCGCCGACCGGTCGACCCAGGCCGGCAGGTGGGAAAAGTCGCGCTTCATGGGCGTCGAGGTGACCGGCAAGACGCTGGGCATCGTCGGCTGCGGCAATATCGGCTCTATCGTGGCCGAGCGGGCGCACGGCCTGCGCATGCGGGTGATCGCCTTCGACCCGTTCCTGTCGCCCGAGCGAGCCGCCGACCTGTCGGTGGACAAGGTCGACCTCGACGAACTGTTCCGGCGGGCCGACTTCATCACGCTGCATACGCCGCTCAACGAGCATACGCGCGGCATCGTCGACGCCGCGGCGATCGCGAAGATGAAGCCGGGCGTACGCATCGTGAATTGCGCGCGCGGCGGCCTGATCGTCGAGACGGACCTTCGCGCGGCGCTCGATTCGGGCAAGGTCGCGGGGGCGGCGGTCGACGTGTTCGAGGTGGAGCCGGCGAAGGAGAACGTCCTGTTCGGCAGCGACAGGCTGATCGCCACCCCGCATCTCGGCGCCGCGACGAGCGAGGCGCAGGAGAACGTCGCGCTCCAGATCGCCGAACAGATGTCCGACTATCTGCTCGTCGGTGCCGTCAGCAACGCGATCAACATGCCGTCGCTGACAGCCGAGGACGCGCCGCGCCTGCGGCCTTATATGCGGCTGGCCGAACAGCTCGGCAGTTTTGCCGGCCAGCTCACCGAGACCGGGCTCGAGGCCGTGGTCATCGAGTATGAGGGCCATGTCGCGGAACTGAACACGCGGCCGCTGACGGCGGTCCTGCTGCAGGGCCTGCTGTCGCCGCTGCTCGACACCGTCAACATGGTCAACGCTCCGATGCTGGCGCGCGAGCGCGACATCACGGTCAGCGAGGTGAAGATCGACGGTCCCTGCGACTACCAGACGCTGATCCGCCTGACGGTGAAGACCGAACGGCGCGAGCGGGTCGTGGCAGGCACGCTCTTCGGCGGCACGCGCGCCCGGGTCGTTCAGGTGCAGGACATCCATTTCGAGGCCGAACTCGGCCGCCACATGCTGTTCGTGCGCAACCGCGACAAGCCCGGCTTCATCGGCAAGCTGGGCTCGATCCTGGGCGATGCCGGTGTCAACGTCGCGAACTTTCATCTCGGCCGGTCGACCAACGGCGGCAGCGCGATCGCGCTGGTCGAGATCGACGGGGCGCTGCCGGACTCCGCACTCGACGCCGTCCGCGCCATCCCGGACGTGATCCAGGCCAAGGCGCTGTCCTTCTGAGGACCGCCCGGGGCGCGGGACGGGAGCGGCCCCGCCGCTCCCGTAATGCGGTCAGCCCTTCTTCGGCTTCTCGCCGACCGGTCCGCCGGCCTTCTTCCAGGCGGTAAATCCGCCATCGATATGGGCCACCCGCGGCACGCCCATCTGGGTCAGCGTGTCGGTCGACAGGGCCGAACGCCAGGCGCTGGCGCAGTAGAGGACGAGGCGCTTACCGGAGGCGAAGACCTCCTTGTGATAGGGGCTCTCCGGGTCGGCCCAGAACTCCAGCATGCCGCGCGGCGCGTGGAAGGCGCCGGCGACCATCCCGTCGCGCTCCAGTTCGCGCGGGTCGCGGATGTCGACGAAGACAGTGTCCGGATCGCCGTGCAGCTTGATCGCGTCGGCGGTCGGGATCGTCTCTATCCGCGCGTTCGCCTCGTCGAGAAGCTGCTTGTAGCCTTTCTTCAGGGTCATCGGACCATTCCCTCGATATCGTTCGCCGGACGCCCCGCCCGGTCCCGCGCGCAGCATAGGCGTCCGGCGGCGGTGGCGCCACGCCGGGTTGTCGTTGTGTGGCTAGCTCGTGATGTGTCCGGTTTTAGAACTGCCTCGAAGAGGGGCGGGGATGGACCGGACGCGGATCAACGAGGGGATATGGCGGATGGGTTGCGAGGCGTTGCTGGACCGTCATGAGCGAGGCGCGTTGAGCCAGCATGTGCCCCTCCAAACTCCGCCAGCCGTGCAGCCGAGCTACCGGTCCGGCTGCACAGATACGGCCGGCATCGCCCTCATGGCAGCCTAAAATCAAAAACGCCCATCGGCCGCCTCGCTCTCGCCGAGGACAACCTGTTGAGACTCCACACCCAGGCCAACGATCTCCACGACCGAGCGCACCACCTGGGCGGCCAGCTGGCGCACGAACTGGTTGGGGCTGACCTGTCGGTACAGGCGTTCGCGGCCCGACACCCAATTTGCCGCCAACCCCTACCCCGCGAAGACGACGGGCGTCAGCCCCAGCACGGGCATATAGACCAGATAGTCCTCGGCCCGCGTGGCGATGGGGCGCCAGGCGCGGCTCGCCTGACGTGCGACGTCCTCGCTGACCCGCATGTCGTTCTGCCCAGTTCCGTTGTCATGACCCCTATATCCACCGCGGCGCGAAAGGGTAGGGCCGCCTATCCCCGGCCGCCGGCCAGCTTCGCCGCGTCTGGGCTGCGCCGCAGCCGCCACATCGCCCAGCAACCCAGCAGTGGCCCGATGGCGAGTGGTGCGAACGCCCAGCGCCAGCCGAGCGCCTCGACCAGTCCCGGCATCATGTGGATCGTCGGCAGGGTCAGCAGAAATCCCAGGCAGGTCTGCAGCGTCAGCATCGTGCCCACTCGCGCCGGGTCGGACAGTTCTGCAACGCTCGCCGAGAACTGCGCGGAATCACCGACGATGGTCACCCCCCAGACGAGGCAGAGCGCGGTCAGCAGCAGCGGATGCGCCCCGAACAGCAGCCCGGCCGCAATGCAGCAGGCGCCGCTGATGGCCATCGCGCCGAGGGTGAGCGTCGTGCGCCCGATGCGGTCGGCGATCAGCCCGCCGCCGATGCCGCCGACGCTGCCGGCGGCGATCATCGCGAAGGTGGCGAGGCCGGCCCACACGGCGGTCTGCGTCGTGGCGCCGCCGGCGGCATCGGCGAAGCTCGCCGCCAGGAAGACGCCGATCCAGGCCCAGACGGCGTAGAGTTCCCACATGTGGCCGAGATAGCCGAGCGTTGCGAGGCGCGCGCCGCGGTTGCACCAGATCTCCAGCACGGCGGCCGGGTCGAAGCGTGGCGCCGGCCGGTGGTTCGGACCGAGGCGGAACAGGCGGATAAGCAGCGCCGCCGCGAGCGCCGACAGGGATGCGGCACCGATCGTCAGGCGCCAGTCGACGCCACCGAGTGCGTTGAACAGATGCGGCACCGCGGACCCGACGGTCAGCGCGCCGACGAGCAGCCCGACCATCAGGCCGAGATCGCCCTTCGCCCAACCGGCCGCCAGCTTCATGCCCACGGGATAGACGCCGGCCATCGCGACACCGGTGACGAAGCGCAGTGCGACGACCGCCGCACCGTCTGCCGGAACCACGAGGATCAGCGCGTTGGCGGCGGCGCCCACCAGGGCCGCCCACATGAACAGCGCCCGCGGGTCCCAGCGATCGGGCAGGCCGAGCACGGCACTGACCAGCGTGCCGGCGACGAAACCCACCTGCACCGCGCTGGTGAACAGCGACTGTGCGAATGAACTCAGCGCCGCCTCTGCCTTCAGCGCCGGGACGATGGCGGTGCCGGAGAACCACAGCGCCAAGGCCAGCACCTGCACCGCGGCGAGGAGGGCGAGGTTCGGCCACTTGGCCGTGTTGGTCGGACGGTCCAGCGGTTCCGCACTCCGAGACATCGTCGTTCCCCGTCCGCCGGTCATGGCGGGTCAGTCTGCGGTCGGACGGGGTCTGCGTAAACGCACCGGAACCCGTGTGTAGCTAGCTAGCAACACGCCGGGGTGGTCGTTGTGCCAGGCTTCAGTGGAAGTCGCGGGATTTCGGGAGCAGGCGCACGTCGCGCGGGTGGCGTTCCCGGGGGGAGGTCTGCGGCCGGCGCGCCTCGTCGCCGCGGCCGGCCTCGATCTCCGGGCTGTGCGCGGCGGACAGGCGGCCGAGAGCGTCGCTGCGGTCGAGGATGCGCTCCGCCATCAGGTGGATCACCCCTTCCGCGCTCTTCTGCACCAGGCCGTCCACCATCATAACGCGCGCCGCCATGACTTCGCGCCGGAAGCGCTCGAAGCGGCGCGCCCACAGCACGACGTTCACGATGCCGGTCTCGTCCTCCAGGGTGATGAAGATGGCGGTGCCGTTACCCGGCCGCTGGCGAACCAGGACGATGCCGGCCGCGCGCGCCCGCGCTCCGTCCGGCAGGGCGCAGACCTCGCGTGCGGTCAGGGCCGCCTCGGCCCGGAACAGGTCGCGCAGCATGCCCATCGGGTGGCCCTGGAGGGAGAGGCGCAGCGTCTGGTAGTCGGCCGCCACCTGCTCGCGCAGCGCCATCTCCGGCAGGCGGGCGTCGGGCTCGGCCGCGAGTTCGGGCGCGCCGGCCGCGGCGAAGAGCGGCAGCGGGTCGTCCGCCGGCATCCGCCGTACCTGCCAGAGCGCCCGGCGTCGGTCCAGCCCGAGCGAGCGGAAGGCGTCGGCGTCGGCGAGGGCGCGCAGCTGTCCCGGCCGCAGCCGTGCCCGGACGGCCAGCGCCTCGACGCAACCATAGCCGCCGCGCCGCGCCGCGACGAGACGGCGCGCATCGGCCTCGTGCACGCCGTCCGCCTGGCGGAAGCCGAGGCGCAGCGCCAGCCGTCCGCCGACACCGGGCTCCAGCGTGTTGTCCCAGTCGCTGTGGTTGACGTCGACCGCGCGCACGTCCACGCCGTGCTCGCGCGCGTCGCGCACGATCTGGGCGGGCGCGTAGAAGCCCATCGGCTGTGCGTTCAGCAGCGCGCAGGCGAAGACGGCGGGGTGGCGGTGCTTGATCCAGGAGGAGACGTAGACGAGCTTGGCGAAGGAGGCGGCATGGCTCTGCGGGAAGCCGTACGAACCGAACCCCTTGATCTGCTCGAAGCAGCGCTGCGCGAAGGCGCGGTCGTAGCCGCGCGCCGCCATGCGCTCCACCATCAGGCTCTCGAAGCGTCCGATCGTGCCGACATTGCGGAAGGTCGCCATCGCCCGGCGCAGCTGGTTCGCCTCCACGTCGGTGAAGGAGGCCGCCACCATGGCGAGCTTCATCGCCTGTTCCTGGAAAAGCGGCACGCCCAGCGTGCAGGCCAGCACGTCGCGCAGTTCGTCCGGTGGATGCGGCGGCGCCGGCGAGGGCAGTTCCACCAGCTCGATCCCGGCGCGGCGGCGCAGATAGGGATGGACCATGTCGCCCTGGATCGGGCCGGGCCGGACGATCGCCACCTGGATGACCAGGTCGAAGAAGCGCCTGGGCTGCAGGCGCGGCAGCATGTTGATCTGCGCCCGGCTCTCGACCTGGAAGACGCCGATGGAGTCGCCCCGGCTCAGCATCGCATAGACGTCGGCATCCTCCTGCGGGATGTCGGCGAGGCCGTAGTCGCCCAGGCCGTGCAGGCGCATCAGGTCGAAGCTCTTGCGGATGCAGGTCAGCATGCCGAGCGCCAGCACGTCGACCTTCATCAGGCCGAGCGTGGCGATGTCGTCCTTGTCCCATTCGATGAAGGTGCGGTCCGGCATGGCGGCATTGCCGATCGGCACGATCTCGTCCAGGCGGCCGCGGGTGAGGATGAAGCCGCCCACATGCTGGGAGAGGTGGCGCGGGAAACCCATGAGCCGCCGGGCCAGTTCCAGGGTGCGCCGGATCGTCGGGTTGGCCGGATCGAGACCGGCCTGGCGGATGTGACCGTCCTCGATCGCGCCGCCCCAGCCCCACTGGGTCGAGGCGAGCCGTGCGGTCACGTCCTCGGTGAGGCCGAGCGCCTTACCGACGTCGCGCAGGGCGCTGCGCGGCCTGTAGCTGATGACCGTGGCGGCGATGCCGGCGCGGTGGCGGCCGTAGCGCTCGTAGATGTGCTGGATGATCTCCTCGCGCCGCTCGTGCTCGAAGTCGACGTCGATGTCGGGCGGTTCGCGCCGCTCCTCGGAAATGAAGCGGGCGAACAGCAGGTCGTGCTCGGCCGGGTCGACGGCCGTGATGCCGAGGACGTAGCAGACGGCCGAGTTCGCGGCCGAGCCGCGCCCCTGGCACAGGATGCCCTTGTCCTCGGCGACCCGGACGAGGTCGAAGATGGTGAGGAAGTAGCGCTCGTAGCCGAGCCGTTCGATCAGGGCGAGTTCCTGCCCGATCAGCCGCTCGACCTTGGCCGGTATGCCGGTCGGATAGCGCGCTGCCGCGCGCCGCCAGGTCACCTCCCGCAGCCAGCCTGCGGCCGTATGACCCGGCGGTACCGGCTCGTCCGGATAGTCGTAGCGGAGCTGGTCGAGGGAAAAGGCCGCCGCGTCGAGGACGATGCCGGTCTCCGCCACCGCGTCCGGCGCGTCGCGGAAGAGTCGCACCATCTCCTGCGGCGGCTTCAGATGGCGCTCGGCATTGGCTTCCAGCCGCCGACCGGCGGCGTCGATCGTCACGCCCTCGCGGATGCAGGTCAGTACGTCCTGCAGGTCGCGCTGGTCGGGGTCGGCATAGAGGGCGTCGTTGACCGCGAGCAGGGGGACGCCCGCCCGTTCGGCCGCCAGGCGCAGTGCGGCGAGACGGCGGCGGTCGTCGCCTCGCCGGTGCATCGCCGCGCCCAGTCGGACGCAGCCGGGGGCGGCGTCGGCGAGCCGGCCGAGAAGGTCCGGCAGCGTTTCGGTCTTGCGGCCGGGCAGGGCCGTCAGCAGCAGGCCGTCGAGATGGGCGAGCAGATCCTCCAGGCGCAGCAGGCACTCCCCCTTGCGGGCCCGGCGGTTGCCTAGCGTCAGCAGGCGGCAGAGCCGTCCCCAGCCTTCGCGCGTGGCGGCATGGGCGGCGATGTCCGGCGTGCCGTCGGCGAAGACGAGTCGGGCCCCCACCACCAGGGTGAACGCCGCGGCCCGGGATGCGACCGAGGTGGCGATCATATCGGCGTCTCCCTCCGCCACATTGGCGGCGCCCTGGCGCAGGCCGCGCAACGCGGCATGGGCGCGCACGACACCCGCGACCGTATTGCGGTCGGCGATGCCGATGCCGGCATGCCCCAGCAGGAGGGCGGTCGTCACCATCTCCTGCGGCGGAGAGGCACCGCGCAGGAAGGAGAAGTTGGTGGCCGCCACGAGTTCGGCATAGCGCATCAGGCGAACAGCCCGTGCAGGAACCAGCAGGGCGCGCCGGCCGCCTCGCCGTAGAGGCCGCGGCGGAACATCCAGTAGCGGCGCCCTTCGGTATCCTCGATCCGATAGTAGTCGCGCGTCGCCGTCTCGCCGCCGCCCCGCCACCAGTCGGGCGCGATCCGCTCCGGTCCCTCGGCCAGGGCGACTTCGTGCAGGACGCGCCGCCAGCGGAAGCGCAGCGGCGGCCCGTCCGGCGTTTCCGCCATGACCTCGATCGGCTGCGGATCGGCGAACATCCGTATGGGCCGGCGCGGCGGCTCGCCGGGTTCGGAGAGTGGCCAGGGGCAGGGAGATGCGGGAGCCGGGCCGGAGGCGGGAATCAGGACGGCTTCCCCCTCCGGCCGATGGGCGTCGCGCGGCGCGAAGCGGAGCACGCGCTCGCGCCCGAAGCGGGCCGCCAGCCTGTCGAGCAGGGCGGCCAGGTCCGCATCGCGGTCGGCGCCGCCGTCGAGCCGCAGTTGCGGGGCGTGCATCGATTCGGCGGCGAGGACCGCCAGCCGGAACAGGTCGAACCCGTAGCCGGGGTCGACCGGGTCGGCCAGGGCGGCGCTGCGCTCGTGGAAGAGGCGGCGCAGGACGCCGCCGTCGCGGACGGGCCGTCCCGTTTCCAGGCGGATGCGGGCGACGGCGCCGTCGCTGCGGAAGAAGCTCGCCTCGAACAGGCGGCCCCCGGCGGCGCCCGCCTCCAACTGTCGGCAGACGGCGTCGATCAGCTGCGCCAGCGCCGCCTCGATGCCCTCCAGATGGGTCATCGGTTCGGCGAAGCGGCCCTCGGCACGGTATTCCGGCGGCGGCCGCAGAGAAACGATGCGGGCGTCCTCGTGCCCGAGAATGCGCCCCAGCCGGCGGACCGCCGCGGCGCCGAAGCGGGCGCTAAGGGCGGCCGACGGCCGGTCGGCGAGGTCGCCGAGGGTGGCGAGGCCGGCGCGGGCGACGGCCCGCAGCGTGTCCGTATCGGCTTCCAGGGCCGCGACCGGCAGCGGTCGCGCCGCTGCCTCCTCGCGGCCGGGCGGGACGACGGCCGGACGGCCGAAGCGGGCGACGGCCCGCGCGGTATGGGGCGTGCCGGCGAGGGCGGCGCGAACGGTCAGGCCGCAGTGCCGCATCTCCGTCCGGGCCGCGTCCCGCAGCGCGGCCTCGCCGCCGAAGAGATGGGCGCAGCCGGTCACGTCCAGGACGAGGCCGTCCGGCGGGTCGCAGGCGACGAGCGGCGTGTAGCGGTCGCATGCGTCGGCGAGATGCCGGAGGAGCGTGGCATCGGCGCCGCGGTCCGCCGGCACCGCGGCCAAGTCCGGAATGCGCGCGCGCGCGTCCGCCAGGGTCAGCCCAGGCGCCAGCCCCAACGCCGCTGCGCGCGCGTCGACGGCGGAGAGGCGCAGGGCGCCGCGCTGCTTCTCGGTCAGGACGAGCGGCGCGTCAGCCGGCGCGGCGCAGTCCGGCATCCGGCGCAGCCTCTCCGTCGGCAGGTAGGGGAACCACAGGGCGAGGTAGCGCCGCATCCCGGCGCCGGGACGCCTCGCGGAAGCATCTCTGGTCACGGTTCCACTCCACGCGCCAGTCGCGTGGCGCGATGCCTTCGCGGTGGCGAAGCAGGGTCAGGTCGTAGGCGGGATGGCCGGGCGCACCGGCGGCGAGCGCCTGCGACGGGGCGGCGCGTACCATCCATCGGGTCCAGGCGGCGCTCGGCATCGGCTGCGTCCCCGTGCGCAGGAGCAGGGTCGGCGCCCCCGACGTTTGGGCGGCGAGCAGGAGGCGGCGGCTCGCCGTCAGGTCGAGTGCCCGGCCACCGCCCCAGGCCTCGATCAGGACGGCCCCCAGGGCGGCGCAGCGCGCCGCCTCCCAGCCGGCCTTCAGCAGGTCGGGGAGGGTGCGTGCCCGCACCAGGACCAGACTGTCCGGGGCGAGGCCGATATCCGCCAGCCCGGGGCCGTGCATGCCGCCGCTCTCGGCGGCGAGGGCGTCCAGCCGTGCCCACAGGAGCGGCCGCCTCCCGGCCGCCCGTGACGCCAGGGCGGCGGCGAAACCGGCTGCGGCGGCCGCATCGGCCGTGCCGGCGGCATAGATCTCGTGCAGGGCGCGCCGCGTCAGGCCGCCGTTCAGATGGGCGTCGATCGCCGGAGCACCGAGCGCGATCGGATTCTCAGGTACGGCCGGCGGCATGATCGCCGCCACTCGTGTGCGCGGCGCGTGAACGTTCTGCATCTATGTTCCTCTTTTGTTCTATTAAGCCTCTGCCGCTTCGTAGGAGTCAAGCGCGGCGACTCGCCATCGGGTGCTCTCCGCCCTGAAGAGCGCTCCCACCCGTGCTGGCGGGCCTCCGGAACCGTCCGGCGCATTACGGAGTTAGGGTTGTGCAGAGAAAACCGAAGGGGGCGAGCATGTCGGCATACAGGCAGGATCCGACCGGTTCCGCACGGCCCGCCGATCATGTCGCCTTGTGGGCGCGCGTCCTGCTGGTCCTGGTGGCGGCCGTCCTCGCCCTGTCCGGCCTGGCCCTTCTCTGGCTGGGCGGCAACATCGCCTGGCTCGGCGGCACCTGGTACTATGTCTTGGCCGGTCTGCTGCTGGTGGCGACCGCCGTTGCGCTCGGTCTCGGCCGGCATCGCTCCGGCCTCGCGCTGTTCGGCCTCACTCTCGCCGCGACCCTCGCCTGGTCCCTGTTCGAGATCGCCGGCAAGGGTTTCATGCCGGCCTGGGGGGTCGATCTGGGCGGCCGTGCCGGCGTCATGGCCGGCCTGTTCGGTTTCGCCCTCTTCGTCTGGCTGACGGGCCGTCCGCCGCGCCATCCGCGCGACCGTACGCGCCCCTTCACCTTCGCCGCGGCGGCCGTGGTCCTCGTCGCTGCGGGGGCGGTCCTCCTCGTCCTGTGGGAGCGCCCGGTGGAGCCGGCGACGGCCGCGGCCGACATTCCGCCCGTCCCGCCCGAGGCGGAGACCGAGGTCGGGCACAACGGCGCCGACACCTGGCTAGCCTTCGGCGGCTCGCCCCTCGGCCAGCGCTTCTCGCCGGCGGCGGAGATCACGCCCGCCAACGTCGCCCGGTTGCGCGAGGCCTGGCGGATGCGTAGCGGCGACCTGCCGCCGAACGATCGGGTCTTCTTCTCCTCCCAGAACACCCCGCTGAAGATCGGCGACAGCCTGTATCTGTGCACCAGCAGCAACAAGGTGTTCGCCCTCGATCCGGCGACCGGCGCCGAGCGCTGGCGCTTCGACCCCCAGGTGCCGGTGAAGGCGATGGAATCGCTCTTCAGCGTCGCCTGCCGCGCGGTGGCGCACTATGCCCTGCAGCAGCCGGGGCCGGGGCCGGGCTGCGCCGCGCATGTGTTCGTGGCCACCGTCGATAGTCGCCTGATCGCGCTGAACCCCGAG
>JBKBLL010000044.1:0-19678 GCA_046296375.1 Alphaproteobacteria bacterium | reverse complement strand
GGACGGGACGCACGTCGAGCATCCCGCCGCCGCCGCCTTTCTGCCGGCACTCGATGCGGTGGAGGCCACGCTCGGCCGCATCCTGTCGCGTATCGAGGGGGCGCTGGTCGATCGGAAGCGCTTCTCCGTGGCCGTCCACTATCGTCTCTGCAGCGCGGCCGACGCGCCGCGGGTCGAGGCGGCCGTCGACGCGGCGCTGCGCGGGCACGAGACCCTGGCCAAGTCGGGCGGCAAGAAGGTCTACGAGATCAAGCCCGCGATCGACTGGCACAAGGGACGCGCCATCCTGTTCCTGCTGGAGGCGCTGGGCGAGGCGGGCGAGGGGCTGCTGCCGGTCTTCGTCGGCGACGACGTCACGGACGAGGACGGGTTTGCGGCGATACGTGGCCGTGGCGTGGGGATCCGGGTGGGATGCCCGCGCGAACCCTCGGCAGCCGCCTATGCCCTGGCCGACCCGGACGAGGTCCGGCTCCTCCTCGAGCGGCTGTTTCCCGAGCCGGCACCTGCCGCGTAGCGGGGCGCCCGCTTTCTTTGACAGGCGCGGAACGATCACTATATTGCCCGCCACTTCCGAGAATGCGGGCGGCCGTCGCGGCTGACCCCGTCCGGTGCCGGTCAGCGGCGCCGGAACTATCGGGACAAGAACGAAACATTACGGGACACCGTTAAATGAGCAAGCGCATCAGCGCCAAGTACAAGATCGATCGCCGCCTCGGCGTGAATCTCTGGGGCCGCAGCAAGAGCCCGCTCAATCACAATCACGACTATCCGCCCGGCCAGCACGGCCAGCGCCGCCGCAAGGCCTCGGACTTCGGCGTGCAGCTCCGCGCCAAGCAGCAGCTCAAGGGCCACTACGGCAACGTCAGCGAAAAGCAGTTCCGCAAGTACTACGCCGAGGCGGTCCGCCGCCGGGGCGATACGGGCGAGAACCTGATCGAGATCCTGGAGCGCCGTCTGGACGCGGTCGTCTACCGCATGAAGTTCGTCCCGACCCCCTTCGCCGCGCGCCAGGTCGTCAACCACGGGCACGTGCTCGTCAACGGCAAGCGGGTCAACATCCCGTCCTATCTCGTGAAGGACGGCGATACAGTCGAACTGCGCGAGAAGGCGCGGAACATGGCGCTGGTCCTCGAAGCGGCCGAATCCGGCGAGCGCGACGTGCCGGACTATCTCGAGGTCGATCACGGCGCGATGAAGGGCCGGTTCGTCCGCGGCCCGAAGCTCGCCGACGTCCCCTATCCCTGCCAGATGCAGCCGAACCTGGTCGTCGAGTTCTACTCGCGCTGACCGACCTCCCTCCGGCTTGACGAGGCCCGCTCCGCCGAGGAGCGGGCCTTTTTCGTGGTCGGCTGGCGCCGTGTCGCCATCCTGCTCTAGGCTCGGAGGAAACCGGCGATGGAGCGGGCGATGGCGACGACGTTCGAACTGGGCGACCTGACGATCCACAGGATCGTGGAACAGGAGGAGCCGGTGCTGGAGGCGCTCGACTTCCTGCCCGGTCTCACGCCCGAACTGCTGGCCGAGAACCGCGACTGGCTGGCACCACACGCCTACGATCCCGCCTCGGGCAAGCTCGTGCTCTGTATCCAGTCCTACGTCATCCGCACGCCGCACCACACCATCCTGGTCGACAGCTGCGTCGGCAACGACAAGGACCGGCCCGGCCGGCCCTTCTGGCACCGGCTGAAGAGCGACCGCTACATGCGCGCCCTCGCGGCAGTCGGCCTGTCGGTCGAGGACATCGACTTCGTCATGTGCACCCACCTGCACGTCGACCATGTCGGCTGGAACACGAAACTGGTCGACGGGCGCTGGGTCCCGACCTTCCCGAACGCGCGCTACCTGTTCGGCGACCGCGAGTTTGCCTTCTGGAAGGACATGCATGAGAAGCAGGAGATCGGCTGCATCGCCGACAGCGTCCTGCCGATCGTCGAGGCGGGCAGGGCCGATCTGGTGACCTGCGACCACGGCATCGGCGACCACATCACCCTGGAGCCGACGCCCGGCCACACGATCGACCACCGCGCCGTGCACATCGCCTCGGCCGGCCGGCGCGGCGTCGTCACCGGCGACCTGATCCACAGCCCGATCCAGGCACGCTATCCCGACCTCTCGACCCGCGTCGACTACGACAGGGCCCAGGCCGCGGCGACGCGCCGGCGCTTCCTCGAAACCCACTGCGACACCGATACGCTGGTCTGCACCGGCCACTTCCCGTCGCCGTCCGTCGGCCATGTGAAGTCGTGGGACGAGGGCTTCCGCTTCGTGCCGTCGGGGGCATAGCGGGGGCCAAGCGGGCGCTTGGTCGAAGGCGGCTTCCCGGAGCGCCGCGCCGCAGGCACCATGTCGCCATCGAAGCGCCGTCCGATCCGGACGGGCGCCGCACCCGATGTCTGGAGGTCGCCTATGGCCGACACACCCGAATACACGCCGCCGAAGGTCTGGACCTGGAACAAGGGCGGCGGCGGCCGGTTCGCGAACATCAACCGGCCGATCGCCGGCTCGACGCACGACAGGGAACTGCCGGTCGGCAGGCATCCGCTGCAGCTCTATTCGCTCGGCACGCCGAACGGCGTGAAGGTCACGATCATGCTTGAGGAGCTGCTGGCGCTCGGGCACGGCGGGGCGGAATACGACGCCTGGCTGATCCGGATCGGCGACGGCGACCAGTTCGGCAGCGGCTTCGTCGCGGCCAACCCGAACTCGAAGATCCCGGCCCTGGTCGACCGCAGCGGCCCGACGCCGATCCGGGTGTTCGAATCCGGTGCCATCCTGATGCACCTCGCCGAAAAGTTCGGCGCCTTCCTGCCGACCGAGACCGCCGCGCGCGCCGAATGCCTGTCCTGGCTGTTCTGGCAGATGGGCAGCGCCCCCTATCTCGGCGGCGGCTTCGGCCACTTCTACGCCTATGCGCCGATGAAGATCGAATATGCGATCGACCGCTTCGCCATGGAGGTGAAGCGCCAGCTCGACGTGCTCGACCGCCGGCTGGCCGAGAGCGAATACATCGCCGGGCCCGACTACACGATCGCCGACATGGCGATCTTCCCCTGGTACGGCGGACTGGCGAAGGGCCTGCTCTACGAGTCGGGCGAGTTCCTCAGCGTCCACGAATACACCCACGTCAACCGCTGGGCCGACATGCTGAACCAGCGCCCGGCGGTCCGGCGCGGCCGCATGGTGAACCGCGTCAGCGGCAAACCCGAAAGCCAGCTCCACGAACGCCACGACGCCGCCGACTTCGACACGAAGACGCAGGACAAGCTGGCGCCGGGCTGACGCACGAGCGTCGGAAACGCCAGGGGCGTCCGGCACATCGGTGCCGGACGCCCCTGGAGGGCGTGGCGCGCCGTGCCGGTCGCGGCATCGGCACGCCTACCGGCATTTCCCGGCGCGCGAGGCGCCTACGAGGCCGTCTACCGGCGTGAGGTCGACGAAGTCGTGGCACTGGCGGGGCAGCCTCGTCCTCGATTCTTGCAACGACGTCTGTATCGTGTAGCTTGACGCTATGCGGATTCGTTCTTAGGTCGAATATGAAGATCAGGAACGTGATCGACAAAAGGCTGCGTCGTTTCATCCAGAATGACGACGCCACCGGGCTGCAGCCGGCCATCGTGCCGAAGGTTCGTCGAATGATCTCCTTTCTTCAGGACATGGAGCGGGAAGACGAACTGCGAACCGTGCCGATCTGGAAGGCGCATCAGTTGACCGGAGACCGCAAGGGGACCTGGAGCCTCTTCGTCACCAGGAACTGGCGCATCACCTTTCGCATCAACCGGGCGGAGATCGAGATCATCGACCTGGATTTCGAAGACTATCACTAGGAGACGGACATGAGTTCGGCGCATGGTCTCCGTTTGAAGAATCCCGCCCACCCTGGCGGGTTCGTGAGGAGTGAGATCATCGAGCCTCTCGGCCTGTCGGTGACGGCTGCGGCACGGGTCCTCGGCGTCACGCGCGCCGCCCTTTCGGCGATGCTGAACGAGCGAGCTCACCTGTCGCCGGAAATGGCGCTGCGGATCGAGAAGGCGTTCGGTGTGTCGATGGACACGCTGATGCGGATGCAGAACAGCTACGACATCGCCCAGGCGCGCAAGCGCGAAGGCGAGATCAAAGTCGCCCCGTACGAGGGAAAGCCCGTCGCCGTGCAATCCGCGGCGACCTGAACCGCCACGGCGAGGCGGATGTTTGCTGGCGAAACGCGAACGGCCCCCGTCGGCATCACGAGAAGGCGGACATACCTATAGACGAGAAAAATACCTTTCATCTGATGGGGCTGTTGCGTCGGATCGTAGGTCCCCTTGTGAAAAAGGACGCCGATGCCTCTCGACACCACCTCCGCGCCGGGCAGGTTACCCTCACCGGTGGCCTTGCGCCTCGGGACCTGCCGCCCACCGCCGATCTCCTGAAACGCCTGCCGCGCACCGCCGCGTGGCCGGCCATGCCGCCGCTCGCCGCGATGGCCGGAACGACCCCGCCGGAACTGCGGCGGGCCGTCTGAACCGGCGCCGCGGGGGCTGGTCGTTCGACCGGTAATGCCCCCTACGCCGCGATCCGCACCGGCAGGGCGCGGTAGCCGCGCAGGAAGTTCGAGTAGAGGCGTTCCGGCGGGCCGACGATCTCGATGTCGAGGTCGCGCGCCAGGATCTCCTCCCAGAGGATGCGCAGCTGCAGTTCGGCGATGCGATCGCCGACGCAGCGATGCACCCCGGCGCCGAACGAGACGTGCAGGCGCGGCTTGGCGCGGTCGATGACGAAGGCCTCGGGGTTCTCGATGGCGCGCTCGTCGCGGTTGCCCGAGACGTACCACATGACGACCTTGTCGCCGGCGCGGATGGTCTTGCCGCCGAGTTCCGTGTCGGTCCGCGCGGTGCGGCGCATATGGATGACCGGCGTCTGCCAGCGGATCGTCTCCTGCACGAAGCCCGCGACCAAAGCGGGGTTCGCGCACAGCTTTTCGTATTCCGGCGGGTTCTCCTTCAGCGCGATCAGGCCGCCGGTCATGGAGTTGCGGGTCGTGTCGTTGCCGCCGACGATCAGGAGGGCGAGCGTGCCCATGAACTCGCGCAGCGGCATGTCGCGGGTCGCCTGGCCGTGGGCGAGCATCGAGAGGAGATCGAACTTCGGCTCCGCCTTCGCCCGTTCCTCGTAGAGGCGCCCCATATAGGCCGCCATCCTGGCCAGTTCCTCGAAGCGCTCGGGCTCCGAGCGGACGATCGCGTCCGGCGCGTTCACGTTGGCGGTCGCGACGTCGGACCACCAGGTCAGCTTGCGCCGATCCTCCCAGGGGAAGTCGAACAGGGCGGCCAGCATCATGGTGGTGAGCTCGATCGAGACCCGATCGACCCAGTCGAAGGTCTCGCCGCGCGGTAGGTCGTCCAGGACGCGGCAGGTCCGCGTCCGGATCGCCTTTTCCATCTCCGCGAGATAGCGCGGCGCTACGATCGGCGCCACGACCTTGCGTTGCTTCGTGTGCCCGGGCGGGTCCATGCGGATGAAGCTCGGCCGGTCCATGTCCTTCGGCTGGTCCTCGACCTGGATCCCGCCCAGTTCGGCCGCCGAGGAGAACACCGTATGGTTCACCTCCACCTGCATGATGTCCTTGTAGCGCGTGACCGACCAGTAGGGTCCATAGGCGCTCTCGGGACACCAGTGCACCGGGTCCTCGTGGCGCAGGCGTGCGAACAACGGCCGCCAGCTGTCGTCTCGATAGAGCTGCGGGTCGCTGACGTCGATCCTGTCGAGCGGGACCGTATGTGGGTCGATCGATGTCCCGCTGGAGGTCCGGACGGAAGCGGGTGTCACGGCGGTCTCTCCCCGAACAGCGTTCTGACGACATGTGCCGCCATGAGAGAGCGCGCGTCGCGGGAGATCAACCGGCTTCTTGAAGGCGGGGCCGGGTTTCGGGGGTCCTACTCGGCCACGAAGGGCCGCGACAGGAGCGCGTCGATCGTGTCCTCCAGGGCGACGTCGCGGTGCAGGACCTGCTCGACCGCGAAGCAGATCGGCATGTCGACGCCGATGCGCCGAGCGAGGGCGGCGACGGAACGCGCCGTCCAGACGCCTTCGGCGACCGATCGGCGCTCGCCCAGGATGGCGTCCAGGCGGCGCCCTTCGCCGAGCGCCGCGCCCAGGGAGAAGTTCCGGGACTGCATCGCCGAACAGGTGAGGGTGAGGTCGCCCAGGCCCGCCAGCCCCATCAGCGTCCGCGGCTCGGCACCGAGTGCGGCGGCCAGCCGGCCCATCTCGGCGAGGCCGCGCGTGATGAGGGCGGCGCGGGCGTTGTCGCCCAGCCGCCGGCCGGCCACGGCCCCGGCGGCGATCGCGATCACGTTCTTGACGGCGCCGCCGACCTGGACGCCGACGGGGTCGGCGCTGGAATAGAGACGGAAGCGGCGCGAACCCAGAGCCACGGCGATGTCCGCGGCGAGAGCGGCGTCGTGGGCGGCGACGGTCGCCGCGGCGGGCAGGTCCTGCGCCACCTCGCGGGCGAAGGTCGGCCCCGACAGGACGAGCCAGGGAACGCCCGGCAGGGCGGAGGCGACGACGTCGCCCAGAAGCGCCTCGGTGCCCTCCTCGATCCCCTTGGCGCAGATCACCGCCGGTACGCCGGGCCGCCAGGACGGCGCCGCCCGCCGGCACACCGCGCGCAGATGCTGGGCAGGGGCGGCCAACAGCACCAGGTCGGTACCGCCGATATCCCGCAGGTCGCCGGTCGCTTCGATCGCGGTGGGCAGCGGGACGCCCGTCAGATAGCGGCTCTCCCGCTCGGTGCGCAGGGCCGCGACGGTCTCCGCCTCGTGCGCCCACAGCAGCGCGCCATGCCCCGCACGGCAGGCGGCGAGTGCGAGCGCCGTGCCCCACGCCCCCGCCCCGACCACGCCGACGCGCATCAGGCGGCTCCCATCGTTTCGAGCGGCCAGCGCGGACGGGGCGCGAAGTCGAGCGGATCGGCGAGGCCGAGCCGCAGCCGCTCCACGCCGGTCCAGGCGATCATGACGGCGTTGTCGGTGCAGAGCCGCAGGGGCGGGGCGACAATGGGCACCCCGGCGGCGGCGGCCACCGCCGCCAGACGGTCACGCAGATAGGCGTTCGCGGCGACCCCGCCGGCGACCACCAGCGGTCCGCCCGACGGGTGATCGGCGAGGAAGACGGCGAGGGCGTTGCGGCAGCGGTCGGCCAGGCTGTCGGCGACGGCGGCCTGGAACGCGGCGCACAGGTCGCTGCGCTCCTGGGCGGGAACCAGCCCCGGCGGCAGCGACTCGACGGCACGGCGCACCGCCGTCTTCAGCCCCGAGAATGAAAAGTCGCAGCCCGGGCGGCCGCGCATCGGCCGCGGCAGGTGGAAGCGGCGCGGGTCTCCCGATCGCGCGGCGACCTCGACTGCCGGCCCGCCGGGATAGCCGAGGCCCAGCATCTTCGCCGTCTTGTCGAAAGCCTCGCCGACGGCGTCGTCGATCGTCGTACCCAGCCGGCGATAGCGGCCGACCCCCTCGACCGCGACCAGCTGGCAATGGCCGCCGGACACGAGCAGAAGCAGGTAGGGAAAAGCGAGATCGTGGGTCAGCCGAGCGGTCAAGGCGTGGCCTTCCAGATGGTTGGCCGCCACGAACGGCTTGTCGTGCGCGAGCGCGATCGCCTTGCCCATGGTGGCACCGACCAGGACGCCGCCGATGAGGCCCGGCCCGGCGGTCGCCGCCACCCCGTCCAGGTCGGCGTAGCCGAGGCCGGCCTCGAGCATCACCCGGGCGATCAGGCCATCCAGATGGTCGATATGGGCGCGCGCTGCGATCTCGGGCACCACGCCGCCGTACGGTTCGTGCTCGTCCAGCTGCGAAAGGACGGCCTCGGCCAGCACCGTCCGGTCGTCGCGAACCAGGGCCGCCGCGGTCTCGTCGCAACTCGTCTCTATCCCCAGGACGATCACATCGCACCCTTTCGCCCGGCTTCCCTCGGGAACTCCGGCTTTGCCAATCCAGCCCCGACGGGCTACACAAATCCCATGCGGCGGGAACGGCCGATCAGAATTGGGACGCGCGGAAGCCCGCTCGCCCTTGCCCAATCCGGGCAGGTGCGCGACGGGCTCGTCGCGGCGCATCCGGAACTCGCGGGCGCGGGCGCCGTTGAGATCGTGCCGATCTCGACGAGAGGCGACCGCGTCCAGGACCGGCGTCTTTCCGAAATCGGCAACAAGGGACTGTTCGTCAAGGAAATCGAAGGCGCTTTGGCGGATGGTCGGATCGACTTGGCGGTTCATTCCCTGAAGGACATGGAAACGGTCGTGGACCCCCGCTTCGTGCTCGGGGCGATTCTGCAGCGCGAGGATCCCCGCGACGCGCTGGTCGCGACCGGCTGCGGCGCGATCGAAGACCTGCCGCCGGGCGCGACCGTGGGTACGGTGTCGCTGCGGCGCCAGTCGCAGGTCCTGGCCCTACGTCCCGACCTGAAGGTCGTGCCGCTGCGCGGCAATGTCGGCACGCGTCTGCGCCGCGTGGACGAGAGAGAGATCGGCGCCACCATACTGGCCCTGGCCGGACTGAAGCGTCTCGGCCTGGCCGACCGGGCCAGCGCCGTCCTGCCGACGGAGACGATGCTGCCGGCCGTGGCCCAGGGCGCCATCGCCGTCGAGTGCCGCGCCGATGACGGCGATCTTCTGGATCTGCTGGCCGACCTCGATCATGCGCCGACGCGCGCTGCCGTGGCGGCGGAGCGGGCTCTGCTGGGTGCGCTGGACGGATCGTGCCGCACGCCGGTCGCCGCGCTGGCCGACATCGCCGGCGACGAACTGACGCTGCGCGCGCTGCTCGCACGACCGGACGGGACCCGTGTCTGGCGCTGCGAACGGCGCGGGCCAGTGGCGGACGCGAAAGCGATGGGCGAGGATGCCGGGCGCGAGCTGCGCGCCGCTGGGGACCGGGAGCTGTTCGATTGAGTACCGCCGAGTGGAAGGGGGCGTGATGCGGGCGCTGATCACCCGCCCGCGCGAAAATGCGGGCGTGATCGCGCGAGCCTTGAGCGAGCGCGACATCGAGCCGATCCAGGAGCCGTTGCTGGAGATCCGGGCCACCGAGCACGGGCCGATCGACCTCGACGGCATCCAGGCGATCCTGCTGACGAGCGCTTTCGGGGCGCGGGAACTGGCCGCCACGATCGAGCGGCGCGACGTGCCGATCTTCGCGGTCGGCGACGCGACCGCCCAGATCGCGCGGGACGCCGGCTTCGAGCGTGTGGAGAGCGCGCGCGGCGACGCCGAAGCACTCGCCCTGCTGGTGATGGAGAAGGCGAAGCCGCAGGACGGCGCGCTGCTGCACGCCGGCGGGCGCACCGTGGCGGGCGACCTCGCCGGCCAGCTCGGCGAGGCGGGATACGAGGTTCGACGCGTCGAGCTCTATTCCGCGCTGCCGGCTCCGGCGCTGTCGATCGAGGCGGTCGAGGCCCTCAAGGGCGGCGACCTGGACATCGTCCTCTTCTTTTCGCCGCGCACCGCAGCGACCTTCGTGCGCCTCGTTCAGGAGGCAGGGATCGCGGACCGCTGTGCCTCTGCGACCGCCCTCTGCCTCAGCGCCCAGGTCGCCGAGGCGGCCCGGGCGGTCGGCTGGCGCCGGGTGGACGTCGCCGATCGGCCAGAACAGGCGGCGATGATCGCGCTGGTCGACCGGTGGCTGGAGCAGCGTGACGAGGGCGAGGGGGCCGGCGGCGACGAACCCCAGCCGTCCGTCCAGCCCGCCGCGCGGCCTGAAGCGGCGCGGCGCCCCGAGATCCGCTGGGCACCGGCCACGCCGCCGGAACCGGCGTCGGCGCCCGAGCCGCCACCTGCGCCCGCGCGGCGCCGTGGCGCGATCGGGCTGCTGGCCGCGGCACTCGTTCTGCTGTTCCTCGCCGGTGCGGCGATGGGGTATGTGCTCTGGCAGCGTCAGGACGAACTGCGCGCCGCCGTGGAGCAGGGCCAGCAGCGCAGCCGGATGCCCTCCGCCGAGCTTTCCGACCTGCAGGGCCGGATCGGTGCGGTGGAGAACCGCATGGCGGAGAACCTCGCGCGGATCGAGAGGGCGCTCGGCGAGCGTATCGATCAACTTGCGGTCAAGACCGAGGAGGCGGGCCAGGACCCCGATCTCTCCGAGGTCGATGCCCGGATCGACGAGCTGCAGAGCCGCCTCGGCGCGGAGCAGCAGGCCCGCGACGAGCTTCAAGCCAAGATCGAGGCGGTCGAGGCGTCGACGGGACAACTCGGCGACCGCCTCACGTCCGGCTTGGCGCAGATCGAGGAGCGGGTTTCGGCCGCCACCGCGGCCGCCGAGGAAGCGGCGCGGGAAGCTGCCCGCGACCGGACCGCAGGAATGCTGCTGGCGCTCAACGAGGTCCGCAGCGCCCTGGCCGCGGGGCGTCCGTTCGACGGGCCGGTGCGCGACCTGCGCCGCCTCGGCGAGGAGGAGCCGGAAATCGCGGCTTCCCTGGAAGGCTGGGCCGATCGTGCCGAAGCGGGCATTCCCTCCGAAGCCGAACTGACGGCTCGTTTCAAGCGCCTCGCGTCCGACGTGGGCGGTCGTGTCCGGCCGCAGACGGGCGAGAGGTGGCTCGACTCCGTATTGGAGCGCGCCGGATCGGTGGTGCGCGTACGCCGCGTCGGTGAAGGCGCGGAAGGCGATTCGCCCGAGGCGGTGCTGGCGCGTGCGGAGGCCGCGATCGACCGCGGCGACCTTGCGGCGGCGGTGGTACAGGTCGAGACGCTGGAGGGCGAGCCGGCCGCGGCCTTCGCCGACTGGCTGGGCGATGCCCGGGCGCGGCTCGCCGTGGCCGACGGGCTCGACAGGCTCGAACGAGCCGCTACGGCCGCGAGGGGGGCCGGCTGATGCTCAGAGCGGTCATTTTCCTGATCAAGGTTGCGATCATCGTCGCAGCCGCCGTCTGGCTCGCCGATCGTCCCGGAGCCGTCGTCATCGAATGGCAGGGCTGGGTGATCGAGACCACGGTGGGCATCCTGCTCGCCGCGACCGTGACGCTGGCGTTGATCCTCGTCCTGTTCTGGGAGGCGTTCGCGGCGGTCCGGCGCGCGCCTGCGCGTTTCATGCACAACCGGCGTCTGAAGCGGCGCGAGCGGGGCTATCGCGCCCTGACGCTCGGCATGGTGGCGGTCGCGGCCGGCGACGCCGACGAGGCGCGCCGGCAGGCGCGGCGGGCCGATGGGCTCCTGCACGATCCGCCGCTGACCATGTTGCTGGCGGCGCAGTCGGCGCAGCTGGATGGGGACTCCGCCGCCGCGAGACGCTACTTCACCGAGATGCTGGAGCGTCCGGATACCGCCTTTCTCGGCCTGCGCGGCTTGCTGATGCAGGCGCAGCGCGACGGGGATTACCCGCGCGCCGTCGAACTGGCGGAACGCGCCAACCGGCAGCGGCCCGGGACGCGCTGGGTGCTGGAGACGCTGTTCGATCTGCAGGCCCGCTCGGGGCGTTGGGCCGACGCGGAGCGCACCATCGAGACGATGGAGAAGCATCGCCTTCTGGCGAAGCCCGAAGCGCGGCACAAGCGGGCCGTGCTCCAGGTAGAGCGCGTGCGGGAGGTGTCGGCCACGGGCGACGGCGACCGGGCGCTGGTCATCGCACAGTCGGCGCACAAGCTGGACCCCGAACTGATCCCGGCATCGGTGGAACTCGCCCGGCGCCAGTTCGCCGCGGGAAGCCCGCGCAAGGCCGAACGGACGATCGCCGAGGCATGGAAGCGCGCACCGCATCCGGCACTGCTTGCGGTCTTCCGGGAAATGATCGCCGGCCAGCCGCCGCTGGATCGCTATGCCCGCTGCCAGAAGCTCGCCGCGGCCAACCCCGACCACCGGGAGACGCGGATCATGCTGGCCGAGACGGCCATCGAGGCGGAACTCTGGGCCGAGGCGCGGCGCCATCTGCGCGACGCCAGCCAGCCGGAGCCGTCGGCGCGGGTCTGCCGCCTCATGGCGGATGTCGAGATGCGCGAGAACAACGACCCGGAGGCGGCGCGCGCCTGGCTGGAGCGGGCGGTCGAGGCCGAGCCCGATCCCGCCTGGGTGTCGCGCGAAACGGGCGTGGCCCTCGACGACTGGGCGGCCGTGCCGGGCGATGGAGGCTTCGATACGCTGGAATGGCGCGTGCCCGACAGGCTGCGCCGCGTCCCGCACGCTCAGCCGCTCGTCCTCGAGCAGACTGCGCCCGCGCCACAAGGGACTGCCGCCGACTCCGCCGAGCCGGACGGCCGCAGGGCCTGAGGCGCTAAGGCCGCCGCGGCAACGACCTCCGAGGTAGTTGACCCGCCGGCCGCCGCCGGACGATCTTCGTTTCCTTTCCGCACACGGGCGTCCCATGACCGATTATGCGAATTTCATCGAGGTCCTCGGCATCCGCTTCGTCGAGGTCGGCAAAGACCGGATCGTCGCCGAAATGGAGGCCGGGCCTCAGCACTCCAACGGTTCGGACGTCGTCCATGGCGGCGTCTACATGGCGTTCGCCGACACGCTGGGCGCGCGCGGTGCGATCATGAACCTGCCGGAAGGCATGCGGACCAGCACGCTGGAGTCCAAGACGAACTTCCTGCGCGGGACCGCGCCGGGGAAGCTGACCGGCGAATCGACACCGGTCCATGTCGGCCGCACGACACAGGTCTGGCAGACGGTGGTCACGGACGCGAAGGGCCGCAAGCTCGCCGTCGTCACCCAGACCCAAATCGTCATCCCGGCGTCGGACGAGGCGGCGAAGCGCCAGCAGGCCATGAAGACGACCGTCTGAACGCGCCGGGGAACGGCCGGCAAGGGAAAGGGCTCCGGGGGCCGCCATGCCGGAATCGCGGGAACCGCTCTTCCGACAGGACGAAACCGCTCGCGAGCCGACGCTCCGCGATGTCTGGGCCACTCTCGCTGCCGGGCGCAACACGATCATCCTGACGACCGGCGTCTGTCTGGCGGCGGGTTTCCTCTGGCTGCTGTGGGCGACGCCGCTCTACACGGCCAGCCTTCGCGTCGCGAGTGCCGCCCCCGCGGCAGAGTCGCAGGCACTGGGCCAACTGGCGGCGCTGCTGCCCGGCCGTCAGGCCGAACAGGCGGCGGACCCGTTCGCCGAATACCGCGTCCTGCTGCATTCCGAACGGCTGGCCGCCCATCTGAACGAGGTCCACCGGCTCGATCGGCGGGTCTTTCCCTATGATGCGGCGAACGGTCGCTTCTACGAGCCGGGGGGGCCGGTGGCGTGGGGGCGGGCAGCGTTGCGCTGGCTGGTCGGCCTGCCCGGCTGGTCGGCTCCGGACGACGCGGCGCTCGCCGATTACCTGCGTGCGCGGGTTCGTGTCGCGGCGTCCGCCGACGTACGCGGCATCTATGCGATAGAGTTCGCGCATCCCGACAGGGATTTCGCGCGCGACGTCCTGGGATGGGTGCATGAGGGCGCAGACGCCGTCCTCAGCGATGCGCACCGACAGCGGGCGGAACGCTACGTCGCCTTTCTGGCGCGCGAACTCCAGGCCGAGCAGAACGTGGAGACGCGGGCGGCGATGCGGGCCCTGCTGCTCGACCAGTCGCGCCGACGCATGATGGCGGCGGCCGATGTCGGCTATGGGGCGCGCATCGTAGACGGACCGTCGGTGTCGCCCCGGCCGACTTCGCCCAGCCTCGGCCGGGTTCTGCTGGTGGTGCTGGCGACCGGCGTCGGGCTAGGCATCGTGATCGTATTCACGCGTGGCATGGTCCGCGCGCCATGACCGCGGCGCCATGACCGCGGCGGCGGCAGATGGCGGTGCCGGGGCGGTATCGAGGCCGCTGGCGGGAATGGTCGCGCTCCTCGCCGTCGTCTTCCATCTGTTCTGCCTGTTCCCCTATCTGGCGCCGCTGCCGCTGCCGACGGATACGCAGCCCTATGCGCTGATGGCGGCGGGTGCGGCCCTGCTGCTGCTCGGGCGTCGCGCCGCCATGCCTGCGGCAATCCTGGCGCTGCTGCTGCCCGTCGCCATCGCCTTCCTGCTGCTGCCGGCGGATGCGGGCAACTTCACCGCTTGGCGCAGCGCGGTCGCCTATCTCTCGCTGTTCGTCGTCGCGGCTGCCACCGTGCTGCTGGCGCGCGGCGGTCATGCCCTGTCGGACCGGTTGCTGGCCGCGGCGGTATACGTCTGGTTCGCGGTCGGTCTGGTACAGGCCGCGGCGGATCGGCGTTTCTTCACGGGCCTCGTTTCGGAGGCCCGCACCACCCTCGACCGCGGCGTCACGGCGCTTGCGACCGAGCCCAGCCATTATGCGACGGTGGCGAGTTTCCTGCTCCTGCTGCTCTTCATGCGCGGGCGCGAGCGCTCGCTGGCGGGTTTTCTCTGCCTGGTGCAGATCGTCTTCCTGGCGCAATCGGCGCAGGTCGCCCTGCTCCTGGCGGTGGCGGTGGCGGTCTACGGAATCGTCATGGCGCGCCCCGCCTTCTTTCTCGCCGGGCTGCTCGCGCCGCTCGCCCTCCTCGCCGCATGGTCGCTCGGCATCGCCCTGCAGGCCGGCGGGGTGCGCATCCTGGAACTGCTGATGCTGCTCATGGACGACCCGGCGCTCCTCGTCCTGGCGGATCCAAGCGGTAATCAGCGTCTCGCGGCGATCTTCTTCGCCTTCAAGGGGTTTCTGGACCATGCGTTCCTGCCGGGCGGTCTGGCCGACTTCGGCGCCTATATGGGCGAGCAGATCCGCGGTGGCGCCTGGCCGCTCTTCTTCACCGACCCGACGGAGCGGATCCTGTCCGGCTATGGTGCCGCGCTCTACGAACTGGGGCTCTTCGGCCTCACCGTTCCCCTCGTCGCGGGGCTGGGGCTCTTCCGCTATTTCCGTGGCAGTGCCCGGCACGCGCTGGTCGCGAGTGCGCTCCTGCATCCGCTGATGCTGACGGCCGTGCCGCTCGCGCTGCCGCTGGTCGGCCTGACCATCGGCCTCTGCTACGGTCCGCGCCGCTATCGCGGGCGCGACGAGGCGCCGGAAGAGCCGGGAGCGGCGCGCGTGCCGGCGCCGCTCTGATCAGAAGAGCGACAGGGTGGGGCCGAAGCGTGCCTCGCCATCCGCGCCGGCGACCCGTGCCGGCGGCCACGCGCGGACATCGCGCCAGAAGGTCGCGAGATGCCAGGGGAATGGCCGCGGCCATTCGTTGAAGTAGAGATCGGCGTAGCGCAGCGCATCGTCTGTCTGCGCAGGGGCGAGGCGCCGGCGTTCGCCGTTCTCGACCAGGGCGGCGAGCGCCGCGAAGTAGCCGCTCCGGTCCGGCGGATCGATGGTGAAGCCCTTGCCGTTGTAGTGCTGGTCCGGGTTGCCGCAGACCACGTGCAGGCCGCGCATCGCCATCTCCAGCCCGGTGGTGGAGGCGTAGACGGCGCCGATGTCGGCGACCTGCATGATCGCGAAGGTGTTGACGGGCGACAGCGGTCCCACGAACCGCACATTGTCGGGCAGGCGGGCGAAAGCTTCCCGCAGCAGTGCCTCTGCGGTCTCCGGCGTGTCGAAGCGGGGTTCGGCGGGGTGCGCACGGACGACGACGACACAGTCCGGCCGACCCGCCAGGAACCGGAGGGTTTCGATCAGCCACTCCCACATCCCGGCGAAGAGGTGGCGATGGCGCGTGTAGAAGATCGCGTCGTAGGGGACGTTGCAGCACAGCAGAACGACCCGCCGGCCGTCGCCGGGCGGGGGAAGGTCGAGGGCGGCGCGAACCGCACCGGGAGCGGCCATGCCGGCACGCTGGAAGCTGGGTGCCGCCGGATCGTCGTGCCGCGACTGGCGGCTCTCGATCAGTTGCGCCGCGATCCGCGTCCGTTCCGCCGCCGAGAGGGGACCGCGGGGCGCGTCGCGCCAGAGGGCCGCCGTCGGCAGGCCCGTAACCGCGCCCTCGGCCGAAACCATGATCCGCCCGTGCGCGTCGGGGAATTCGTAGGTCGTGGCCGGCAGGCCCAGCCGCGACGCCAGACGGTGAACCGCTCCGAACTCCAGGATCCCGCCGGAAGGCATCAGCAGCCGGTCGTAGGCGTGGCGGTCGAGCAGTGGTCGCATGCGGCGCAGGACGTCGCGGTTCACCGTCGACCGCCGAGCGAATTCGGCGGCGTCCGGCGTTCCCGACCCCAGGTCCAGTCGCTCGCGGCGCAGCGCGTAGCTGGTATCCGCGAGGGCCTGCGCCTCGGCGATCACGCGCATGCCGTCGTCCTCGTCGCCGGGGCTCATGTTCTCCAGCGCGATCGTCCGCAGATGCGGGTGGGCGAAGCGCGCCTGCATGCGCCGTGCGCTGTCGAGCCAGTGGCCATAGAGCAGCGGCGGGGGCACGTCCGGCAGGTGCGTCGCCGTCTCGCCCCAGACGAAATCGACCGCATCGCCGCGGGCGATCAGGACGGCCGCCAGGGCCAGCGACATGTCCACCCAGTGCGGCTGCACGGCGAACATGAGCAGTCGGCGGCGCGGCTGCGGCCGAACGGTGGGGGCGGCGGCGAGCCAGCGGTGGAGGTGGCGCCACGCCAGATCGTTGCGGGGTGTCCGGCCGGTCAGGTCGCAGAGGTGGAGATAGGCGCGCACCAGCGGTGCCGTCTCCGCCCCCCTCCGCAGACCGCGGCGCCATGCGGGCTCGCGCGGCGGCGAGAGGCCGCCGGCGGACTCCGTGCCGCCGGTCGCGCCGCCCGTCATGCCGCCATCTTCATGCCGCGACCATCACCAGCCCGGCCGCCGCGCCACGGCTTGCAGGTTCGACGACAGGCGGGCCTCTTGCAGGAAAGCCTGCAGCAGCGCGTCGGTGGCGCTGTCGTCGCGCGCGAGGGCATGGGCCAGGAACGGGCCGAGCGCCGCCGGATCGAGGTCCCCGGCGGCGAGCGCGCGCCGGACGAGGTCGACATCGAGCCTTCCCGGCGTCGTGACCTCCACATCCTCGAACCCGGCCCGCTCGAGCAGGAGCGCCATCGAGCCCGGGTTGAAGTAGTTGAGATGCTCGTGGTCGACGGCGCTCGACCGACAGCCCAGCGTCAGGGTGTCGAAGCCGTGGATGTTGGGGCAGGTGAGCAGGAGAAATCCGCCCGGTCGCAGCAGGCCGCGGCAGGCGGTCAGAAAGGCGTGCGGGTCGAACAGGTGTTCGATCACTTCGAATGCAGCCACCATGTCGAACGGATTGTCGAACGCGACCTCCTCGACCGGTGCCTCGACCGTCTCGACGCCCTTGTCGCGGCATATCCGGGCGAGATCGGGCGTCGGTTCGATGGCGACGACCCTCCCGAAGACGCCGGTGCGCAGCGCCTCCTCGCAGAAGAGGCCGAAACCCGCACCGACCTCGAGCAGCGATGGCCGGGGGCGGCCGATCCGTGCGGCGAGGTCGGCGACCATCGCCGCCCTCGGACGGAACAGGCGTTCGCGGCGAGCCTCGGCGCTGGCCGGGAAGATGTGCCGGGCGAAATAGGCGTAATTCTCGGAGGTGCGGTAGAAGTCGCGGAGCACGTCCGGGCCCGGCCGGGGCGAGACGTACTGGGTCGCACAGCCGGCGCAACGCCGGTGCGTCAGGCCGTACTTGTCGTAGGCGCGGGCCGACGCCGTGCCGCCGCAGGCGGGGCAGGCGACGGCGACGAACGCATCGCGCCGTGCGGTCAGCATGGCGATATCGCGCTGCATCGCGGCCTGCTGGCCCGCCATAAGCGCATCGGGGCGAATGTCGGCGACCTTCACGACGCAGCCCTTCCGGCCGGGTGGAGCACATCGGCGAGTGCCGAGACGACGCGCTCCACGTCGGCCGCCGCCATACCGGGGAAAAGCGGCAGCGACAGACAGCGCGCATAGTAGGCCTCCGCTCCCGGAAGTCGGAGCGTGCCGTACCGCGCCCGATAGTAGGGCTGCATATGCACCGGCACATAGTGGACCTGGCTGCCGATGCCGCGGTCGCGCAGCCGTCGCATAACCGTGGCCCGTTCCATTCCGGCCCCGGCAAAGTCGATCAGAACCGCGTAGAGGTGCCGCGCGTGACCCGACCAGGGCATCCGCGGCACGGGGCGCACCAGCGGCGCGAACGGCGCCAGGCGGTCGTCGTAGAGTGCGGCCAGCACTTCCCGGCGGGCGACGAACCGCCCGAGCTTGCCGAGCTGGCTGAGGCCGAGCGCGCAGAGGAGGTCCGGTGCGCGCAGATTGAAGCCCGGTTCCGCCATCTCGTAGTACCAGGGGTTGGGCGCGCCGTCGGCCGCGAAACCCAGGTCGTGCCGTTCGAAGTCGGCCGGCTCGCGGCTCATGCCGTGATTGCGCAGGCGTCGTGCGCGGTCGGCGAGCGCCGGGTCGCGGGTGGTAACGACGCCGCCTTCGCCCATCGCCACGGCCTTGACCGGGTGCAGCGAGAAGCAGCTCGACGCCGAATCCGCGCAGGCGCCCACCGGATGCCAGGTGCCGTCGCCGCCGCGCGCCGAAGTACCCAGGGCGTGGCAGGCATCCTCGACGATCGCGGATTCTGCGGGGAGGGCCGCCGCGATCGCCGCGGTATCGGCCGCCTGACCGTTGAGGTGCACCGGGAAGGCCGCCGCAACCGGACCCTCCGCACGGGCGGCGGCCTCGGAGGCGTGCGCGGGCCCCATCAGGCCCGTGACGGGATCGACGTCGGCAAACACGATCTCCGCGCCCGCGAGATGCGGGCCGTTCGCCGTCGCGAGGAAGGTCAGGGCGGGAACGATCACGCGCGCACCTGACCCGATCCCGAGCGCCCGCGCGGCGAGGTAGAGTGCGGCGGTGCCGCTGCTGCAGACGACGGCATGCGGTGTGCCCACGGTGGCGGCGAACGCCGATTCGAAGGCAGCGACACGCGGGCCCGTCGTCAGGAAATCGTCCCGCAGCGCGGCCAGGACCGCGTCCGCATCGTCCGCCTCGATCGTCTGGCGGCCGTAAGGCAGGAATTCGGTCATCCCACCTCCGCGAGCAGGCTTGCGAGCCGCTCCGCATCGAGCCTGTCGGGGTTCCAGTCGCTAGCGTAGCGGAAGTCTTCCGCGACCGGCCGCGCGCCCAGGGCCCGATAGGGGGCGGGATCGAATCCGGTGAAGCCGGGCAGCACCACATAGCGGTCGTCGAGTTCCAACGTCGCGCGTGCCTCGTCCTCGGGGATCATCACCTCGTGGAGCTTCTCGCCGGGCCGGATGCCGATCACGCGCTGGGCCAGGTCCGGCGCGATCGCCCGGGCGAGGTCCGCCATGCACATGCTCGGAATCTTCGGCACGAAGATCTCGCCGCCGCGCATCATGGCGAGAGCCGACACCACGAAGGCGACGCCCTGGCGAAGCGTGATCCAGAACCGCGTCATCCGCGGATCGGTGATCGGCAGGTCCGGCGCTCCCTCCGCGATGAGCCGCCGGAACAGCGGCAGCACGCTCCCGCGCGAGCCCAGGACGTTGCCATAGCGCACGACCGAGAAGATCGCGCCGTCGGCGCCCCGCAGATTGTTGGCCGCGACGAAGATCTTGTCGGCGGCGAGCTTGCTGGCGCCATAGAGGCTGACCGGGTTGGCGGCCTTGTCGGTCGACAGGGCGACGACCCGTTCGACGCGGGTGCGCAGCGCGGCGGTGACGACGTTCTCCGCCCCGTGGACATTGGTCTTCACGCACTCGAAGGGATTGTACTCAGCCGTCGAGACCTGCTTCAGCGCGGCGGCGTGGACCACCAGATCGACGTCGCGCATCGCCATTTCCAGCCGTGCGGCGCCGCGCACGT
>JBKBLL010000043.1:0-19878 GCA_046296375.1 Alphaproteobacteria bacterium | reverse complement strand
CTCTGGCGGGAGCAACTGGCGATGCGCGCCGGCGTGCACGAGACTTGATCCAGCGCAAGGCGCGGGACGGCCGCCGGCCACATCATCCGGGCGGTCGCACGGGAAGCGCCCGAGCAAGGATGGCGAGATCGCGTTGACCGAGGTTTCCGACAAACCCACTACGCCGGAGATGAAGCCGGCCGCAGGCCCGGGGGATCAGCCATGTCCATCGGCAGCATCATCGTCCATGTCGATTCGGGACAGGCGGCGGCCGCCAGGGTCCGCTTGGCGGCGGCGCTCGCTGCCGAGCACGAGGCGCACCTGACCGGCCTCCACCCGCGAGACGCGGGCCTGCTGCCGCTCTATTTCGAGGCGAGCGCCGAGGTGGTTGCCCAGCAGCGCCGCTGGGCCGGCGAGGAAGCCGCCATGGCGCGCCGCATCTTCGAGATGCAGTCCGGCGATGCGGACCGCTCGGACTGGCAGGAGATCGAAGGCCGGGCCGTCGACGTCGTGATCGCGGCTGCGCGCTGGGCGGACATTGCGATCGTTGGGCAGACCGATCCCGCGACCGCCAGTTTCGCGACGCCGGGGACGTTGCCGGAAGATGTGGTCCTCGCCGCAGGACGCCCGGTCCTCGTGGTTCCCCCTATCGGCGCCGCCCACCCGTTTCGGCGGGTTCTGGTCGGATGGAACGGGAGCCGGGAGGCGGCGCGCGCCGTCCACGACGCCCTGCCGCTGCTCCGTCGTGCCGACATCGTCACCGTTCTCGCGATCGTCGCCGACAGGCCGGCGACGGACCCGCAGTCCGTGCCCTGCGCCGAGATCTGCCAGGCCCTGGCACGCCATGGCGTCCGCGTCGAGGCGGCACGGACCGTCACGGACACTATCGAGCCCGGCGAGTTCCTGCTCTCCGAGGCGGCCGGCGGTTCCGCGGACCTGATCGTGATGGGCGCCTACGGCCACAGCCGTCTGCGCGAAGCGGTGCTCGGCGGCGCGACAAGGACCATCCTGCGACAGATGACCGTGCCCGTCCTCCTGTCGCACTGACGCCCGCTGCGCGGGCTCTGCGACATCGCGGGTCCGGATCGCGGTCAGCCCGCGCGCCGGCCGAGCAGCACGACGACGGACCGCGCCGCGACGGGGTAGCGGGGACCGTCGATCAGCGGCGCGCGCGCCGGGCAGACGATGTCCTCCGGGGAAAGGAGGCCGGTGTCGACGACGCGGCGCCATCGGCCGGTCTCCTGTACGTCGAACCAGCGATCCTGTCGGTCCATGTTCACCATGACATAGAGATCCTCGTCGCCGGCAGCGCGGCCGTCGAGGCACCAGGCGAACCACCGGACGTCCGGTCCTAGGTCGAGCGGACCGAGGTCGCCGTACCACCGCACGTCGGATCGCCAGAAGCGGCTGCGCGCGATGCCGGGATGCGCGCGGCGGAAAGCGATCATCATCCGACAGAACCGGAGGAAGTCGCCGTTGCGCTCGGCCAGGTCCCAGTCGAGCCAGCTTGTCTCGTTGTCCTGGTTGTAGGGGTTGTTGTTCCCGTTCTGGGTCGCGAGAAACTCGTCGCCTGCCCGAAACATCGGCGTGCCGTTGGACAGCATCAGCAACGCGAAGATGTTCCGCGCCTGCCGCCGGCGCAGGGCCAGCACGTGCTCCGGCGCGCCGTCGTCGCCCTCCCAGCCGCAGTTCCAGGACCAGTTGGCATCGGTCCCGTCGTGGTTCTCGTGGCCGTTCGCGTCGTTGTGCTTCCGGTCGTAGGCAACGAGGTCATAGAGAGAGAAGCCGTCGTGGCAGGTGGCGAAGTTGACGCTTTGGTAGGGATGGTAGGCGTCCATCGGCGTATCGGGAAAGAGGTCGTCGCTGCCATAGACCCGCCGAACCGCCGCCCCCACCTGGCCGGCATCGCCCCGCACGAAGCGCCGTATGTCGTCGCGGAACCGGCCGTTCCATTGCAGCCAGGTGACGCCGGGAAAGGCGCGCCCCAGCTGATAGCTGGACAGGTCCCACGCTTCGGCGATCAGGCGGACATGCGCCAGGTCGGGATCGGCCTCGATCGCGGAAACGATCGGTGGATCCTCCAGGTTTATGCTGCCGTCGCTACGGCGCGTAAAGAGGGATGCCAGGTCGAACCGGAAGCCGTCGACGTGGAACTCCCGCACCCAGTAGCGCAGGCTGTCCAGGATCATCGTCTGAACGTAGCGGTTGGCCGTGTGCAGCACGTTGCCGGTGCCGCTGTCGTTGCGGTACCCGGAACGGTCGTCGTTCAGCAGGTAGTAGGTGGTGTTGTCGATACCGCGGAAGCTGTATGTCGGGCCAGCCTCGTTTCCTTCGGCGGTATGGTTGAACACGACATCGAGGATGACCTCTATTCCGGCGGCGTGCAGGGCCTTGATCAGTCGACGCAGCTCGTCGAGTTCCTCCCCCAGCGCGTGGCGGCTGCCATAGCTGTCGTGGACGGCGAAGAACGACATCGGCATATAGCCCCAGTAGTTCCCCTCCAGGGGATCGAACTGGAACACCGGCATCAGTTCCACGACCGTGACGCCGAGCCGCCGCAGATGGTCGATCTTGTCGATCACGCCCGCGAAGGTGCCGCGCCGGTCCGCCGGAACGCCCGAACTGGCGCGACGGGTAAACCCGCGAACATGCAGTTCATAGATTACGGCGTCATGGGTCCGGCGCGGCGGCCGGTCGTCGCCCCAATCGAACGGCGCGGCTTCTGCCGACAGGATCCCGAGAGGTGCGCGACCCATGTTGCTGCCCGGGCGGCGCGCCGCCTCGCGGCTGAACTCGGGCGGGAAATAGATGGCCCGTGCATAGGGATCGACCAGCAGCTTGTCCGGGTCGAAACGATGTCCCGTCTCGCCGTCCAGCGGGCCGTCGATCCGATACCCGTAATAGAGAGCCCTGCGCACCGTCTCGCCCGGCAGGCGCGCGTGCCAGACGCGACCGGTCCTGTTCGATCCATGCTCGAAGTTGCATGCGATGACAGGCGTCGCGACGTCCTCGGCGGCGAAGAGCAGAAGCGTCACCCGGCGCGCATGCTTGGCATAGATGGCGAAATTGTACGCATCGGCACCTGCGACATACGTCACCCCGAGCGGATTCGGTGCTCCCTCGATGGCCTGCCAGTCGGCCGGCACGGGATGGACAGTGTTCATGGCAATCCTCCCGTGCGGCTTCACGCCGAAGGCGGGCCGAAACCGACCGGGCCCCAGCGGCGCGACCTTTGCACATCAAGCCACATAAGGTGGTAGACTTCGTGAACGTCCGACGGCGGAACGGGGGCACCCGCAGCGACCCTTGGACGAAGCGGGTTGCCGCGCGGCGGAGGCGGCCTAGAGAGTCTTGAACCTTCTGGCGCCATGCGGTGCCGATACGGATGGAGATCGAAGGGTGCGGATTTCCACGGCTTGCCTCGCGCTCCTCTTCGCGTCCGCGACCTGGGCTCAGGCCGCCGCCGATATCGTCGGAGACTACGACGTCTACGGCAGAACATCGGAAGGCAACTATGCCGGCGAAGCGTCCGTGGTCAAACGCGGCAGCACCTATCACGTGATGTGGCTGATCGGGAATCAGCTGGCACGGGGCACCGGGATACTGACCGGCACGACATTCTCGGTGACCTTCCTGACGCAGGGCATGCCGGTTCCCGGCGTGGCGGTCTACGAGATCGGTCCCGAAGGCGTGCTGACCGGACAGTTCACGCTTCTGGGAGGCACCAGCATGGGTGCCGAGGCCTGGACACCCGCAAAGAAACCCTGACGGCCAACGTGCGCGATCGCCCCTTTCCTGCCCGCGCTCGGAGCGGCACTCTGCGTCGCACAGTCGATCCGAGAAACCAACAGGAGGCGTCGCCGTGGGCAAACTGGACGGAAAGGCGGCTATCGTAACCGGTGCAAGCCGGGGCATCGGGCAGGCCATCGCCGAGCTGTTCGCGAAGGAGGGTGCACGGGTCGTCTGTGCGGCGAGAACGCTCAAGGAAGGCGACCACGCCCTGCCCGGCTCGCTGGAAGCCACCGTCGAGGGCATCCGGTCGGCCGGCGGCGAGGCGAGCGCCGTGACCGCGGACGTCTCCCAGGAAGCCGAATGCCTCGCACTGGTCGATGCCGCGCGCCGGCTTTACGGGCCCGTCGACATCCTCGTCAACAATGCGGCCCTCAACTACTACGTCCCGATCACCGAATATGCGACCAACCGCTGGATCCGGTCCTTCGCGGTGAACGTGCACGCGCCGTTCGTGCTGTCCAAGGCCGTTCTCGAAGACATGGTCCCGCGCCGAAGCGGGGCCATCGTAAACATCAGTTCGGGTGCGGCAATCGGCCCGGGCCGCGGTCCCTATGCCGATACGACCGTTCGCGGCGGTACCATGTACGGCGCCAGCAAGGCGGCCCTGGAGCGGTTCACGCAAGGGCTGGCACAGGAGATGGCGCAGCATCGGGGCATCGCCGTCACGGCGGTGTCCCCGTCGCGGGTCGTGCCGACGCCGGGAACGGTCTTCCACAAGCTGGTGACCGGCATGGACGATCCGCGCGGCGAACCGCCGGAGTACATGGCGCGAGCGACCCTCCTGCTCGCGTGCGAACCGGCCGAGGCAGTCAACGGCAGGGTCTGCTACAGCCAGCAGATCCTGGCCGAGTTCGGCTGGATCGAGACCGCGGTCGGGCGCGGGGTGGAAACGCGCGGCAGCGGCTATTCCGAGGTCTGAGCCGTTCCGTCCCGCCGCGCCGGCTGATATGTCTGGCCGAACGCGGCGGACGGTGCCGCCGGCTTCGGGGCGGTCATGGATCAGGCAATCTGGATAACGGCGGGTGCGATCTTCGTGCTGCTGCTGTTCTCGGCCTTCTTCTCCGGGTCGGAGACGGCGCTGACGGCGGTGTCCCGCGCGCGCATGCACCACCTGGAACGCAAGGGAAACCGGAACGCGGCCCTGGTCCGTCGCCTGCGCGACGATAAGGAGATGCTGATCGGGGCCATCCTGCTCGGCAACAATCTCGTCAACATTCTCGCCGCATCGCTGGCGACCAGCGCTCTCATCGTCGTTTTCGGCGAAGCCGGCGTCGCCTACGCGACGATCGCGATGACGCTGCTGCTCCTGATCTTCTCCGAGGTCCTGCCCAAGACCTTCGCCTTCAACCACTCGGACCGCCTGGCGCTGGCCGTCGCCCCGATCCTCGTGCATCTGGTGCGCATCCTGCGGCCGGCCGTCATTGCCATCCAATTCGTCGTCAAGCTCACCCTCAGTCTCCTCGGCGAACGCGCCCAGGCGCCCTACAGCCATTCCAGCCACGAGGAGGAACTGCGGGGTGCCATCGAACTGCATCGCGGGGAAACGCGCGAGATCCGCGACGAGCGCCGCATGCTGCGCAGCGTTCTCGACCTGGGCGATGTCTGGGTCAGCGAGATCATGACGCACAGGCGCAATACGGTGATGATCGATGCCGGCCTGCCGCCGCGCGAAATCGTCGAGCAGGTTCTGGCGAGTCCGTTCACGCGCATCCCGCTGTGGCGCGACACGCCGGACAACATCGTCGGCGTCCTTCACGCCAAGGGCCTGCTGCGTGCGGTGCACAGTTTGGGCGGCGATTACGACAAGCTCGACGTGCAGAGCCTGGCGAGTTCGGCCTGGTTCATTCCGGATTCGACCACACTGCTCGACCAGCTTCAGGCTTTTCGCCGGCGGCGGGAACATTTCGCCCTCGTCATCGACGAGTACGGCTCGCTCATGGGCACCGTCACGCTGGAGGATATCCTGGAGGAGATCGTCGGCGACATCTCGGACGAACACGACATCGCCGTCCCCGGGGTGCGCCCGCAGCCCGACGGCTCCTATGTCGTCGCGGGGACCGTGACGATACGCGACCTCAACCGGGAATTCGAATGGAGCCTTCCCGAGGAAGACGCGTCGACCATCGCCGGACTGCTCCTGCGCGAGGCGCGTCAGATTCCCGAGGCGGGCCAGACCTTCGATTTCTACGGGTTCCGGTTCCACGTGCTCCGGCGCGTGCGCAATCAGATCGCGTCGATCCGGATCACGCCGCCCAAGCGCCGGGCCCGGGCAGCCGGCTGAACCTGCTTCCCCGTGGGGCCGCTATTGATGCAGATCAATGACGCGCGCTTCTTCGGGTCCGATCCTGCGAAACGTGTCCGACACCCGGCAGAGAGCGGTCGGGCCGGCAGCGGTCCGGGGAGGATCGAATGGGGTGCGGGATCGCCTACGACTTCATCGCCCAGACGCGCACCGAGACGGCCGAACGCCCGGCCTGCCGTGATCGCGTTGAGCCCGCTCAGCGGGCGCCCGATGCGGCCCGTCCGCAACCGGACATCCTGCGGTCGAACCACTGGGCCGATGGGATCCTCGCCCGGCATCTGGCCGCATTGGGCAGCCGAACGCTGTGCGCCTGACGTCAGCCCGCGTCGCCCTCGGCGATCGACACCAGCGCGTCGCGATCCTTCAGGGCGATGCGGTGCGTCGTCAGGGCGCGGATGACACCGCGCTGGATGAGTTGGCTGAAGGTGCGGCTGACGGTTTCGATCGTCAGTCCGAGATAGTCGGCGATATCGGTCCGGTTCATCGGCAGTTCGATGGGGTCCGGCGGCTCGCCGTGCCGGACGGCGCGTTCGGAGAGATTCAGGAGGAAGGATGCCAGCCTCTCACGCGCGTGCTTGCGCCCGAGCAGAAGCATCTGATCCTGCGCAAGTTCGAGTTCGTTCGACGCGATCGCCAGCATCCGGCGTTCGAGTTTAGGATGGGCATCGAACAGCGCCGTCAGCTTCTGCCGTGGAAACCGGCAGAGGCGCAGGTCCGTGACCGCCTCCGCCGTGTAGGCATAGGCGTCGTGATAGGCGAAACCGAGAAAATCGCCGGGATATAGAAAACCGGTAACCTGCCGCCGCCCGTCCGGCAGCATCTTCGAAAGCCGGGCGACGCCGCGGGTCACGCTGAACGCATAGAGCGCCGGATCGCCCTCGAAGAACACGGCCTGCTGCGGCGCGAGATTCACTTCGGTGACGATCGCGTTGAGTTCCGCCAGTTCATGCGGCTCCAGCGCGGAGCAGACCGCGCGTGACCGGACTTCGCAATCGCGGCACGGAAATGCGTCCGAGGCGGCCGTAGCGGCGCGTTGTGGCGAGGTCCTGGTCATCGCCGCTCCTTACGCTCTGTCATGCCGACGGTTGCAGGATACGACACCGTGCCTCTTCCACTCGCTGGCATCGCCGGACCTTGGCCCCGACGCGTGGCCGATCAGGCGATCACTCTTTCCGTCGCGACGGCGCGGCAGTCCATCTCGTACTCCAGGCCGATCACCGGGGGCCGGCAATAGTGCCATGTCAGACCGGCAGCGGCCGCCCCGCGCCGGACGATGTCCTCCGCGAAGAACGGGTAGATGTCCTGGACGGTGTAGATCTGCGTTGCGGTGCAATCGGCCCAGGACACGCCGAGTGCCGACATCCGGCGCTCCATCTCGCCATGGACGTGGCGAGCCTTCTCGACCATCGCGGCGGGACTGGTATCACCGTATCGCACGGTCTTCTCGCTGTAGGGAGCGTTTCCCTCGCGCGCCTCGCCGCTGCCCGCGATGACGAAGCTGGGTGCGACGCCTTCGGCGGGCCGGGTGAAGCTGAATGCGTAGAAGGACGGCTCGGCCGGCGGATCGATTTCCGGACAGACATTGCTGCGCGCGACCGGGTTGACCTCGTCCTTGAACAGCCCCCACCGCTCCAGCGTGCCGACATACTGGCGGTTGAAGTCGATGAAGCCCTGGTCCGTGAAGGGGGCCGGCGAGCGCAGTTCGCACGCGCAGAACGCCGTCATCGGCCTGCCCGCCGCCGTGATGTAATCCTCGATCCGCTTGAAGCCCTCGGCGAGCGGAACCGGTCGGTGGAACCGCACGCGCTCGATCGCGAAGCCCGGCTCGGCGGCTGCGCCGCCCGAATACTGAAAGACGCCCGGTACAAACCGATAGCCCCCGGCGGGAAAGCTCATCGTCATCGCTCGCTCCTCGTTCCGCGGCAGCGGCATCCGCGCATCCGGTACCCTACCCATACCATGGTCAACACTACTCCCCTCCGACGGGCCGCGACAATGTCGGCGCGGGCGATGCCGCATCAGGGAACAGCCCCTTGGTCCGGTTGGCGAAGGCGACGAGCGACAGCATGACCGGCACCTCGACCAGGACGCCGACGACCGTGGCCAGAGCCGCACCGCTGTTCAGGCCGAACAGGCTGATCGCGACGGCGACGGCCAGTTCGAAGAAGTTCGACGTGCCGATCAGCGCACACGGTGCCGCCACGTTGAAGGGCACGCGCCACGCCCAGGCCGCTGCGTAGGCGACCGCGAAGATCGCGTAGGACTGGATCAGCAGCGGCACGGCGATCAGCGCGATCAGCAGCGGCCGGTCCAGGATGGTTTGGCCCTGGAACCCGAACAGCAGCACGACCGTGGCCAGCAATCCCAGCACCGAGAAGGGCTTCACCGCCGCGGTGAAGCGCGCCACCGCCGCCTCGCCGCCCTCCCGGCGGTTCGCGCGCGCCACCAGCCGCTGCCGCGTCAGGGCGCCGGCGGCGAGCGGGATCACGACGTAGAGCCCGACCGAAAGGAGCAGCGTCTCCCACGGCACGGTGATGTCGGTTACGCCCAGCAGCAGGGCCACGAGCGGCGCGAAGGCGAAGATCATCACGACGTCGTTCACCGACACCTGGACCAGCGTGTAGGTCGGGTCGCCGCGGGTCAGCTGCGACCACACGAACACCATCGCCGTGCAGGGTGCGGCACCCAGCAGGATCAGGCCGGCGATGTACTGCTGCGCGTCGGCCGGCGCGATCAGGTCGGCGAACACGACCTCGAAGAACAGGACGGCGAGCGCGGCCATCGTGAAGGGCTTGATCAGCCAGTTGACGACCAGCGTCAGGATCAGGCCCTTCGGCCGGTCGCCGATATGACTGAGGCTGGCGAAGTCGACCGCCACCATCATCGGATAGACCATCGCCCAGATCAGGACGGCGACGGCCAGATTGACCGAGGCGTACTCCCAGGATGCCACCGTCTCGAACAGGCCGGGGGCGAGATTGCCCAGCGTCACGCCCGCGACGATGCAGAGCGCCACCCAGACGGACAGCCACTTCTCGAAGACGCCGATGCCCCCGGGCGGGGCGAGTTCCGCCGATGCGGCCGGCGTGACGGTGCTCTCTCTCATACGCGCGCGCGCTCCGCGGTGTCGCAGCAGGCCACGGCCGGGGCGGCCCGTTCGGTGCCGCGCATCCACCTGGCATAGTCGGGCTTCAGTACGGCGGGCGGGCTCGCGAACGGCGTGCTGTAGAAGCCAACGGACCGGCTCATGTCCTCCACCGACACATGCACGTGCAGGCGCTTCATCGACGGATCCTCTTCGCTTCGGGTGGGGCCGCCACGGCGGGCTCGCAGGCCGGAACGTTGCAGGCGGGAATGGTGCAGGCCGAGACATCGCCGCGGCAGCAATTCTCGGTCAGATAGGCCAGCAGCCGGTTCATCGTGTCGTACTCGGCCGCATAGATCAGCGACCGCCCCTCCCGCGTGAACGCGACCAGCCCGGCATGGCGCAGCTGGCTCAGGTGAAACGACAGCGTCGCCGCCGGCAACCCCAGCCGCTCCCCGATCTGCCCCGCCGGCAACCCCTCGGTCCCCGCCTGCACCAGCAGCCGGTAGATATCTAGCCGGCTCTCCTGCGCCAACGCGCCGAGGGCGTCTATGGCGGCTGTCTTATCCATATTTCCAGAATAATGGATATATGGGGTACGTCAAGAGCGTCGGCGGTTTCTCATCCGAACAGCAGCCTGATGTCCGCCATCGGTCGAAACAGCTTCATGGGCTGATCCGGAAACGGCAGAAAACTCTCCCGCTGATAGAACTCGCGGGCATTCCCGTCTTTCGCATCGACAATCACCGCGAACGAGGCGATCTCACTCCGGGCCGCCCGGTAGAGAGCATCGGCCAGGAGAAACCGGCCATAGCCCTTCCCCTGCTGTCGCCGATCGACGGCGAGACGGCCCAGCAGTGTCGCCGGCACCAGCGGGTATCGCGGCAGCTTCCGCACCGTCTGCGCCGGCAACTCGCCAAGGTGCACGGACGCCGACGAGAGCGTGTAGTAGCCGGCAACCGTGCCGTCCGGCAGCACCAGGACAAAAGCTGCGGCCAGGTTCCTCCGCGCGTCCTGCCCCGCCTGCGTTCGAAAATAGCGGTCCATCGGCTCTACGCCGCTCTCGAACCCCGATCGGTCGTGCGAGCCCAGTGCCTCGACCCGGAGTTCTTCATCGGCGTAACCGGCCACGCGTCAAACGCCGGTTTTCTCGCGATAGCGGCGCACCGTGTCGCGAAGGCGATCATTGACCGGCTGCGGATTCATCAGTCCATCGACGAACGCCTCGCTGTCGCGGACGGAGAGCGCAAGCTGGTGATGTTCCTCGATCGCCCGCCGGGCGGCGTCCTGCACGCTCGTCAGCACGAAGTCGGTCAGGGTCCGCCCCTGTAGCGCCGCCGCCCGCTCGATCAGGCTCTTCTGCTCGGCCGTGACACGTGCCTCCAGGCGCTCCCCTCGGGTGCGCCCGCCGGCTGGTTTCGGTGCTGCATTGGCCATGGTTTTTCTCCTGGCCAAATGTACGGCCAATGCCCGGCCACTTCAAGGGGCGGGCTTGAACGCGATCCACGGGTCATCGCCGGACGCGCTTCGTTTCGGACGGGGCCGCGGCGGCCGGGTCGCACACCGGCACGGTTCAGGCCGACGCGTCGCCGCGCCTGCTGGTCGTCGACGTCGCCTCGTCCTCGTCGCAACCGAGTTCGTGGCGTCGATAACACGCCGCACTTGATCCGTTGACCTTAAGACTTGCGCAGGTCGAGCTGCGGGCTTCTTGCTTCAGGTTTGCATATGGTCAGCCTGTGGCCTCCTACGTTGCCGGAGAGCTGGATGAGGCCCAGCGACTTGCTCTTCCCGCCCTCATCGAACGTGTGAAACTCGTCAGCGCGATAGTGAATTGCGGTAGCAAGATGAATTGCATCGGGCGTCGTAAGCGGCTTGCCGCCAGCCCGCGAGTAGTGGTCGCGTAGATCATGCGCCAGCTGTGCAACCTTGATGTCCATGCCGACGCGCGTGATACGCTTCAGAAAGTCAGTGAACGCATTGCCTACGCCCGCCGGAATTTTTCCCTGTAAAACCTCAACCTGCGTCAGAACCGAGGTCATGATCTTAATTTCACGCCGCCTGTGGCGCTGGATCATCTCGCGGACGCCATCCATCTCGCCGGTCTTGCGGTCCTCACTCTGGAGCCACGCGATAAAAAGGCACGTGTCCCAATAGTAGGTCGGATTAGCGCCAGGCACTACGCAACTCCCTAACGAAGTCCTCGCTGCTAAGGCCGCCGGTTAGGTCGGGGGCGCGACCACGAAGGTCCTCCCAATCGGGAAGGAGGCTCTCCGGCTCGTAGACATCGATCTCACTGACTTGGATAAGGTGTGGGTGGTCCTTTCGTGCGCGATAGGTGAGTGTCCCCTTGACGTGAACTTTGCGGCCCACAGCCGCGACGGCGTCGTCGTATAGGCGAGCTGGAAAATGGCAAGCGAGCTTCTTCGGACCTATTTCCGGGTAGATGCTAAAGATGTTCGCGCCGCCATGCAGATTGATCTGCTCCAGCATACCCTCCACGCCGCCCTCACATTCCTCATCGACCGCCAGCGCCGCGTCCAGGCGGCTGGCAATCTGTGGAGACAGGTCAATGCGATGGTCATTGAATAGAAGCGTCGCGGCACGCACCCTGGTTCCCACTGGCAGCGCAAGGCTACGGAAGTCCTCCAGTAATTCAGCATCGAAATCGAGGATGTCGTCCTTGTTTTCAAAGGCGTCAGCAATGCGAGTGAGGCTTTCGATAACAAGATGTCCAGTGGGTGGGCGCCCCGGCAGAGCCTGCGGTTCGATAGCAACTCGCACAGGGCTGGCGTAAGATAGTTCTGCAATTTGGAAATAATTTCCAGCCTTGCCGTTTGCTTCGCGGTCAAGTCGGTTAATCGTCGCATTTAGCGTGTTTAACTGATTCAAGAATGCAGCAAAGCGAACCCGCCCGTCATCCTCCGGCAGGCCTTCTATGACTAAAGTGATGCGGTTCTCGTTAACCATCGCGTGCACCGCAACCAAAGCGGTAAAATGGAACCTTACGCCACCAACGAGTCCCGGTACAGCAGGCGCTTGCCAGAGCGCCTGCCAGCGCGGCGTTCATCGCGATAAGGAGCCGACGTCGCATGGACTCTGCAAGGAAATTTGTGCCGCGCGAGGACTCCGCATCGTGGACTCCGTCACGAAGCCCCTACACCGCCTTCCGCCTCCGCCATTCCCTCACCGCCGGCCGCTCCAACCCCATATTCTCCCGCAGCGTCGCGCCCGTGTACTCCTTGCGGAAGATCCCCCGCCGCTGGAGTTCCGGCACGACGAGGTTCACGAAATCCTCGTAGGCGCCGGGAATGTGCGTCGCCCCTACGACATAGCCGTCGCAGCCGCGCTCGACGAACCACTGCTCCATGATGTCGGCCACCTGCTTGGGCGTACCCACCGTCGGGTGGCGCATCAGGCCGCGGCCGGTCGCCTGGATGAAGTCGCGCGGCGTCGGGTTCTTCTTGCCGCTGACCTGGAGCACGCGGTCGCGCATCGTCTGCATGCCGGAGATGCCGGCGATCTCCGCGTCGGTGAAGGGCTCGTCCATGCCCTTGGTGGCGAAGTCGAAGTTCAGCGCCTCGGACAGGAGTGACAGCGAGTCGATCTCCAGGGCCAGCGCCTGGATCTTCGCGCACTTGTCCTCGGCCTCGCCCTGGGTCGGCGCCACGATGGCGTGCAGGACGTTGCACATCTTGAACTGCTCGGGGTCGCGCCCGGCCGCGGCGACGGCGGCCTTCTGCGCCGCATATTCGCGCTTGGCCTGCGCCAGATCGCGATAGGCCACGAAGATCACCTCGCCCCACATGGCGGCGAACCGCCGGCCGCGCCCGCTGGAGCCGGCCTGGATGATGACCGGGTGGCCCTGTTCGGAGCGCGGCACGGTGAACGGCCCGCGCGAGGTGAAGAAGCGGCCCTTGTGGTCCAGCCGGTGCACCTTCTCGGGGATCGCGAAGACCCCGCTCTCGCGGTCCTGGACGATCGAGCCGTCCTCCCACGTGTCCCAGTGGCCGAGCACCACCTCCATGAACTCGTCGGCGCGGTCGTAGCGCAGGTCGTGCTCCATGTGGCGCGCCTGGCCCATATTCTCCGCCTCGCCGTCGTTGACCGAGGTCACGACGTTCCAGGCGGCACGCCCGTGCGTCATCAGGTCGAGCGTGCCGAAGGTGCGGGCGACGTCGAACGGCTCGAAATAGGTGGTCGACGCGGTCGAGCCCAGGCCGAGGCGCGTCGTCGCCATGCCCATCACGGTCAGGATGGTGAGCGGGTCCATCTTCACGCAGCGGATGCCGTGCTTGACCGTGTGCGCATGGTCGCGGCCGTACATGTCGGGCATCGACAGGCGGTCGTCGAAGAAGCCCAGGTCGAACATGCCCGCCTCCAGCACCCGCGCGATGTGCTGGTAATATTCCGGCGACCAGGAATCCTTGCGCGCCTCCGGATGCCGCCACGAGGCGGCGAAGTCGCTGCAGTTCTGCGCCTGAAGAAACGCCACCAACGCCATCTGCCGCATGAATCTCTCCCGCGTGTTGTCCGGACAGCAGACTAAGGCTTCCGGCGCGCCCGCGCTACGCACCCGCGCTATGGCCGGCGGCGAGCTACGGCCGGGTGCCGACGGCGCAGTGCATCGGGTGGGCCATGAAGAGCAGGCCGTCGGCCGCCGCGGCGCTGCGCGCCGCCTGCCAGGCCGCCGTTTCCGCGGCGTCGAACTGGGCCAAGACATGGTCCTCGCGGTGGCGCCAGATCGGCCCGCCGGGATTGTCGAGCGTCACCAGGAAGGGAAAGCAGGTGAGGTCGCGCAGGCCGCCCGCCGCCATGCGGCCGTAGAGGCCCTTGTCGGCGACGCCGCCCGGCGAGACCGACTGGGGCGGCGTGTCGATCCGGTCGCGCATGCCCTGCGGCACGTCCAGGTTCCACCATTGGGCCATGTCGGTGGCGCGCACGATCACGCCGACGCGGCCGCCGGGCTTCACGACGCGCACCAGTTCGGCGATCGCCCGGTCCGCATCGCATTCCTCCAGCACGGTCACCGAGAAGGCGCAGTCGAAGGTGGCGTCCGCGAACGCCAGCGCCTCGGCGTTGCCCTCGGTGAAGGCGATGCGGTCCGTCAGCCCGTCCGCCGCGGCCAGCGCCGCCGCCTCGCGCAGCAGGAAGCGGTTGGCGTCGACCGCATCGATGCGGGCATCACCCAGCCGGCGCGCCAGCATCCGGTCGAGCGAGCCGGCGCCGCAGCCGACGTCCAGGATGCGCGCGCCCGGCGGCGGGTCGAGCAGGTGGAGCAGGGTGCGGAACATGGCGCCATAGGTCGGCGCCTGCGCGCGGTCCTCCAGTGCGGCGACGCCGCCCAGATGCCGCCCGCCCAGCAGGATCACGGTGAAGTGCCGCTCCAGCAGTGCCAGCGCCGGGTCCCACTGCGAGGGCGCCAGGAAGAACGGGAACAGGACCAGCGCCGGTCCGCTGCCGCGGATCCGGTAGGTGATGCCGGCGCAGACGCCGTCCCGCGCCGCGCCGGCCGGAACCGGAACATCGGCGGTGCGGCTGCCGAGGAAGTCCGTCATCGCCGTGGCAATGGCGTCGGTCCTGTCGCGCACCACGTCGTCCCAGCCCTGCGGCGCGTAGCCGTCGAGCACCGCGCGCCGCAGGCCGGGCAGCCGTGCCGCGGCGGGCGCGGTCGCCGCATGGGTCGGCCCCGCGGTCCCGGCGATCGTCATCAGCCGGTCCGCCAGGGCCGCGAACGGCGCCGGGTCGAGCCGGCTCGGCGCGCACAGCACGATGCCGCCCAGGCGGTCCGGGTGGCGGACGGCGAGTTCGACGACGTCGCCCGGCATCTGTGCCGCGATATGGGCCCGGCGGATGCTGAGATGGTCCCACAGCGCCAGCAGCCGTTCCGCCGTGCTCTGGTTGTCCGCTTGCGCCATGCGCTATAACTCCCCGATATGCCGCTTTCCCCCGGGGCGTTGCACAGCGCTCCCGACATTGGACCATAAGGCGGAAACATCGTTCGCACGAGACAGGCAGGACCATGACCCAGGACGAGGAATTCGGCTTCGCGCCCGACTACGACGCGCCGATCCCCTACATGAAGCGAACGCGCGACTATTACGTCACCCTGGGCTACGGCACGCCCTATCGCTGGGCGCACTATCTCGACGTGCCGTTCACGCCGCTGGCGAAGCCGATGTCGGAATGCCGCGTCGGCATCATCACGACGGCCGCACCCTACGATCCGTCGAAGGGCGACCAGGGGCCGGGTGCACCCTACAACTCGGCCGCCAAGTTCTACACGGTCTATTCCGGCGACACGTCGCAGGAGCACGACCTGCGCATCTCGCACATCGGCTACGACCGGCTGCACAACAAGGCCGAGGACAGCCGCTCCTGGTTCCCGCTCCTGGCGCTGCGCAACGCGGCGGCGAGCGGGCGCATCGGCTCGATCTCGCCGCGCTTCCACGGCGCGCCGACCAACCGCAGCCACCGCACGACGATCGACCAGGACCTGCCGGAGATGCTGAAGCGCTGCCGCGAGGACGGCGTCGACGCGATGGTGATCGTGCCCAACTGCCCGGTCTGCCACCAGACCGCGAGCATGACGGCGCGCTACCTGGAGGAGAACGGCATCCCGACCGTCGTCATGGGCTGCGCGCGCGACATCGTCGAGCATTGCGGCGTGCCGCGCCTGATGTTCAGCGACTTCCCGCTCGGCCACGGCGCCGGCAAGCCGCACGACCCGGCATCCCAGGCGCAGACCCTGGAGCTGGCGCTGAAGGTGCTGGAGAGCGCCCCCGGCCCGCGCACCACGGTGCAGTCGCCGCAGCGCTGGAGCGAGAGCGGCGCGTGGAAGCTCGACTTCTCCAACATCGAGCGCATGTCGCCCGAGGAGATCGCAAGGCGCCGCGCCGAGTTCGACCGGCAGAAGGAGATCGCGAAAAACATCCGCGTCGAGACGCTGCCCGAGAAGGAAAAGGTGTCGGCCTGAGCCGGATCGCGCCCCCTCGTCCGTCATTGCGAGGAGCGTAGCGACAAAGCAATCCATCACGGCGCGCCCGCCGCTGGATTGCTTCGCCTTCGGCTCGCAATGACGGAGAGAAGGGTGGGCGCGCCTGAGCCATTCGCCCGCCCGAGCCGGAGCCGCTACGGCTTCAGCTTCGCGACCTCGTCCCTCAGCGCGGCGGCGATCCGGGAATAGGGATTGTCGCCCGCGCCCGCCGCGTCCAGGGCCGCCGCGTCGAGCGGCGGCCCGATGCGTATGCGCACCTTGGTCGGCCTTGGCAGGGAGCGGCCGCGCGGCATGGCGGCGAAGGTGCCGTCGATCCAGACCGGCAGGACCGGCGCGCCGGTTTCCGACAGCAGCCGGCCGATGCCGGGCAGGAAGCGCTGGATCTCGCCGTCGGGCGAGCGCCACGATTCCGGGAACCAGATCAGCGCTTGGCCTCGCTTCAGCGCCTCCGTCCCCATGGCGAGTGCGGCCGCCGGCGTGCGCTCGTCCACCGGGAAGACGTGCAGCGCGCGCATGATCGCGCGCCGGATCGGCCCGCCGTGCAGGCGCTGCGCGTCGCCGCCCCAATAGACGCGCCGCATGAAGCCGAGCGGCAGTACCGCCCCCATCACCAGCGGGTCGAGGTCGCTGGCATGGTTGGCCGCCAGCACGCAGGCGCCCTCCTTCGGCAGATGCTCCAGCCCCTCGGCCTCCACGCGGAACAGCAGGCGCATCAGGGCGCGGTTCTTCACGAAGGCGGCCGTGCCGAACGCCCGGCCGAAGGCCCCCGTCGGCTCGAACCAGCGCAGATCCTCGGCCGGGACGGCATCCGCCGCGGGCCGATCGGCGGCATCCGACGCGCGCTGCAGCAGCAGCCGGACCGTCCCCGCCTCGGCCAGGTCTTCCTCGGTCAGGGCGATGCCGGTGCGCTGCTCGATCTCCAGCGCCAGGGTCATCCACTCGATCGAGTCCAGGCCCAGGTCGAGCGTGGGACTGGCGTCCATCGACACGCCGCGCTCGGCATAACGCTCGCCCAGGATCTTCCAGACCTCGGCCGCCGGCCCGCCGGCGACCAGCGCGCGGTCCTCGGGGGCCAGCGCCGGCGGGCGCGCACGCGTCTCGCCCCTGCGGGCGCGGTCGTAGAGATCGCCGAGCAGGAAGCGCTGATACTTGCCGAGGCGCGTCCGCGGCAGCGGTTCCCGGCTGATCGCGAAGCCGGACAGGCGCTGGTAGGACGGCAGGGCGCGCGCCTTGTCGGCGAGCGTCACCCGCGCCACGTCCTCGGCGCGCGTATAGCCCGACGCCCGCATCTTCTCCGGGTCCGGCACGACGATCGCGACCAGCGCGCCGTTGCGCTCCAGCACCGCCAGTTCGCGGAAGAAGGGGCTGTCGCCGTAGACCTTTTCCAGCTCGTCCGGGAAGACGTTCTTGCCGCCGCCCAGGACGATCAGCTCCTTCGACCGGCCGGTGACGTAGACGAAGCCCCCGTCGTCCAGCCGCCCCAGGTCGCCGGTGCGGAACCAGCCGTCCGCGGTGAAGGCCCCGGCGTTCGCCTCCGGGTTGTCGCGATAGCCCGCGAACACGCTGGCGCCGCGCAGCAGGATCTCGCCTTCGCCGGCGCCCTCGGATCCGGTCTCACCGTCGGTCGGCGGTGCGATGCGGATCTCGCCGCCCTTCAGCGGCCGTCCCTCGCTGCCGATGATCTTGGCGCCCGGCACGTTGCCGGTGAAGATCGACGCCGTCTCCGCTAGGCCATAGCCGCTCAGCACCTCCCAGCCCAGCGCCTCCAGCCGGTGGAACACCGCCGGCTCCAGCTGCGCCCCGCCGGAGATCATCACCCGCAGGCCGGGTCCGATCTGCCGGTGCAGGCTGCCCAGCAGGACGCGCCCCGCCTTGATCCCGAACCGCCGGCGCAGCATCCCCGACAGCGCGACCAGCGCCCGGAACAGGGTCTTCGCGACCTTGCCGCGCGCCGCGACGCGCCCCTCCAGCCCGCCGACCAGTGCGGTATAGAGCCGCGGCACGCCGATCATGATGGCGACCCCGGCCGCCTGGAGCGCCTTGATGATCTGCGGCCCGGCCACCGCCTCCGGGAAGACGACCGCGCCGCCGCCCGACAGCGGCGTGAACAGGCCCACGACCAGCGGATAGACGTGGTGCAGCGGCAGCGGCAGCAGCACCCGGTCGCCCGGCCGCACGATGTTCAGCGACACCATCGCCTCGACGTTGGCGGCGATGTTCGCCCAGGTCAGGTAGAAGCTCTTGGGCGTACCCGTGGTGCCGGACGTATAGACCAGCGTCGCCCGGTCGTCGGGCCCGATCGCGGGCAGCGATCCGGCCTCATCCCCGAAGACCAGCCGCCACGACCGCTCGTGCCGTTCGTCTTCCCGGTCGTCCAGAACCAGCGCGTCGATGCCGAGAGTCTCCGCCACCGGCAGATGCCCCGGCGACACGAAGACCAGCCGGCAGCCGGCGTCCTTCAGATAGGTGGCCGCCTCCTCATCGCCCGCCAGATCGTCCAGCGCCACGCCGACGCACCCCGCCGCCGCGATGCCGAGGCGCGCCACCGCCCAGTCCGGCCCGTTCGGCGCGATCAGGCCGATATGCTCGCCCTTCGCCGCCCCCGCCGCGATCAGCCCGGCGGCGAGGCGGCGGGCGTCGTTCGCGAGGTCTGCGGCGCTCGTCGCCGCGACCGCATCGCCCGCCACCGTCACCAGCGCCGGCTCGCCGCCGCGTGCGGCCAGCGCGTCGAGCAGAGCGGTCAGCGTCCAGTTCTCGGACAGGTTCCGCGGCGATCCCGGCTGCATTCAGACTCCTGACTGATTCACACGACCGTCATTGCGAGGAGCGCAACGACGTAGCAATCCATGCCGGCGCTCCGACCGCCGCCGCATGGGCGGGCCCGCCTTTTTTTGCTTTTGGACGCAGCGCGCAGCGCGGAGATCCGGGGCCATCTCAAGGCGACGCCACTCGCACCAGTGCAGGCGGAAGAGTGCGCCCCGGATCTTCGCTTCGCTCCGTCCGGGGAAGCAATGGAGAGGCACACTCACTGCCGATACTCCGGCTCCTCGCGATCGAGGATGCGCCGGATCGCGGCGAGGTGCCGGTGCGCCTGGCTCCCCGTTTCGCTCACCATCTGCTGTGCCGTGCGCTGCACCACCGCGTCGGGCAGGCGGCGCAGGGGCAGCCCCGTCGACCGCGCCAGCACCTGCGCCTTCGCCGCGCGCTCCAGGTAATAGAGGTCGTCGAAGGCCTGGGCGATCGTCGGCCCGGTCACGATGACGCCGTGTGCGGCGAGGAAGGCCACCGACCGGTTGCCCAGTGCCGCGGCCAGCCTGTCGCCTTCCGAATTGTCCAGGGCGAGGCCGCCATAACCGTCCTCATAGGCGATGCGGTCGTGAAAGCGCAGGGCGTTCTGCTCCACCATCTCCAGCCGCCCGCCCTCGATCAGGCACAGGGACAGGGCGTACGGCATGTGCGTATGAAGCACGCAGCGCGCCGCCGGGTTCCGGAGGTGAATGCGCGAATGGATGAAGAAGGCCGTCGCCTCCACCTCCAGCGGCCCGTCCGGCCCCGGCTTGGCCTCCAGCACGTTGCCCGCGGCATCGGCCAGCACCAGGTCGCTCGCCGTCATCTCCGCCCAGTGGATGCCCAGCGGATTGACCAGGAAGCGGTCGCCGCGCTCGTCCACGGCAACGCTGAAATGATTGCAGATCCCCTCGTGCAGCCCCAACCGCGCCGCCCAGC